>CALFTO010000046.1 GCA_937916195.1 uncultured Clostridia bacterium
GCATCTCTTGCAACAGGCAAAATGGGACTTTATGAGCCTATTCACGGCTCTGCACCTGATATTGCAGGTCAGCAAAAGGCAAACCCACTTGCAACAATCCTTTCTGCAGCAATGATGCTTCAATATTCTTTTGATGAAAAAGAAGCTGCAAAATCAATTGAAGATGCAGTTAACGAGGCACTTAAAATTGCCCGTACACCTGATATTTATGAAGATGGTTTCAAGAAAGTCACAACATCCGAAATGGGTGACCTTGTAGTATCATTACTTAAATAATTATTAGTGGCGGGGCAAGACCCCGCCTTACAATTTAAGAGGTTTTATGAAAACATTATACATCAGCGATATGGACGGCACTCTTTTGCAGGATAACGGCAAAATGAGTGAATATACAAAAGAAAAACTGAATGAGTTTTATAAAAAGGGAATTTCCTTTGCGGTGGCAACGGCGCGCAGTATGGTCAGTGCAATGCCACTTTTAGAGGGAGTTCACTTTGCCGCGCCCATTGTGCTTATGAATGGTGTTTTTGTCTATGACACCGAAACGGGTAAGGCGGTAAAATATCACGAAATAGAACATTCGGCACTCCAAAAAATTCTTGATTGCTTTTATGAAAAGAATTTGCACCCGTTTATGTTTTTATATGGTGATAACTATAAGCTTTCAATTAAATATACCGAATTCGACAACGACGGTATGAAAGAATTTTATGATATGCGTGTTGATATGCTGGATGGCAGATTTACGCAAACCGACGATTTGACGGTTATCGAAAAAGGTCAGCACCCCGTTTATGTGAATTATTACGCACTTCCCGAAATTCTTGACCCTGTTGTAGAAAAATTAAGGTCAGTGCCAAACATTGATTTTGCATATTATAAGGACAGTTATTCAGACGATTGGCTAATTGAGATTTATTCTCACACCGCATCAAAGGCAAACGGAGCAAAAGAGGTAGCCGAGGTTGTGGGAGCAGATAAAATTACCGCATTCGGTGATAATCTTAATGATATTATAATGCTTAACGGTGCTGACACAGCGGTGGCGGTAGAGAATGCCGTGCCTCAAGTAAAAGAAATCGCAGATATTGTAATCGGCACAAATACTGAAGACAGCGTTGTGAATTTTATTGCTGAGGATGTTGACAAATCAGCAGAAAAATAGTTAAATATATTGTATATAAAATTAGTAATAGGTGATAGCAATGGAAAACACCGTAGAAAAGAAAAAGATAGTTTTAAGTGCAATTCAGCCCACGGGTACTCCAACCTTGGGCAACTACCTCGGTGCGCTTAAAAACTGGAAGAATATGAAGGATGATTACAACTGTCTTTATGCAGTTGCAGATTTACATTCGCTCACAGTTCGCCCCGAGCCCGCAACACTTCGCAAGAATACAATGGAATTATATGCGATTTTGTTGGCACTCGGTCTTGACCCCGAAGAGAGCATTGTGTTTATTCAGAGCCATGTGCCACAGCACGCACAGCTTGCATGGTTACTCAACTGTTGCACACAGTTCGGTGAGGCGGCTCGAATGACACAGTTTAAGGATAAGAGCGAAAAGCACCCCGAAAATGTTAATGTGGGACTTTTTACATACCCAATTCTTATGGCGGCAGATATTTTGCTTTATCAAGCAGATTATGTGCCCATTGGTGCTGACCAGAAACAGCATCTTGAAATAGCCCGCGATATTGCAGACCGTTTTAATACGGTTTATGGTAAAACATTCACAATGCCAGAGCCCTTTATCGGCAAGGTTGGTGCTCGTGTAATGTCACTTCAAGACCCATTTGCTAAAATGAGCAAATCTGACCCAAATCCAAAGAGCTATATTTCGATGCTTGATGATGACAATGTGATTGTGAAGAAAATCAAGAGTGCGGTTACCGATAGTGAAGCAAAGGTGCGTTATACCGAGGGCAAAGAGGGTATCAATAACCTTATGGGTATTTACTCTTGCTGTACAGGTCTTTCTTATGAACAGATTGAAAAGGATTTTGACGGCAAGGGCTACGGTGACTTTAAAATGGCAGTTGCAGAAGCAGTTGTCGAAGAGCTTCGACCATTCAAGGCAGATTTCAATCGCCTTGTGAATGACAAAGCATATCTTAATGAGTGCGCAAAGAACGGCGCAGAAAAGGCAAGCCGTTTTGCACAGCGTACATTAAATAAAGCGATGAAAAAGTCAGGACTATATATGTTATAATGCAAAATGCAAAGCGCAGAGTGCAAAATGAACGGCGAGAGAAATCTCGCCGTTTTTAATCATCATACAATGCTTGAAAAATGAATCGAGTCGCAAACATAACACCCTTGATAAAAGCGTGCCTTTCAGTTATTCTGCCTACACTTGCAACCGCATCGTCATATTCCTCAAGAATTTCAAGCTGTTCTTGTGTTAGTTTTGAACGAAATTCTTTTTCTTTTTCAGAAAAATGTTCTTTTGTCAATTTATCTTTTTTAGTGTATTTGATTGGTACTTCAATTAGATAATAATTCCATAAATCTTCTAAATCTTGTCGCATAATATCACCTCCGCATATATTATAGAGTTTATAACTCTAAAAGTCAATAGAGTTATAAACTCTATGGTAAAATATTTTTGAGGTGAATAAAGTGAGATATAATGAATGCATTCGCTTTTTACGAGAAGATGCTGATAAAACACAAACTGAAATTGCTACCTTGCTGAAAATTGGACAGCGAACATATTGTGATTATGAGAGCGGAAAAACAAGAATTCCTGTTGACAATTTAATTATTCTTGCCCGATATTATAATGTTGATATGAATTATATATGCGGTATGAGTAAGATAAAAAAGGAATTTCCAAAGGAATAATAATTAGTAGGGCGGGGGCTTAGCTCCCGCCGTTGTTATATATGAAACTGAAATTGTGCGTTGCCTCCCTCGTCAGAGGAAGCCTATTATAAATGCGTCGCAGACCCTTAATTTTGCGTTTTGCACTTTGCATTTTGCATTTATAAATATTTTTATAAAAATATTGACATTAGCGCTTCATAGTGCTAAAATATTTTTCAATCAGCAAACAGAGGTAAATATTATGAAAACTCTTAATTTCGCAGCTGAATACTTTTACTTTAGCTTTTACTTTACAAAGTCAAAGGCTTGTTTCACTGCGGAAAAATAAAGATTGCTGAAATAATTGCACTTTATTCCTACAGTGAAACCGCTGTAGGAATTTTTTATTGCGAAATTCATACCGAAGGAGTAAGAAATATGGTAGTAATTCTTAAAAATCAGGTCGACCCTGCAAAAGTCGAAAATTTAACCAAATGGTTGCACGAGCAAAATCTCGTAATCAACGAGGTAGTGGGTCATTATCAGACAATTTTAGGTCTTATTGGTGACACAAGCCGTGTTGACATTGACCTCATTCAAAGTCTTGACATTGTTGAGGACGTAAGACGAATTTCAGAGCCTTACAAATGTGCAAACAGAAAATTCCACCCCGACGACACAGTAATTGATGTTGAGGGTTATAAAATAGGCGGCGGCAACTTCCAGTTCTTTGCAGGTCCTTGCTCAATTGAAAGTAGAGAGCAGATTTTAAGCATCGCAAAGGACGTTAAATCAGCAGGTGCTAACTTCCTTCGTGGTGGTGCGTTCAAGCCCCGTACTTCACCATATGCATTCCAAGGTATGCGTGGCGAAGGACTTGAGCTTATGCTTGAGGCAAAAAAAGAAACAGGAATGCCAATTGTAACAGAAATTATGGACGCTTCTCATATTCCGCTTTTTGAGAATGTTGACATTATTCAGGTTGGAGCACGCAATATGCAGAACTTTGAGCTTTTAAAAGAGCTTGGACATCTTGATAAGCCCATTTTCTTAAAGCGCGGTCTTTCAAGCACATTCCAAGAGCTTCTTATGAGCGCAGAATATATTATGGCGGGCGGTAATGAGAAGGTTATTCTTTGTGAGCGTGGTATCCGCACATTTGAAACTGCAACACGAAATACACTTGATTTGTCAGCAGTTCCAATGCTCAAAGAAAAATCACACTTGCCCGTAGTTATTGACCCCTCACACGCATCAGGTATTGCTCGTTTTGTTAAGCCTATGTCATTGGCGGCGGCAGCCTGCGGTGCAGACGGCCTTATGATTGAAGTGCACAACGACCCGTCAAAAGCACTTTGCGATGGTCCTCAGGCACTTACTCCTCCACAGTTTGCAGATGTTGTTTCATCGGTAAACAAAGTTTTAGATGCAGTAAAATAAGGTGATAAAATGAAAGTCGGAATTATCGGACTTGGTCTTATGGGCGGCTCGCTTGCAAAGGCAATCAGCTTTGGCACAGAGCACACAGTATGGGGCACAAACAGAAGTCCCGAAGCAGTACAAAAAGCACTTTTTGTGGGCGCAATTGAAAAGGAACTCACAAAAGAGGATTTGCCTCTTTGCGATTTGGTGATTGTCTCTCTCTACCCACAGGCTTCAATTGATTACATAATTGAAAATGCTCACCTATTCAAAAAAGGTGCTATTGTTATGGATATAAGCGGTGTTAAACGCTATGTCTGTGACGCGCTTTATGACACAGCAAAGCAAAACGGCTTTGTGTTTATCGGTGCGCACCCGATGGCAGGGCTTCATCTTTCGGGCTTTGAACATTCAACGGCTAAAATCTTCAACAATTCTTCAATGATTCTTACTCCTTACGAAGACACTCCCGAGGAATGTGTAAATGTAATTAAAGAGCTTTTCTTAAAAATCGGATTTACAAATATTCAAATGTCCACTCCCGACGAGCACGACAAAATTATTGCCTTTACCTCACAGCTTGCACACGTGGTTTCAAATGCCTATGTTAAAAGTCCCAATGCTATGGTGCACAAGGGCTTTTCGGCAGGCAGTTATAAGGATTTAACAAGAGTAGCATATCTTAATGAGCATATGTGGTCAGAATTATTCCTCGAAAACCGCGATAATCTTATAAATGAAATTGACGCGATAGTGGATAATTTGGTACAATATAGAGAAGCAATGGCAATGGGTGACCGCGAAAAATTGACTTCTCTTTTACGCGACGGCAGAATTTTAAAAGAACAGATTGACGGGTGAAGAAAATGGAAATCGTTAAGGTGACCGCTTCAAAAGAATATAATGTGCACATCGGCTCAGGTTTTTTAGATAATGTTGGCGAAATGCTTACAAAAATCAAAAAGCCCTGCCGTGCGGTAATCGTTTCTGACGATACAGTTTTCTCAATTTATGGCGAAAGAGTTAAAAAATCTTTAGCTGATAATGGGTATTCGGTTTGCGAATTCGTATTCCCCCACGGTGAAGAGTCGAAATCCCTTGAAAATTTTGAAAAAATTCAGGAATTCTGCGCCGAAAACAGTATCACAAGAACTGACCTTTTTGTAGCTCTCGGCGGTGGCGTAACAGGGGATTTAACAGGCTTTGCAGCAAGTGCTTATCTTCGCGGAGTTGACTTTGTGCAAATTCCTACAACCGTGCTTTCAATGGTGGACTCTTCTGTCGGTGGCAAAACTGCCGTTAATTTAAAGGCGGGCAAAAATCTTTGCGGTGCGTTTTATCAGCCAATCGCAGTTTATGCAGATTGCGAAACACTCAGCACCTTGCCCCCTGAAACCTTTAACGAGGGCTGTGCCGAGATTATCAAATACGGAATGATTTTAGATGGCGAATTTCTCACATTCTTAAAAAATAACAGTATAAGAGAAAATATTGAATACGTAATCAAACGTTGCGTTGAGATTAAACGCGATGTTGTTGACCGCGACGAATTTGAAAACGGTGAGAGAAAGTTACTTAATTTTGGTCACACAATCGGACATGCAATTGAAAAATGCAGTCATCTTTCAATTTCTCACGGTAATGCGGTGGCAATAGGAATGGTAATCGCAACACGCGGTGCGTATAAAATGGGAATAACTCCAGAGAATTTCACCGAAATGCTTATAGCAATTCTCAACGCAAACGGTTTGCCCACAGCTTGCGAATTCACTGCAGAAGAATTATACAAGATTTCACTTTCTGACAAAAAGCGAAGTCTTGACACAATTTCGCTGATTATCCCCGAAAAATACGGACTTTGCAAAATCGAGAAAATATCAGTTGACAACTTGAAAGAATTTATAGAAGCAGGATTGAATTAAATGGACATAATCTGCACCCCCGCCGAAATATCGGGCAAAATCAAGGCAATTTCATCAAAGTCAGACGCTCACAGACTTCTTATCTGCGGGGCTTTGGCAGATGCACCCACAAAGGTGTATTGCAATGTTATGTCAAAGGATATTTCGGCAACTGTTGATTGTCTTAAGAATATGGGTGCAGAAATTGAGGTTGACGGTGATATTATCACCGTTACACCAAATAAATTTAACGAAAAAGCAGAGCTTGATTGTGGTGAAAGCGGGTCAACTCTGCGTTTTTTGCTTCCCGTAGTGTCGGCACTTGGCATTGACACCACAATAACAGGGCACGGAAGATTGCCCGAAAGACCAATTTCGCCCTTAAAAGAAGAGATGGAGCGAATGGGAGTTGTTTTTCACAACGGAAGCAAATTTCCCTTGCATTTAACAGGAAAGTTGCAGGCGGGGGAATATGAAATCCTCGGTAATGTGAGCTCACAGTTTATCACAGGACTTTTATTTGCCTTGCCCTTGCTTGACGGCGACAGTCAAATCAAATTAATTCCGCCCGTTGAGTCCCGCTCATATCTTAATATCACACTTTCGGCACTTCGTAAATTCGGAATTGAAATTGAAGAACAAGAAAATCTTTACATAATAAAAGG
>CALFTO010000047.1 GCA_937916195.1 uncultured Clostridia bacterium
TATATTTTTTATATTAAGTTTTTGTAAATCTTTTTTGTCAATAATATTAACTGAAAAAATACCGACGGGAGTTATAAATTGCTGATTTTTTAGTTCTAAATGCATTTCAAAATCTTCAGCAGTTGACAGCTCGTTAAAATAGAGTTTTTTTCGTTCGGCAAATGCCGTAATATTACCGCCGAGGCTCACCTTTCCGCCATTTTCGATAATATGGGCTACTGCTGAAATATAATCTCTGCTTATATTTTTTATATTCTGTTCTTTTAAAATTAAAGAAATAACTTGGTTTTTAACCGCATTATGACAGTTTTCAAACAGCGAGCAATCATAATAATTGTCTGTTTTCGCCTTTAAAAGCAATTCCTTTGCAGAAGTCACAATATAATCGTCTGCAGTTTTTACAGAGTCAACACATTTTGAAAAAGCTTTATCAAATGAAGGATTTAACTCAAAAAGCATTGGCAAAATATTATGACGGATTTTGTTTCTTGTGTATTCATCACTCAAATTTGTACTGTCAGTTACATATTCAAGATTTTTTTCTTTTAAATATGCTTCAATTTCTTCCCTTGTGCAATTGAGCAAGGGGCGAATATATTTTTCTCTTGTATAAGGAATTCCGCAAAGCCCTGAAAGAGATGCACCGCGAGCCAAATTGAAAATTACTGTTTCTGCATTATCATTTAGATTGTGTGCAGTTGCGAATTTATCACAGTCTACTCTCTCAAAACACTCATAACGAAGTCTTCTTGCACATTCCTCAAGGCTCTCACCTGTTTTTTCTGCTTCGGCGGGGACATTAATATGAAAACTGATAAATTCAACATTTAATCTTTCGCAGAGTTTCTTTGAAAAGTCAAGGTCGCGGTCAGCTTCAATACCGCGGATACCGTGATGAATGTGAACAGCTTTAATTTTTTTGATACCTAATTTTTCTTTATTAGTTACAAGGATATGTAAAAGAGCAACAGAATCGGCACCGCCGGAAAGTCCTACTCCGACAGTGTCGCCCGACGAAATCATTCGGTGTTCCGATACTGTTTTTACTACTTTAGATATCATCCTTAATCCTTTCAAGAGTAGAGAACATTGTGAATTCGGGGTTCCACGCAACCTTTACGGTTTCTGTTGAGCCATGTCTGTTTTTACCTACGATAACCTCTGCAATATTTGCAGTTGGGCTTTCGGTATCTTCCTCTTCACCGTTTTTATAGTAATCTTCACGGTGAAGCATCAAAACGATGTCGGCATCCTGCTCGATTGAGCCCGATTCACGAAGGTCTGTCATCTGCGGACGGTGGTCACTTGTGTTTTTGGCAACGCTACGGGATAACTGTGAACAGGTTACAACGGGAACGTTCAAATCCTTTGCCATCATTTTAAGGCTACGGGTAATTTCTGAAACCTCGTTAACACGGTTATCTGTTCTTTTTGTACCCGACATAAGCTGAAGATAGTCAATAACAATACAATCAACATCTTTTGTACGAAGTGCACGTGCTTTCATTTCGGGAACATTGATACTTGCTGTATCATCAAAATAAAGCTCACAGTTTACAAGATTTTGAAGTGCAAGACCAAGTTTTTCCCAATCGGCATCATTAATGTCGCCTGTTCTTAACTTATTACTAACAATTCTCGCTTCTGTTGAAATAATACGCTGTGCAAGTTGCTCTTTCGACATTTCCAATGAGAAGAAAAGCACTTTTTTGCCCTTCATTGCGATATTTCTTGCAACATTGAGTGCAAAGCTTGTTTTACCCATTGCAGGACGAGCACCGACAATTATAAGGTCAGAACGGTGGAAACCGCCACCCAATACCTTATCAAGATAAGAAAAGCCTGTGGGAATACCCATATACTGCTCTTTTTCTTTAGGATCGGCACTTGCAAGCTTATTAAGACGCTCGAAAACATCGGAAACAATAATATCGCTTACCTTTGAAGCACCCGAAGTGTTCTTGCCACGACGAATATCGTAGATTTTCTGCTCAGCCATATCGAGCAATGAATCGGGGGACTCTGTTCCGCCACTTGTTTTATCAAGAATTTCGCGGGCGGTAAGCATAAGAGTGCGAAGATAGTATTTTTCGATTATGATTTTTATGTATGATTCAACATTCTGGGTTGAGGGAACGGCATCTGCAATCTTCATAAGATAAGCTTTACCGCCGATATCGTCATATACCCCCTCTTTTTTAAGTTCTTCAAGAACTACAAGAGGGTCAATTCTGCCACCCATTGTGTCGATATTGATTATCGCAGTATAAATAGCCTTATGCTGTGGCAAATAAATATGCTCTATTCTTAACATATCTGTAACCACAGGCAAACAGGACGGGTCTTTTAAAATTGCACCCAACACCGCCTGTTCAGCATCAAGGCTGTAAGGAAGATTTAATTCAGTTGAGAAAAAATTGTTATCCATATTTATCTTTCTCCATTTTTCACATTCATAGTAGCCGCTGATAAAATTGTTGTGCAATTATCAGCGAGTTAGTTTTTCGTCAGAGCCATCAAAAAACGCAAGCAATACTTTGTTGTATTGGTGAGTATTTTGGGCGAGCTATGACGGAAAAGTAGCCGTTGAGAATTGTGCATAAGATTGCAATCAGTGGTTACAAAATTATTCGCCTACCATTACTGTCATTTCTGCTACAATGTTTGTGTAAAGTTTAACCTCGATTTTGTATGAGCCGAAATTTTTAATATCATCCATTGTGATTTTTCTTTTATCAACCTTAACAGAAAACTGCTTTGCGATTTCTGCGGCTACTTCTTTTGCGGTTACTGAACCGAAAAGCTTACCGTTATTACCTGCTTTTGCAGTCATTTTTACTGTTTTGCCCTGAAGCTTTGCCTTTGATTCGTTAGCAGCAGCCACCTCAACATCAATTTTGTGCTGATTTGACTGCTCGCGGTTGCGAAGCTCTGTAAGGCTTTGTGCGTTAGCCTCAACTGCAAGTCCCTTTGGGAAAAGGAAGTTTCTTGCATATCCGTCAGAAGCCTTTACCTTTTGACCTTTTTTACCAAGACCTTTAACATCTGCTTTCAAAATTACATCCATTATATATACCTCATTTCTACTGATTATCTTTTACTGTATCAATCGCCTTTTTAAGACGCGAGAGTGCGTTTTCAAAGGTTTCGCCCTGAAGCTGAGCCGCCGCCATAGTCTGATGGCCGCCACCACCCAATTCCTCCATAACAAGCTGAACGTTAAGTTCACCATATGAACGGGCAGAAATATTAATTGTGTCGCCTGTTTTGAATGCTACAAACGACGCTCTTACATCGTCGATATTAAGAAGCTCGTCTGCCGCCTGACTTGCGACAATTCGTACATCGTCACTTTCAAAATCAACAACACCCACCGCACAGTTTTCATACATTGCGGCGTTTTTCATAACCTCGCTTTTATCCTTTTGAGTTTTCATACTGTTAGAGAAAAGCTGTTTAACCTTAACGGTATCAGCACCAAGTGAGCGAAGATAAGCCGCCGCTTCAAAAGTGCGAACACCTGTTTTCATAACAAAATTCTTTGTATCAAGTGTAATACCCGACATAAGTGCCTCAGCACATACCTGCGGGACTTTCACGTCAACATCAATATATTCAATAAGCTCTGTCACCATTTCAGAGGCGGACGAAGCGTTGGGCTCATGATAGAAAATAACCGCCTTATTGATATGGTCAACGGTTTTTCTGTGGTGGTCGATTACCACAACGGTATTCACCAAATCGAAAAGCTCGGGATATTCAAGAAAGCTCTTTCGGTGAGTATCCACAACCACTAAAAGTGTACGCTTATCAATATATTCATCGGCATCTTCGGGCTCAATGAGAAGATTATCCATACCATTTGCAATAAGATGCTTTGCCAATGGCATTGCAAGGGTTGTTTTTGAGGACATTACGATTTTTGCATCTTTACCCAAGGCGTTACTTATAATTGCCACGCCCACTGCAGAGCCGAGAGCATCTAAATCTGCAAAACGATGGCCCATAATGAGCACATTACTGCTTGACTTTATAATTTCGCCGATAGCAGAAGCTACCATTCGGGTTCTTACCTTTGTACGCTTTTCAACACCCTTTGAAACTCCGCCAAAGAATTCAAAATCATTTTTATCGGTTTTAATTGCAATCTGGTCACCGCCCCTGCCCATTGCCATATCAAGAGCATTGCGTGATGCCGTTTCACATTCTGGCAAGGTCTTACCTGTGCCCGCACCGATTGAAAGAGTAATGCCGACAGCTTTATCGTTATATGTATATGAACGTACTGCGGCAAGAAGTGAAAACTTGTCCTCTCTCATCTTTATAAAATTCTCTTTTTCACACAAAGCAATAAATCTGTTATTGCCAAGTTTTCGCGAAATGCAGTTGTATTTTGCAAAGTAATTTTCTACAATGCTTTCAACTCCGCCGAGAATTCCTGCCTGCTGACTTTCACGAAAATCGCGAAGAGAATCTTCAACACCGTCAAGGCTTATAATCATAACGACGGGGCGGGATTTGTCATAAGCCGTTCTGTAGTTTTTAAGCTCGGTATCTTCTACGAAATAAAGAGAATAAACTGTTTCTTTTTTATATTCTGTACTGCCTGAAAATACGGTATATTTTTTATCGCCATATTCACACTCGATAAACATACTTTCACGGATAATGTCGATACCCTGACCCGATGTAAATTGCTTTACATCAACGCCTGCGGGCTTTTCATTTAAGAAAACACGCTTAAAAATATTATTATACCATATAATTTTATCTGTGTTGTCAAAAAGCACTACGGGCATTGGAAAATTGCGAAGCTCGCCTTTTTCTTCTGCTGAAAACTTCTGCTGAAGTGCCAAAACGATACCTTGCAATCTGCGATAATCCATATCCTTTATGATAAGCCCTGCAATACAGAGCACGGCAATAATTACCACACTCGCAACGGCGATGTAGTAATTATAGTAAATCAAGGCACAAGTAAGCAAAGCACTCACAATAATGAAAAGAAAGGTAATGGGATATACCTTAAAAAGTGCTTTAATTTTGTTATCATTTTTTGAATTGCCGGGCTTTTTCATAAAATCACCTTAAACAGCAGTTATGATTGGAAGCACCATAGGACTGCGCTTTGTTCTTTCGTAGAGAAGATGTGAAATATCGTCTCTTATTCTGTTTCTGATTGTACCCCAATCAATTCTACCCTCATATACACACTCATCAATGGCAATCTGTGCCACAAGCTTTGCTTCTGCAATAAGCTGTTCGGAATCACGCACATAGACAAATCCGCGTGACACGATGTCGGGACCTGAAATAAGCAAACCTGTGTCTTTTTCGATTACTGCGCTGATAATTATAAGACCGTCTTCCGCAAGGCGCTTACGCTCACGAATAACCGCATTTCCAACGTCGCCGACACCATAGCCGTCAACAAAGACCTTACCTGCGGGAACATTGTCAAGCACGGTCATTTTGCGTTTTGTAAGTTCAACCTGACGACCGTTATCTGCAATAAATATGTTGCCCGGTGCAATGCCCATACTTTCAGCAAGCTGTGCGTGCTTACGCAAGTGTTTTTGCTCGCCGTGAACGGGAATAAAGAATTTGGGCTTTGCGAGGCTCATTATGAGTTTGAGTTCCTCTTGACAGGCGTGACCTGACACGTGAACATCATACATTTTTTCATAAACAACTTCTGCACCGCGTTTTAAAAGCTCATCTACAACCTTACCTACGGTTTTTTCGTTACCGGGAATAGGTGTTGCAGAAATAATTACATAGTCACCGCTGCCGATTTCTACTCTACGGTGCTCTGAAAATGCCATTCTGTAAAGAGCTGACATAGGCTCGCCCTGACTGCCTGTTGTGATAATAACAAGCTTATCGTCGGGGTAACGCGATACCATATCAATGCTCACTAAAATTCCTTCGGGCACATTGAGATAGCCGAGTTTTGACGCAGTTTCAACAACATTTTCAAGACTTCTGCCCGAAAGTGCTACCTTACGTCCTACAGATTTTGCAACATCAATAATCTGCTGAACGCGGTGGATATTTGATGCAAAGGTTGCAACGATAAGTCGTTTACCGTCTGCCTTTTGGAATAATCTTTCAAAGGACTCGCCGACGGTTCTTTCACTTGCAGTAAATCCGGGACGCTGTGCGTTTGTGGAGTCAGAAAGCATACAGAGTACGCCTTTTTCACCAAGCTTTGCGATACGAGCTAAATCTATAACATCACCGTCGATGGGGGTTGTATCAATCTTAAAGTCGCCTGTCTGCAAAATAAGACCTGCGGGTGAACTGATAGCGAGTGCTAAGGCATCGGGAATTGAATGGTTAACGTGAATTGCCTCGACCTCAAAGCAACCAAGCTTTACTTTATCTTTGGGCTTAATTACATTAAGCTTTGCAATATCGAGAATTTTGTGCTCTGCAAGCTTATTTTCAATAAGACCGATTGTAAGCTTTGTGCCGTACACAGGAATATTTACACGCTTGAGAAGATAGGCAAGTCCGCCGATATGGTCCTCGTGACCGTGAGTGATAAATATACCTTTGATTTTATCGGCATTCTCTTCAACATATGTGAAATCGGGAATAACAAGGTCAACACCGAGCATATCGGGTTCTGGGAAAGCAAGACCGCAATCCACCAAAATCATATCGTCGCCGCACTCATAGAGTGTCATATTCTTGCCGACCTCGTTAAGTCCGCCTAAGAATGCAATTTTTACACCGATGTCTGCTTTTTTAGGTGCTTTATTCTTCTTATTCTGTTGAGGTTTGTTTTTACTTGATTTATTTGTATTTTTTACTGTCTGCTTTTTGCCGACAGAATTCTTTTTGGGTTTATTTTGTTTGTTTTTACTTGTCTGTTTAGGTTTAGAAGTTCGTTTTGCTTCATTATTCTGAACTGTTTTTTCGTTTTTTTGTTTAGCCATATTTCCTCCTTTATTATTTTGAAACTAAAAATATATGTACCCGACTTTTAAGTCTTTAGTCGGTAAAAAAATTAATATTATATAATTATATGCACAAAAACCCATAATAACTCAATATATTGGTCATTATATAATACTATTTTTTATTATAAATGTCAAGGCAAATACAAGTCACCTGAATTATATGTAATAATGAAAAAAATATTGTGATTTGTATTGAGAAAATGATAGAAGCGTGATAAAATTAGTTTAGTAATTTTTTTAAGTTTTTATTCAGAGGTTTTTATGGAAAAGCTTACTTTTGTTGAAATTTTTACTGACGGTGCTTGCTCGGGAAACCCCGGTCCGGGCGGTTGGGGAACAATTCTTCGCTGTAATGGTACAGAAAAAGAGCTTTCGGGTGGTGAAGCTGAAACCACCAACAACAGAATGGAGTTATTGGCGGTAATAAACGGACTTGAAGCACTTAAAAGAAAATGCAGAGTGAAGATTTATTCAGATTCGTCTTATGTTGTCAATGGAATTACAAAAGGCTGGGCTGAAGGTTGGCGTAGAAACGGTTGGAAAAAGGCTGACAAAAAGCCCGCGCTTAATCCTGATTTATGGGATAGACTTCTTAATCTACTCGCTGAACACGAATATGAATTTGAATGGGTCAAAGGTCACGCGGGTCACCCCGAAAACGAGCGATGTGATGCATTAGCGGTTGCATTCTCACAAAAATTCAAATAAAGCAAAGTTTAATCAACCAAAATTTTTCATTTTTGGTTGATTATTTCTTTTTATTATGGTATAGTTAATATGTGTATTTATGTGATATACGGATTTTACAAAAAGGCGTGATTGAAAAGTGGAAAACACAAACACAACCACTGTTACCGAAGAAGTTGAAGTTCAGCAAGCTTCATCTGCTGACAGAAGATATCTTCGTCCAAAAGAAATTGCGGGCTATCTTCTCACCTCTTTCGGTCAGAAAAACTTAAGCCAGTATGTAAACGCATTCCGTCAGTTCTTTGCGATTAGCTTCCTTGGAATGTCGGGTAGTACATACGGTATTATTATGTTCATCGAGTCAATTTACGACGCAGTTGACGACTCAATTTCAGGTCTTATTATTGACAGAACACGAACACGTTGGGGCAGACTTCGTCCTTGGCTTGTAATTCCCACACCATTCTGGGCTATTGCGATGATAATGCTCTTTACCACTCCGGCTTTCCTTGTACACGAGTGGCAGAAAGTTATATGGACTATTGTTGCTATCTTTGTTTATAACCTTGGTATGTCATACTTTGGTGCATGGACAATTATGCTTTACAATATTACACCAAACAACAACGAACGTGACAATCTTATTGCCACATCAAAGTTTGCGGACCTTTTTGGTGTGTTCCTTCCATCAATTGCATCCATGTGTGTTGGTTTCTTACCAAGTCTTACAAAAAATGCAATTGGTATGCAAGACATCTATACAGGATTTGCAGTTATAATTACGGTAATTGCTGCATTCACAGCATTCTTTGGTTTCTCTGCAATGCGCGAAAGAGTTCCGCTTGCATCTCGTGAACAGATGAAAGAAGTTGGCGTTGTTGAATCCTTCAAAAACGTTTTCAAAAACAGACCAATGTTTGTTCTTGTTCTTTCAGGTTTCTTTGCCGGCTTCAAATCAGTTGGTGTTGCAAGTGAAAGCTTCTATTGGATGCACAACTCAAAGAACGTAGCTCACGGTTCAATCGCAGGTCTTTTCACAGGTATTCCAAACTACATTATGGTACCTCTCGCCCCTAAACTTATTCGTAAGTTTGGTGCTAAAAAGGTTGCAGTTGCTTCAGGTATCTTTGCAGGTTTTGCTTATGCAGGTACATTCCTTATTGGTCTTCTTGGTAATGATGGTAAAGGTTTCCTTGTTAACTGGGAAGGTCACAATGCAGTTATCAACCTTGCGGTGCTTACATTCTGTCTTACAGTCTGCGGTCTTCCAAATCAGCTTTTAAACGTTGCAGGCGCTGTTCTTCAGGGTGACGTTTATGACTACAGCGAATGGAAAACAGGCATGAGAAACGAAGCACTTGTTCAGACAGTTCAGAACTACTTCGGCAAGGCTGCAAACTCAATTACACAGCTTCTTTCAGGTGTTGTTATTTCAGCAGTTGGTTATGTTGCTCATAAAGACGAATTCGGCAACATTGTTCCCGAATCAAACTACAACACACTTTTAGGTTTCTGGGCTGTTTTCTGCTTGCTTCCTGCAATCGCTCGTTTCCTTTACGGTATAACTCTTTTATTCTTCAATGTTGACGGCAAGTTCAAAGAACAAATGCTCAAAGACCTTGAGGTAAGACGTCGAGAAAGACTTGAAAAAATGAACGCTGAAACTGTTGAAGTTTCAGATGCAGAATAAATCAATCACGAATATATAAAAATTACCCCAACTCACTGAGTTGGGGTTTTACTTTACTCTTTGCAATAAAGTTCAACTGAATTAAGAGTTGCTTTTACTCGGTAAGAAGTGATTACAATTTTAATTTTGTTGAACTTTTGCTTTTTGAAACGGCAAATTCGTTTTGCTCCGATTATAGTTGATGAACAAAGCTTTTCATAGCCATTTCCATTATCAGCAAAAACATCAAAGCTTTCAATTTGCTGACCTGTTGCAATATTCTCTTTAAAAACGATTTTATCGGCAATTATGGGTGAATTGAAGCGAATTTCGATTTCGGGCTTTTCATCGTCCGTACCGCATTGCCAATATCCGTTTTCATTAAGAATATTATTTGCATTGTGCTCTTCGTCGAGTTGTGAAGATGCTGACACAACGCAATTGTTTGCAAGGTTTTCGGGGAATTCTTTACGTAATTCGTCACCGAATTTGCGAAGTGCACGCACATCAGCTTTTGCAAGCAGACCATTTTTATCGGGTGGGATATTGAGAAGTAACGAGGAGTTACCGCCCACACTACCCCAATAAATCTGCATAAGCTTTTTCAGGGATTTCACTTTGAAATCCTCTTTTTTATGGTAAAACCAACCGGGACGGATTGAAACATCGACCTCTGCAGGATACCAAATAAAATCTTTTATGCCGTCAATAAATTCACGGCTACCTAAATCCTGCGTTTTTGCATCTACCTTTTTAGAGAACTCCGCATTATCCTCTTGTTGAGAATGTTCTGCAGTATAATCTTGATTGCCAACAAATGCGGGGACTACGCTCCATTCGCTTTCTCTTGATTTGCCTGCCTCGTTACCGCACCAACGGACATCGGGCCCGCAGATGTTGATTACTGCATTAGGTTGCAATTCACGGATAAGTGCAAAATATGAATTCCAGTCATAAACCTGTTTTTTACCGTTTTTGCCCTCGCCACAAGCACCGTCAAACCAGAAGCAGAATATATCGCCGTATTTTGTGGCAAGTTCGGTAAGCTGATTTTGGAAATATGTATTATATTCTTCGCCTGTGCCGTAGGTTTGCTCGTGTCTGTCCCAAGGTGAAAGATAAACACCGAATTTTAATCCGTATTCCCGACAGGCATCGGCTACTTCACGCACCACATCGCCTTTACCGTTCTTATATGGGCTGTTTTTCATACAGTAATCTGTATAATCACTTTGCCAAAGACAGAAGCCGTCGTGATGCTTACAAGTGAGGATAATCGCACGAAGTCCTGCGTTTTTTATCTCTCGCGCCCACTGACGAGCATCGAGTTTTTTAGGATTAAACACTTGCGGTGACGCCGTTCCGTCACCCCATTCGCGACCCGTAAATGTATTTGTACCGAAATGGCAAAAAGCGTACATTTCTAACTTTTGCCACGCTAACTGACGAGGCGACGGAGTAACCTCTGCCGCCAACTCAAAACTTTTTTTATTCAGCATAATTTGTTGCTACAATATCAACGCCTGTGCCGAGAATGTTCTCGATTACAACATCGCCGATATTAACAGGTGCTTTAATTGAAGCCTCGTTAATAACCTTCATACAATCCATCATCATTCCCTTGGGAATTGGATTTGAGGTTTTAACGGGTACAACATAAGCACTGCCGCCCTCAACCTTAACGGTGGTTGTGAGCATTCTTGTGGGATTTGTAACTTCTGTGCGGGCATAAGCATCACCGCGCTTACAGGTATTACCTGTAACTGTGGCAACATTACCCTCATCATCAAAAGTAACAGTAATAGGACAGCCTAAAGGACAAGCAACACATACAAGTTCTCTTTTTTCCATAACTTACGCCTCCACTCTTACTGTGATTGTTGCATTTGCAGGAAGCTCTGCAATTACAGACTGTTTAAGTGTAACATATTCCATTTCTCCGGGGCAAAGCTTTTTCTTTTTCTTTGAAAGAAGCTCTTTGCCGTCGCACTCAACAATGATTTTAGCATTATTAAATACTGCGCCAACACGGAAATAGAGTTTTACATCGGTATCAGTTTCGCGGTTAATTCTCTGAGGTACGATATAACGAACACCGTTAATACCCTGAGTATTTACGCACTCGCCTGTTACTTTTTCGCCCTTTATGTATTTAGCCGCGCCAAGACCTGCAATCTGACTTTCTTCTGTAACATAGTCAACAAGGTCGTGAACCTGCAAAACATTACCGCAAGCGAACACACCTGCGTGCTCTGTTTCACGATATTCGTCAACACGAGGACCGTTTGTTATTCTGTCAAGCTCAAGTCCTGAATTCTTTGAAAGCTCGTTTTCGGGAATAAGACCAACTGAGAGCATCAATGTATCGCAGGGAACATATTCTTCTGTGCCGGGAATTGGCTGAAGCTTATCGTCAACCTTTGCGATTGTAACACCTTCAAGTCTTTCTTTACCGTGAGTTGCAACAACTGTGCAACTGAGCTTAAGCGGAATACCGAAATCGTCAAGGCACTGAACGATATTACGTGTAAGACCGCCTGAATATGGCATAAGCTCGCAAACCATTTTAACCTTTGCGCCCTCAAGTGTCATACGGCGAGCCATAATAAGACCGATATCGCCTGAGCCGAGAATTACAACCTCGTGACCGGGCATATAGCCGTCAATATTAACATATTTCTGTGCAGTACCTGCAGTCATAATACCTGATGCACGGCTACCTGCAATGCTGAGTGCACCGCGGGGTCTTTCACGACAACCCATTGCAAGAACTACTGCTTTTGCATTGATTTTGAGAAGACCATCCTTTTTATTAACTGCGGTAACAACATTGTTTTCGTCAATATCTAGAACCATTGTGTCAGTTTTAACATCAATGTCGGTATCTTCAAGAAGTTTCATAAATCTGCCTGCATATTCAGGGCCTGAAAGCTCTTCACCGAAATAGTGAAGACCGAAGCCTGTGTGAATACATTGTTCAAGGATACCGCCGAGAGTTTCGGCACGCTCTAACACGATAATTTTTTCAACACCGTTTTCTTTGGCCTTAAGTGCCGCCGCCATACCTGCGGGACCGCCACCTACAACGGCAAGTTCATAATCTAACATTTCAGCGCACCTCACTTTGTTCTCTCGTAAATAATTTTTGATTCGCCGCCGAATTTTGTAATGTCACTCATAGGAACATTCAATTCGCGAGCGAGAATTTCAACAACCTTACTACCACAGAAGCCACCCTGACAGCGACCCATACCCGCTCTTGTACGACGTTTCACACCGTCAACATCACGAGCGCCTGCAGGAGCTTTGATAGCGTCAATAATTTCGCCCTCGGTTATTGTTTCACAACGGCAAACAATTCTGCCGTATGCGGGATTTTTCTTGATAAGCTCTGCTCTTTCTTCGTCGTTCATATGACGGAAGCGAACGGGCTCTTCTCTTGTATCAGTATAATTATCTTTTTCTGTAAGTTCAACCTTTTCTGCAAGGATATCGCGAACATAAGTTGCGATTGCAGGTGCAGAAGAAAGGCCGGGAGATTCAATACCCGCAACATTCAAGAAATTCTCACTTGTAGGACACCAACCGATAACGAAATCGTCGCTAACGGGGTGTGAACGAACACCTGCGAAAGATGTGATTGCATTTCTCTGTGAAACTGTGGGAACAGATTTGAGTGCCTTTGCCACAATTTCCATAAGACCTGCGGGAGTTGTGTCTGTATCTTCTTTACTATCTTGATTAATAGCTGTAGGACCGATAAGAAGGTTACCGTCAACTGTGGGAGTTACAAGAATACCCTTACCCATTTCGTTGGGGCACTGGAAGATTGTGTGAACTGCCAAGTTACCAACAGATTTATCAAGAAGATAATATTCACCCTTACGCGGAATAATTTCGATTGAGTTATCCCCTACCATACGTGCAAGGTCATCAGAGAAATTACCTGCTGCATTGATGATATATTTTGCAGAGATGTCGCCTAATGAGGTTTTGAGTGTATATCCGTTTTCATTATCTTCAATTGCGGTTACATTGCAATTTCTGATAAACTCAACACCATTTGTTACTGCGTTTTCAACCGCTGCGATTGTAAGCTCATAGGGGCAGACAATGCCTGCACTTTCGCAAAGAAGTGCGCCAACTGCATTTTCACTGATATTGGGCTCAATTCTGCGAAGCTCTGCTTGGTCGATTACAGAAAGACCTGGGACACCGTTTTTAACACCTCTGTCATAAAGCGCTTTTATGTGCTCCATTTCACTTTCTGAAAAAGCCACAACAACAGAACCATTCTTTTTGAAAGGAACTGAAAGCTTTTCGCAAAGTTCGGGCATCATAGCAGTACCTTTAACATTGAGTTCTGCTTTGAGAGTACCGTTCTGCGCGTCGAAGCCACCGTGCACAATAGCACTGTTTGCCTTTGTTGTACCCATTGCAACGTCATTGCACTTTTCAAGCAATGCCACATTAAGCTGATAACGACTAAGCTCGCGGGCAATGAGTCCACCGACAACACCGGCACCTACAATTGCTACATCGTAAGTCATAATTAACCCTTCTTTTTCTAATATTTTTACACATTCTTTCAAGGTTTATAATTATATCACATTTGTCTAACAATTAACATAGTTTTCGGCAAAAATCTTTAGTTAATTTTTAAGTATTTTCTATTTTGTCTGTGCTTTAAGCTTGTCACCTATTCTTTTAATAATTCTTTTTTCAAGTCGGGAAATATAACTTTGGGAAATACCCAATTTATCAGCAACCTGCTTTTGCGTGAGTTCTTCTTTGTCACCAAGACCAAAACGCATATCAATAATTTCACGTTCACGCTGTGGCAAGGCATCAATCACTTTTAAAAGAATTCGTTTTTCGTCTTCGTCTTCCATTTCACGATTGATTTCATCGCCGTCACTTCCCAACACATCAGAGAGCATAAGCTCATTACCGTCCCAATCGGTATTAAGTGGCTCATCAAGAGAAACCTCCATTTTCTGTGATGCAATTTTACGAAGATGCATTAAAATTTCGTTCTCGATACACCGCGAAGCATAGGTTGCGAGTTTTATATTTTTTTCGGGTGAAAAGGTGTTGACGGCTTTAATAAGCCCGATTGTGCCGATTGATATTAAATCTTCAATATTAACCCCCGAACTTTCAAATTTCTTGGCTATGTAAACCACAAGGCGAAGATTATGAGTAATCAATTGTTCGCGGGCTCTTTCGTCGCCCGTGCTGAGTTTTTCACTTAAAAGCTGCTCTTCTTCTTTTGTAAGTGGCTCAGGCAAAGAAATAGGGCCGTTTATATAATAAACTCCCCTTTTAAACAGCCTTAAATAAAGTTTTTGAAAAAATAGTTTTAGTTTAAACATTCTGCATTTCTCCTTCAAGATTAATATTGAGTATGATTTTATATTCTTCGTGTGATACGATACTTTCGCCTATGTAGATTTTATCTGTTTTGAAGTCATTGATTTGTAAAAAATCGGGACGAAAGGCTCTAACCAATGCCTCACCATTAACTGTGGAAACGGGAATAAGGCGAAGTTTTTCATCGGGTATATGAAACTGATTAAAAAGCTTTTTCTCTATCATAACCACAGGTAATGACGAAAATGGCTCACGCAGATTATTGCCCGTATCCATTAACGCCTTGCAAGAAACCATTTTACCGCTTTGCTGAATTGATACATAGTACTCTTGACTTTTCGGTGCTTTTTTATCTGTAAATTTTGTTATCACAGTAATTACAATATAAGAGAAAACTGAGCACACTACGAGGAACGTCACATCAATATCGAAATATACAATTCCGTTGGTATAAATTAAAATATCAGTATCAAAAAATATGTAAACAGCAAACATTAATCCGCCAAAAACAAAGCTTATTGCGAATAGCCAGAAAAGCTTTTTAAAAAGGCTTTTTAGTGGCTTTATGCCGAAGGTTATGACTGTCATTAAAATCGCGGTAACAAGCTTTAAAATCGTCATAACAGCACCTAAATGCTCAAGAAAAATAAGCATTGAGGATACTCCACCCGCAAGCGAGCCCAACGCAATTCGCCAGCGTGAAGTATGAGAGCGGGTTATCTTTCTGATACTGAGCAATATGAAATAATTAACCAAAGTATTTAGAATTATGAGGACATCAACATACACAGTCAAAACAATCACCAACAAAAAAATGCTTGACACCATTATACAAGGTATCAAGCATTTAATTTGTCACATTTTAGATTGTTTTAAGATAATCTTCAAGAATTAAAACCGCAGAAACTGCATCGACCACTGCCTTGCGTTTTTTACCGCGCACATCGGCAGTATTGAGAATATTATGAGCCGAAACCGTTGTGAGCCTTTCATTCTGAAAGAATACGGGAAGTCCTGTTTTTTCTTTGAGAATTTCACCAAGCTCACGGCAAGCTTCACTACGAAAGCCGTAGCTTCCGTCCATATTCTGCGGAAGTCCCACGCAAATTCGTTCGGCTTTTTTCTCGATTGCTAATTCTGTTATTTTGTCGGTAAGCTTTTCGCGGTCTTTTTCGGTGATTACGCAAACAGGAGATGCTAAAATCTGCATTTTATCGCAAACAGCAATACCTGTGCGTACATCACCGTAATCAACGGACATTACAACCATTATGCCGCTGCCTCCTCATTACCGCTTGGCTCTTCAACCACTGGTGGAGCTTCAGTTGATGGCTCTGTGGGTGTAGTAGGAGCAGTAGTTGAGGTTGTGTCATTAGTGCCCGGTGTATCGGTTACTGCTGATGTTGACTCCTCGGGCTCTTCAACTGCCGCTGAGCAATTTTTACACTTTGCAGGGATATTTGACTTTTTATACCAGCCCGTTGCTTTTGATGAACAATTATCGCCTGCGATAAGACCTGATGCTGAACAATATGTGAGTTTCACAACATCGTCAGTATATTTTTCAAAGCTCTTGTCTGCAAGATTATCATGAACTCTGTCCATAACAGTTTTGAAAATGAGACCTGCGGGATTTCCGCTTGCTCTTATTTCTTTGTTATAGTCATAGCCGAACCATACAGATGCCACATAATACGGAGTACCTGCGCACATCCAACGGTCATTATTATTTGTGGTTGTACCCGATTTTGCAAAGGTTTTGAAGCCGTCTACACCATAGCCACGACCTGTACCCATTGAGCCGTAAATAACAGTTTGCATCATCTGATTCATAACATAAGCAGTTTCGGGAGAAATTGCCTGCTCATATTTTGAAGTATCTGTTTGAAGAATAATATTTTCGCCTGTGCTGTCTGTTACCTTTGTATAGCAATATGGCTCGTAATATTTACCGCCGTTGCCGAAGGTTGCAAATGCCGCTGCCATTTCAAGAGTAGTACAGCCACCCGTTGTACCGCCTGTTACAGGCGCTGACGGAACAATGCTGTCAACTTCATCATTGAGCGTTGAAATATGGAACTTTTCAGTTACATAATCATAACTCATTTCAAAGCCCATCTTCATAAGAAGCTGTGCGGGAACAGTATTATATGAAATTGCGATTGCATATTGTGCCGTTACATAACTATCGGGAGAACCTGGGTTTCCGCCGTAGTTATCGGGCCAGCGCTTACCCTTCCAGGTAATACCGTAGTTCATAATTTTTGAAGACCATGTTATATAATCTTCTTCAATTGCAGGTGCATAAATAGTCAAGGGCTTAATTGAAGAACCGGGCTGACGCACAGCAGAAACTGCACGGTTATTTGAACGGTTTTCAGTTTTTTCACCTGCACCGCCAACCATTGCAACAATGCGACCATTATAATCCATAATTGTCATTGCAGACTGTGAGGCATCTGCCACATTGCTTACTCGCTCGCTTGGGAAATTGGTGCGATGAACATAAACATCTTCAACAATTTCCTGAATGTTCATATCAACTGCAGAGTAAATACGCAAACCGCCTGAATAAATCATTCTTGTGGCTTCATAGCTTGAGTAACCCTGCTCTTTTAGGTCTTTAATGACCTTACTTATTACATAGTCAACATAATAGCTCTGAACTTCATTGTCAGTTGCAGACTCAACCTTATCTTCGTGCTCAGCAACATATTTTTCACTGTTTGTAAAAATAAGCTCATAAGCAACTGCCTCGTCATACTGCTCTTGAGTAATCATACCGTCTTCGAGCATTCTGCCAAGACACCATTCCTGACGATTTTTATTAGCCTCCGGTTGCCAGAGCGGGTCATAATCTGCAGGAGTTTGAGTTATAACTGCAATTGATGCACACTCTGCAAGATTAAGCTCGGAAACATCTTTACCAAAATAAGTCTCGGCAGCAGTCTGAACACCATAACAGTTATGGCTTAAATAAATTGTATTGAGATAAGCCTCTAAAATTTCAGGCTTTTCATAATATTTTTCAAGGTTAAGAGCAGAGAGAACTTCATAATATTTTCTATTAATATTTCTGCCTGCCTCACCTGTGAGGTTTTTAATAAGCTGTTGAGTAATTGTTGAAGCACCGCGCATTTGTCCGTCATTAGCAACAAAAGAACGCGCAATACCAAGCGTCATACTGAACCAGTCAACACCACCATGGTCATAGAAACGCTTATCTTCAATGGCAATAAAAGCCTTGCCCATCCATTCGGACATTTCGTCAAGCTCAACCCACACACGATTTTGCTCGCCGTGAAGCTTTGCAATTTCAACGGGTTTATTCTCTTTATCCATAGCGTAAACGATTGTTGTTTGGTCTTGATTTTCTTTATAGAATTCAAGGTCAATAATACGCTCGCCATTAACTGTGCTTACTGCACTTGTGAGAATATAACAGCCAATTATGAAGCAGGTCATAAAGCCTGTAAAAGCAACTGCCAACAAAGCGGTCAAAAATTTCTTTTTGCCCGGTGACATTGGCTTTTTAGCTTTAGTTTTTTGAGTCCTTCTTTTCATAAAATTCCTCCGAAACTGTTTTAAAAACACAGTTTTACAATTATACACAAAGGTGAGAAGAGCCGAACCAAATACGGTTTTTGACGGCATCTTTTCGCCTATTCTTCGTTAAAAATCTTGTAATACTGCAGTATGACTGCGATTTTATGCCTTGAACAGACAAAAATCTGCTTGTCAAAAACTGCCTTGCACCGTAAATACTTGAAATTAAGATGAATTTTTGCTTTTGAGACCGCAGATTTGCTGACTCAAATCAAGGGTGAAAAAGTGAAAATTCGCTGAAGTTCTGTATTTACGGCGTGTTTGGTTCGACCCTTCTCACCTTAAGTATAGCACAAAACTTATGAAATGTTTAGTATTTTTTTATAATTTTAATGTTTTTTAATAATTTGTAATAAATTTGATAAAAATACAAATAAAGGAAGTGTAATCAATGAAGAAAAAGCATACGAAAATCATACTGTTTTCTGCACTTTGCATCTGCGTTATTGCGGGACTTTTTATGGTGCTTAACAGAGATATTGAAAATAACATAATTGAAAATCCATACACTCCGCGAAATGACTATTACACCGTGACGGAATATCAAGGCAAAATTGCAGTATTCAAAAACACTGACACAATACCCCTTGAAGTTTACGACGCATATATTGAGTATCTGCCCGAACACGACCGTTTGCTTTTAAAAGATGGAATAAGAGCAAACAGCCTCGGTGAATTGCAGAAAATTATTGAGGATTACACAAGTTAGATTTTTGAAATATTAATTTGCGCTGATTTTTCGCTTCCGTTAAGGGTGATTTCAACAATTCCCTTGTCGCGAAGTGAGAAATCAGCTTTTTCGCCGTTTACGGTAACTGAATAATCACATTTATCACTCATTACGGCGATTACTGAATACTTTTCGTTTTTACCGTAGTATCTGAGTTCGCAATTAAACTCTGTTGCATCTTCATTAAATTTGCTGTTCATAACCATTGTATCAAGACCCGTTGAGAGTGTAGCGGGCTTGAAATATGCGTTAGTCCAAATATTGATAGGGGTTGAAAGTCCGCCGAAATTATGGAACCAACCTCCCCTACCGGAAGTTATATTGAACATTTCAAAGGTATAATATGAATACTCAACCTCACGTTTCCAAGCGTCAAGGGCAGTTTTTGCAATTTTGAAAGCAAAATCTGTTTCGCCAAGGTCAAGCATAGTTTTCCACACAAACCATTGATGCGAAAGCCACACATTGCCATTCCAATAACCGTTTGTTATATAATATGAGGCGGTTTTGTCAACGGCGCTTATACCGACTGGGCTGAACATTTCGTCATCGCTCTTTAAATGGCCAAGTATTCTCAACTTTTGTTCTTCGGTCACAGCACCCGCAATAATAGGGTAAATGCCATCCATTGTTTTATTGAGATTTTCGCCATGGGCAGTTCTGTATTGTTCTTTTGGATTGCCGTTTTCGTCGTGGATAACATATGAGAAATAACCGCAATCTTCATCCCAAGAATACTTTTGAAGGGCACTTGAAATTCTTTCGATATCTTCAAGATAAGTTGCTTTATCGTCTTCTAAACCTAACAAATCTGCCGCCATATAAAGAATTTTTGCACAACGAATAACCTGACAAGATGATATGACGGGTGTCATATATTTCTGTTTCTTTTCAGCATACATAGCCTTTTGCGGTGGCAAATCGTCCATACCGCTACAATTGTAGAAATAATCAAATGTAGTGGTTAAACCACTATTGAATTTTGTTGTGGTTGAGCCGTTAATCTTGCCTGCGAGAAAATCATAGAACATTTTTACGCGGTCATAATAGCCCAATAAATCTGTTTTATCATTTGCCTTTTTGAGCATTTCAAGATACTGATAAATATGGACGGGTACGGGTGAACCGTGAAGCAAAAATGCCCAATCCTTATTATCTTTATCACTCAAATATGTGTCGAGAATATAGTCGGCAATATGAGGTGCGAATTCAAGCATATCGAGACCTATGAAGCCTGAATCCCAAGTATAGAAAGAATCCCAACGCTTGCCTGGAGTATGGTGAACTATGTACTCGCCATGGCGGTAAAGAGGATAAACAGTATTTTGGAATACTGTTGCACGAAGAATTCTGTTTGAGAATTCATAGGTTTTACCTGCAAGGTTTAAATCGAACTTTTCAAGTGAATTATATGCTTTTTCGTATGTTTTTTCGTATTCGTCAGCAGTTTTATAATCGGTTTCGCCGAATGAAAGCACCGCATATTCAATATGAGTTTCACGGGGCTCGACATAAAGAGTATGAACAACTGTATTGTGATAAAAACCCTCGTCACTATGCTTTTCAGAGAATGAGCCTGAAAAGGTTTCGAGCATATTTTGAAAGCTTTCGTCGGGCTGTGAAATACGCGCAGTTGGGCTATCCTCAAGACAACCTGTGTTAAAATCGCGGCAACGAGTTGATTTGTTAAATGTGCGGACGAAGAATTTGTCATCAAGTCCGTCATATTTATATGAAACCACCTTACCGTTTTCAGTATTTTCTTCTTTGATTTCGGGGTAGAAATTGTGCTTTTCTGATTTTACAGTTACTCTCTCGCCCGCTTCTGTAACGCAAAGGAAATCAAATTCAATTCCGCCTGTGCCACAGGAAATAAGTTCAATATTTTCGGCATTTAACGGTATTGTGATTATATTGAAATCTACCGCAGATATGAATGTGATTTGCTTGTCATTTAAAGTCCATACGCTATCCGCATTGTCGGTTGTGCGATAACGGATATGAAGTACAGGATTTGTATATTCTGAAACTCCGCTGATTTGGTATGTAATTCTATCCCCTGCTTCTTCGCCAAGTCTTTTGACCTTGGGCAGAATATAGCGATTACAATCGCGGTCACCAAGTCCGCGGTGATAAGTAAAAGCATCGTCGAAAAATTCGCCTTTTTTCATAGCGTCGATTACCTGCTTATCCCAAGGACGAACAGTGTTATAATCATACGATTTATAATCAAGAGCTTTTATGAAAGTATTCTTTTCGGGCAAAACGGGTATGGTTGCATAAACATTTGGGTATTCAATTGCAGAAAATAGATTTAAAAGGCAGATTTGCATGATGTCTGTATTATTTACAAACTCTGTACGAACGAGAACGCTATCATCAGTTAACTTCGTAAAAGACACGTCGGCATACACACGGTCTTTCCATTCTAAATCATAACGATAGGAATAGAAGGAGTAGTCTGACTTAGCTTCCCAAGGGTGAACACCTGTGGGTACGGTTACATTTGGAACTCGGCTATCAGCATTTTCAATTGCAGGGCTTACAACGCAATCAAAGCGAACTCCGCCCTCGGTTTTATGGTCAACAATTCGTGAAATACCACTGTATTTCTTGGAATATGGTCCCCATTTACCTAACAAATCAAACATTTTTTGTGTAACTGTGCTCATAGTGAATACCTCGTCATAAATGATGGGATAATTATAGCAAATAAGGTGTGTTTTTTCAATATAATGGCAAAATAAAATCCCCGCAAACGCAGGGATAAATTTTATTAGAATATATGCTTCCATTTTTCGCTTTTGCGGAATGAAAAAAAGTCGTCTCCGTGACCAATTATTATGTGGTCGCTCATTCTGACACCAATAAGTCGCATAGCATCCAAAATATCTGTTGTTGCATTGATATCCATTTTAGACGGTGCAGTTATTCCCGAAGGATGATTATGTACCAAAATTATGCTTGCCGCTTTTGAAGCAAAGGCAAATTCGGTAATAAGCCTATTATTAAGCGGTGTTGAATTGATATTGCCACTGCTTATCAAATCAAAGCTGAGCATTCTGCAATTCGAATCAAGACAAAGCAAATACAGTTTTTCTTCTGTGACACCTTTGAAATACTTTGAAGCATATTTTGCAACAAGCTCGGCACTATTTAGAATTACATCATCTTTATTAAGCTTATCTGTTTCATATTTTCTGAAAAGAGCAGGCATAAGCTTTATTAAGGTTGCAGAGCGTTCACCAATTCCTTTGACCTCACAAAGTTCTTCAAAATCTGCATCAAAAACAGCTGAAAGCGAGCCGAATTTGTCAATCAGGGCATGAGCTTCTTCATTAGTATCTTTTAATGGAATAGAATAAAACAAAAGCAACTCAAGAACATTATGGTCCCAAAAATTATCAAGACCTTCTTTTAAAAAGCGCTCGCGAAGTCTTTCGCGGTGACCTTCATGAACATTATTAGATTTTGATTTCTTTTTGGCTGAAGCGGGCGTTTTGGTAATGTTACCCTCTATGCCATACTTCTCTCTTTTCTTACTTTCATACATATCTGGCTGTATTTTTGCCATTCTATTTGAACACCCTTTTTATATATTTGCGCCATCTATATAAATAAATTGTAACAAGCCTTGTTAGCAGAACATCATACATTAAAAATACTACATTTCCTGCTAAAAGCAACAACAAAAGTGCCCATTTACCAAAAGATTCAATATCATCAAAAGAAATCATAAAGATTTTCGTAATAACAAAATATGAAGCTACCATAGCCACATTGAAAATGATATATTTTATTACCCAACACAGAACATTTTTGAAATGCTTTTCAAGAAAGCTCTTAATAATTGGATAATACCCAAAAAAAGCAACATACATTATTGCTGCTTCTTTATTTCCTAAAATAAGTAATGAAATTATTGATACCGCAACATAAATTGCCGTTGCAAATCCTGCACCAAGCTCAATTACAAGCACCATAAGCAAAGCGCCTACAAACATAGGAATCGCATAAACCAATGTGGATGTGACACCGGCAATTGCCATCAATATAATGGACAGAGCCGCCGCAACTCCGCCCAAAGCTACTTTAGATGAAATTTGTTTTCTATTATTCATATCAGCAACAGGGAATTAAATCTCCGCCACAGCATTCACAACAACAGTCAGCGCACAAAAGACCTGTGCAAAGGTCACAGACACCGTCATTACTCGTTCTTCTTGAGGTTCTGTAACCGCCGCGAGCGTTGTTATTAAGGGCATTGAATGCAGCCGCGTATTCCTGATTTGAGGGGTCAAGCTTACAAGCGGTTTGATAGCAACGATAAGCCTCATTAAGCCAACCGCGTCGCTGATGGATTACACCTTTGAGATAGTTCCACTCAGCGTTACGCATATTAGTAGGAATTCCGTCAAGAATTGTTTCGGCGTCGTCAATTCTGCCTGCGTTGATACGCTGACGGACATCAGAAAACTGTGATGCACTCTGATTTTGATTATTATTATAATTATAGCCATAATTATAGCTACTGCTTTGTTGGTTGTTTGAATAATTATTGTTTGTGTATGAGGCCGTTCCGCGCATTTCTCCCAAAATGGTATCGTAAGCCAAATTAAGCTCATCCATTCTTCTTTGCATTTCTTGCTCAGAATAACCTGCATTCTGAATTTCGCCTGCAATTCGTCTGTAAGCATTCATAACATCTTGTTCAGTTGCCCCGCGGTTAAGACCTAAAAACTCATAGGGATTATTCACACGCATCACCTCTGTATTTCTTTGTTATTCTGTCGAGTTGATAATTCAAACCGTCATAAATCACATTTTCAATGATTGACGAGAAATTTTTAAAATCATGGTTTGTCACGGCTTCACTTAACGCACCGACTGAAAGATTTATTGAAATTGTCGCGTCATTTACAATATCTTCAGTATTTTTAAATGGATTAAAAGAATTTGTTTTTATATCATCAGCGTAATCGTCAAAAGCATCAAGAAAATAAACTGCTCTGCCGAGGTTGTAGCCAAAGCTTTCTGCTTTTTCGCGTGTTTCACCACATTCGCCATAAGCAAACAACCACGCAAGCATTTTAGCCGTTGGGTCTGCTGATTTATCGGGCAAGGGATTTGCTTCACGCTCAATTTCAAACTGCTTTTGCATACCTTCTTCGACCGTTTTGAATATTTCAGGGTATTTTTTCTTTGCCTTATTTTTAAGATGTACAAAATAAGGATAAATCAAATACAAGAGAATTCTTTTAAAAAATGAACTATCGTGAAGATTATCAACAAGCTTAAAATATGCCAACACTACGGTTATTGTACTTGCAATTTTATAGATATCACTTTCGCTTGTAATTTTCATACACTTTTTTGCGGGGTTAAAGGTACAACGAGAGTTCTTCACAGAAATGTTATCGCCCGAAAGCCCTAATTTATACATCACATAAAACGCACCGTCATAGCTTAAAAGGAAACGGGAAAGAACGCCGTATTCCTTGCCCATTTCTTTGCAAAGCGTGCAGTAAACACCCTTATATGCTTCATATTCTTTGATTTTGAGTTCGGGTTTAAAAACGGTTACATATCCAAACATAAATTATCTTGGAAGACCTTTCAAAATTGTTTTTGCGACATAGGGTTTATTCATTGTGTAAATGTGAATTCCCTCTACGCCGTTGTCGATAAGTTCATTTATTTGCTTTATTGCAAAATCAAGACCTGCTTTTTGGAGTTCTTCAGGATTGTCTTTATATTTTTCGAGAATTTCTTTCATTTCACAAGGAAGAGAAGTGCCCGAAAGACAAGTAATACGGTCAATCTGCTTAATATTTGTGATGGGCATAATACCTGCGAATACGGGGACGTCAACACCCTTACTTCTTATTTTATCCATAAAGGAATAAAAAAGCTCGTTATCATAAAAAAGCTGTGTAATCAGAAAATCCACACCGCAGTTGACTTTATTTTTAAGATTTTCGATATCTTTATCTAAGCTTTCGCATTCGGGGTGACACTCGGGATAACAAGCACCGCCGATATCAAAATAGCCGTACTCCTTGATTTTTGAAACAAGCTCATAAGCATATGCGTAATATTCACCCTGTGGCTTCTCAAAGCCTGTGGGAATATCACCACGCATTGCGAGAATATTGTCAATATGATTTTCTTTAAGAGTATCAAGGATTAGATTTATTGTTTCTTTGGGTGTTGAAGCACAAGTAAGGTGTGCGAGAGCAGTCGTGTCAAGACGGTTCTTTATAAGTGATGCGATTTTTGTTGTGTACTGTGAAGTACCGCCACCTGCACCATAAGTAACGCTCATAAAATCAGGGTTAAATGCCGCAAGCTCGCGAACAGAATGTTCAATACTGTCAAAGGCAGAGTCTGTTTTTGGCGGAAAAACCTCAAATGAAATTAGGCGGTCTTTAACTGTTAATTTTTCTGTTATCCTCATACTCTATCACCGATAAAATAATATCATAGAATTTGGAAATAAGCAATAAAATCATTTTATTTTAACAGTTAATTTACAAATGCTATCAAATTAATTTGTCAATAAAAATGAAAAAGGACGATGTGGGCATCGTCCCTTTATAATGAAATCAGTAGAGGTTTGAATCCCTCCACCGCCTACGGCGGTCCCCCTCCCTTTAACAAGGGAGGCTTTATCGTCCTACACTATTTTTAATTAAAAAGTTTACTTGCGTTTATTATTTCTTCATTTGTTACCTTGCCGGTTGGTATCGCATTGATTGCTTTTTCTGTTTCGGCAGCAATATCAACAAGGGGTGTTTTGAGTTTGCTGTTGATGAAATCCGCAAAGTTTTCTGTTTCAAATATTGCTTTTGAAAGTCTCTTATTACCGTATTTATCGAAGAATGTTCCGTTTTCGCAATATGGTGAAAGCTCAACTGATACTTTGTCTTTATCTGTATCAATAGCAGTATTCACAAGCAGTACAGATTTAACATCTTCTGCAAGATTTTCGTAAATTTTTATTCCCAACTTTGATATTGCATAGTAATTTGCATCAGTTTCTTTTGCAGTTGTGAAGATTTCGGCATTGTTTTCTTCTGCATACTTTTTGAGCATAAATGCAATTTCTGTTGAAACTCTGCCACCAACAACTACTGCAAAATTCTTATTTGGAAGAGTTGAAATATCGCCGTAAACACTTTCGGTGTTATCGTTAAGAACGCCGAAACGACCGCCCTTGCAGAGAATTCCGTTTACGTTTGGCAATGCACGCGTTACTGTTGAGCCGATATAACGATAATCAACTGAACAAAGATTTGAACAATTTGTGCAAATGCTGATTTGTGATTTTTCTTCAACGGGAACGCTCTTTGTGAAAGAAGTTTTTTCACGGAGTGCACCTGTGGGACAAAGTGCCACACACTGACCGCAAGCAATACAATCGGTATCTGCAAGATTTTTACTAAGTTCTGGCTCAACAACTGTGTTAAAACCACGTCCTATAAGACCGATTGCAGATTTACCCATTACCTCTTCACACACACGCACACAAAGACCGCAAAGAATACATTTATCAGTATTGCGGGCTATTAAATCATTAGCGTTTTCTTGGTTTCTGTGGTGCTTCTCCCCTGCAAATCTTGAGGGATTTACATCATAATCATTTGCATATGAAATGAGTTTACATTCAAAATAATCGTGACAACCACATTCAAGGCAACGCATAGCCTCAGCCTTTGCTTGCTCTTCAGAGAAGCCAAAATTCACCTCTTTGAAGTTTGTTTTTCTGTCGGCAGGGCTCATATGGGGCATTACGGCTCTTGGTGATTTTGTGAATACGGAATAGTCGATTGAGTTGCTGTCACGCTCAACAAAATATGGCTTTTTGTAGCCTACTGTTTCACCGTTTAAGTAACGGTCAATGACTACTGATGCCTTTTGTGCCTCGCCGATTGCGGCAATGGCAATATCAGCACCCTTGTTTGTTGCATCACCCACAGCAAAAACACCGTCAATTGATGTTGTGAAACGGCTTTCGTCGGCTGAAATAGTATTTCTGCGTGTTGCTTCAAGGCTTTCAAATCCGTTGAGATTTGGATATTGACCGATTGCCATAATAACACTATCAAGTTCAATTTCTTCGGTTTCACCCTCAATGGCTACGGGTCTGCGACGACCACTTTCGTCGGGCTCGCCCAACATCATTTTTTGAAGAATTACACCGTTAAGCTTACCGTTTTCGCCTGTGAATTCTATTGGGTTTGTAAGGTACTTATAAATTACGCCCTCTTCTTCTGATTCAAGGATTTCTTGCGGGTCAGCGGGCATTTCGTCTTTTGTACGGCGATAGATTACATAGACATTCTCTGCGCCGAGACGTATAGCAGTTCGGCAAGCGTCCATTGCGGTATTACCGCCACCGCAGACTGCAACATTTTTGCCTAAATCAACCTTGTTACCGAGTGCGACCTCACGAAGTAAGTCAATGCCACCCCATACGCCGTCTAAATCTTCACCTTGAACTCGCATTTTACTGCTGTTCCAAGCGCCGATAGCCACAAGAGTTGCGTCAAATTCGTTTTGAATTTGATTAAATGTGATATCTTTGCCAATATTCACATTGTTTTTAAGAGTTACACCCATATCCTCAATAAGCTTAATTTCTTTATCGAGAACTGCTTTGGGAAGTCGGTATTCTGGGATACCGTAACGTAACATTCCGCCCATTTTTTCCATCTGCTCAAAAATAGTTACACTATGTCCCTTTTGACGAAGGAAATATGCCGCGGTAAGTCCTGCCGGACCGCCACCGATAATTGCAACCTTTTTATTTGTATCGGGCTCGATTTCGGGTATATATGTATCGCCATTAAGGTCAATATCGCCCACAAAACCTTTAAGATATGCAATTGAAACGGGCTCGTCAACGAATTGACGACGACATTGTTTTTCGCAAGGATGAGGGCAAATTCTGCCAATTGATGCGGGCAACGGGAGTTTTTCTTTGATAAGTTTAACCGCTTCTTTATATTCGCCGTTTGCGATAAGACCGACATATCCTTGGCAATCAGTACCCGCAGGGCAAGCCTTACTGCAGGGTGCTTTACAATCACCGTCGTGGTCGGACAAGAGCAATTCAAGGGCTACTTTTCTTGACTTTTTAATTCTTTCGGTTTGAGTGTGAACAACCATACCCTCTGCGACCTTTGTTGAACAGGCACGCAAAAGCTTGGGATTACCCTCAACCTCAACTGTACAAAGTCCGCAAGCGCCATACAATTCTACTCTGCCGTCATAACAGAGATTGGGAATTTTAATACCGTTCTGTGAAGCAACATTGAGTATTGTAGCGCCTTCTTCTGCGATTATTTTTTTACCGTCGATTGTTAATGTAATACTCAATTATTTCACCTCCACAGCGTTGAAACGGCAGACTTTTACACAGTTACCGCACTTAATACATTTATCACTATCAATAAAATGAGAATTTCTTATTGTTCCGCTGATTGCGTCAACGGGGCATTTTTTAGCACACAAAGTACAGCCACGGCACAAATCTGCATTGATTTCGTAGCGAAGAAGATTTGTGCACTCGTGAGCCACACATTTTTTCTCTTTAATATGCTCTATATATTCATTTTTGAAATATTTAAGAGTTGTAAGAACGGGATTTGGCGCAGTCTGACCAAGGCCACACAATGCACCGTCTTTGATTGCGAGACAAAGCTCTTCGAGAAGTTCAATATCCTCTTCTTTGCCGTTCCCCTCGGTAATTCTTGTGAGAATTTCAAGCATTCGCTTTGTACCAAGTCGGCAATGAACGCATTTTCCGCAGGATTCTTTAGCGGTGAAATCGAGGAAGAAACGAGCCATTTCTACCATACAAGTGCTGTCATCCATAACAACCATACCGCCTGAGCCCATAATTGCGCCCGTAGCCGAAAGTGCTTTATAGTCGATTACGGTGTCCAAAAGTTCTGCGGGAATACAACCACCCGACGGACCGCCCATCTGTACGGCTTTGAATTCTTTATCGTTTTTAATTCCGCCACCGATGTCAAAAATTACATCTCGAAGCGTTTTACCCATTGGGATTTCAACAAGTCCGCCACGCTTGATTTTACCTGTAAGCGCAAAAACCTTTGTGCCCTTGCTGTTTTCTGTTCCCATTGCTGAGAAAGCGTTACCGCCGTTGAGAATTATCCAAGAAACATTTGCAAAGGTTTCAACATTATTGATATTTGAGGGCTTATGCCAATAGCCTGACTGTGCGGGGAATGGGGGCTTAAGACGAGGCATACCGCGTGAGCCTTCAAGCGACTCAATAAGTGCAGTTTCTTCACCGCATACGAACGCACCTGCACCTGCTTTAATTCTGAAATCGCAAGAGAATTCTGTGCCCATAATATTTTGACCGATATAGCCTTTTTCTTTGGCTTGGTCGATAGCATTTTGAAGTCTTCGTATTGCAAGAGGATATTCTGCGCGAACATACACAATTGCTTCACTTGCACCTATTGCGTAAGCGCCGATGAGCATACCTTCAATAAGATTGTGAGGGTCACCCTCGATAACTGCTCTATCCATAAATGCACCGGGGTCACCCTCGTCTGCATTGCAAATTAAATATTTTTCTTCGCCTTGCGACTGACGAGCCGCATTCCACTTAAACCAAGTGGGGAAGCCCGCGCCACCGCGACCTGCAAGTCCTGAAAGTTTGATTTCTTCAATTACCTCTTCGGGTGACATTGAAGTGAGCACTTTATTAAGAGCTTTATATCCGTCGTCAGCCGTATAATCTTCAATGATTTCGGGGTTGATTACACCGCAATGGCGAAGTGCAATTCTTGTTTGTTTATCAAGAAAAGATTTATCGTCGTCAGAAATTTCATATTCTTTGACTGTTTTCAAAGCATTGTTATTAACTGCGTTTGCGATTTTTTCTGCTGTTTCGCCATTGACCTTCACAAATCTGTGAAGTCCGTCTTCGGCATAAACATCAACGATTGGCTCGAGATAGCACATACCTATACAGCCTGTTACAGTGAGTTGATTTTTTGACAAATCAAGGGTGGAATTTAAAACATCATACGCTTTCATAGCCCCTGCGGCGATACCGCAGCTGCCTTGTCCTACTGCTATTTTCATTACGCTTCCTCCCCTGCTTTTAATTCTTTAAATATGCTAATTGCTTTTTCGGGAGTTAATGAGCCATAAGTTTCGTCATTAATCATCATTACCGGTGACAAACTGCAACAACCAAGGCAAGCCACATTTTTAAGTGTGAAAAGACCGTCAGCGGTGGTTTCGCCGTCTTTAATGCCGAGATACTCATTGATTGTTTTTTCAATCTGCAATGAGCCGTTAACGTGGCAGGCTGTACCCTGACAAAGCATTATGAGATATTTGCCAACGGGTTCTAATCTGAACTGTGAATAAAAGGTTGCAACGCCCATAATTTTTGTGACTTTAATTCCTGTACGCTGTGAGATATGCAAAATCACATCTACAGGCAGATAGCCGTAAATCTCTTGTGCATTTTGTAATATTGTAATAAGACTTCCCTTCACCGTTGCATATTTTTGCAAACAAGGCTCAAGAAGTGAGAAATCATTTGTATTTTTACAGTTACAACTCATATGTAAACCTCCGCATAAAAACCTATTATATATCATAATACAAACTGTGCATTTTTTCAAATATAAAATACTGTAAAAATGTAAAAAATTCTCGACTTTATGGGTAAAAGAGTATATAATGTAAACAATATAAAAAACGAACTGAGGTATTGCCTTGAAAAAGTATTTATATGAAATGCATTTGCACACTGTTGAAACGAGCAGATGTGCAGAAATAAGTGCAAAAAAAGCCATAGAGTATTACATTGAAAAAGGATACGACGGTATTGTTGTCACAGACCATTTTAGCCCTTCAACCTTTGAAAAATTTGAAGGTATGGATATGAGCTGGGAAGAAAAAGTAAACTATTTTCTCAGAGGATACCATACTGCTAAAAAGGCGGCTGAAGGCAGAATTAATGTTCTGTTAGGTATGGAATTACGTTTTGACAAGCCACGTGAAATGAACGATTATCTTGTTTACGGTGTTACAGAAAAATATTTATATAGTCACCCACAATTACTTGATATGAATATACGCGATTTTTCAAAATCAGCCCACAAGCACGGAATGGTGATTTTTCAGGCACATCCATTCAGAACAGGTATGCGTATTGTAAAACCGAAATACCTTGACGGAATTGAGATTTACAACGGAAATCCACGACACAATTCGAGCAATGATATTGCTGAAATGTGGGCGAAAAAATATGATTTGAGAGTTGTTGGCGGTTCTGATTTTCATGAATTTTCAGATTTAGCTCGCGGTGGAGTGTATTTTGACAAAGAAATTAAAGATAGCAAAGCATTAGTTAAAGAATTGTTAAACGGAGATTATGAAATAAAAAGAACGGAATAAGAAAAAGGTCGGTTTAAACAACCGACCTTAATTTTATTTATGCTTTTTGGACTTTCGAGTGCCATCAGATGTACCAAAATCTAATACACCTTCAAACAAGCCTTCGAAGAGTTCACCCTCAGTAATTATAAACAATACAACCATTGCTATTACCAAGAAAATACCGAAGCTACCAAAAGAAATGTCTCTTATCACACTGCGGTCATATTCGCCTACTGTTACAGCATCAGTAACTACATAAAACAAGGTGAAAACCGTATTGAAAAAAGCGAAGCTATAAAATTCATAACCTTTTCTAATCCACAAAACTGCAAAGGCAATAAGCATTGCAATTGTGCCGATAGTTGCAATTGTGAGGACGAATTTCTTTGCATTAGGGAATAATCTCACCAAAAGATAAGTCACAAGTGAAACTGTGGCAGGAATAAGCATTGGTAAGAACAGACTTTCTGGAACTACGCTATGATTTTTTTCAAGATAATATGCCGAAGCGGCAAAGCCACTGCCTACAGTATTGAGAATATAGCTTAACAGGTAAAGAATTTTATGCTTTTTTGCAAAAATATGTGCAGGAACTGCGAGCGCCATAAGCACAGCGCCCACAATAAGACCATACCACTCTTTGCAGACCGAATTTGCAAAAATTGTTGAAAAGGCAAAAAGTATATAGGCGATTATTGTGAAGAAAAATACAACAAACGGTTTGCCCTTACCTCTTGAGAAATAATCAAGCATAATCACACCTCTTTTCAGTTTATATGATAATTATAAGATGAAGTTTTTAGAAAATCAAGATTTATTGTATAAACCATTAGGGTTATCGGAGACGCCGCCCCCTTCGAATTATGCTTCAACTTTTTCAAAGTGGTACATATCTTTTGTATTTTCTTCAGTAACGTCAATTACTGTTAATGTGCATGAGGGTTTCATATCTTCGGGGTGTGAGGCATTATATCCGCTGACACTACTTAACTGATAATATCTGCCATTATAGAAATGACACATATTATTGCTGTGCACATGACCGATTGAAATGAGCGAAATATACTCGTTATCGGCGGTCATATCGTCAAAAAGTTTATTTTCGGTAATTGAATCGAGCGGGAAAACATATGCTGACGGAAAGCCGTTATATGCCTCACCCTCGTCATAAGCAGTTTTGAACGCGGGTGTATTCATATGAAAGAAAATACTTGTTTTTACTTTTCTCTCGTCAATTCCGTTAAGCAACCAATTGATTTGGTTTTCTTTTATATAATCATATTTACCGATTGCTTTGATTGTTCTTGCGTGAGTATCCATCATAGCGAGAGAATGTGCCAATTCACCGTTATACTCGAGGTCAACAAAGAACTGCATATCACCGTCGATATTCTCTTCGTTACCACAAACAAAGTTTTCATACTGCATCATAAAGGCTATTAAATCTTCGTTTTCGCCGTCGATTTCACCGTCGTTGTTACCTGGAAGAAATGTCCAAGGAATATCATAACTATCAACAAGGTTAGAAAAGATTTTTGTTGCACCGTATTTATCATAATCGGTATTAAGGTTAAATCCGTCAACCATATCGCCGTTGACAACAATGAAATCACAGGGAGTTTTGTCGAGAATTACCTTTAAATCTGCCATCGTTTTGGCGTCATTTTCACAAGTTCCGTTATAAAAATGCGTATCATTTATTTTAAGGACTGTGAATTCACCATCGTCACCTACGTCATAAGTGATTTGTTCTTGATTATAAACTTCTTCATAGCTATGGACAAGGTTTTGAGGTTTGCTGAAATTAAAGCGGTATAATATGTAGCCACCGAATGAGCCAGCACAGACCAAAACTACTGCCAAAAGAATTGCGATAATTTTGAGTATTTTCTTTTTGTTCATAATATCCCTCCTGCAATCATTGAATAAACTACTATAATTTTAATATCTTTATTCCATACATTTGAAATATATCACAAATTGAGATTATTGTCAATATCTCGCAGTGTGATAATGTAAAATCATTTTGAAATAATATTAAGGTGATTTTATGAGATTAAAAGATTTACGTGAAGACAGAGATGTCAAACAAAAAGAACTTGCCGAACTACTGAATATAAAACAGAACACCTATTCACAATATGAAAACGGCAAACGTGAGATTCCGTTAGAAATGCTTTGGAAATTGGCGGATTTTTATGAAGTAAGTATTGATTATTTAATAGGAAGAACAGACAATTCAACAAGAATATAATTAACCACCCACAATTGTGGGTGGTTTTTCTCTCCCTCAGTCTTTTTCTGCGGAAAAGACAGCTCCCTCGTCAGAGGGAGCCGAGAAAGGTTTATTTATTTTTTGAGTTCAACTGCTTCTTTGCATTTTGCAACGATGTGTGCGGCGTCGAGACCGAATTCGTGGAGAAGCTGAACTGCAGGACCTGACTTACCGAATGTATCTTCAACACCTACGCGAAGAACAGGAACGGGAACAGTTTCACAAACTACCTCTGTTACGGCTGAGCCAAGACCACCGATTACATTATGCTCTTCTGCGGTAACGATTACGCCTGTTTTCTTTGCGCTTTCAATTACAAGGTCGCGGTCGATAGGCTTAATTGTTGCCATATTAACAACTCTTGCAGAAATGCCTTCTGCTTTAAGTTCGTCATAAGCCATAAGAGCCTCATTAACCATAAGACCTGTTGCGATAATTGTAACATCTGTACCCTCTTTGAGCACATTACCCTTACCGATTTCAAACTTATAGTCTTCGTCGAAAACTCTCGGCACTGCAAGACGGCCAAATCGCATATAAACAGGGCCGTCGTGCTCTGCTGCGGCAAGAACGCAAAGTCTTGCTTCAACATCGTCAGCGGGGTTTAAAATAACCATACCGGGAATTGTACGCATAAGACCGATATCCTCACAGCACTGATGGCTTGCGCCGTCTTCACCAACAGAGATACCCGCGTGAGTTGCACCGATTTTAACATTAAGGTGTGTATAGCCGATTGAGTTTCTAACCTGCTCAAAGGCTCTGCCTGCGGCGAACATTGCAAATGATGATGCAAAAACTGTGTAGCCTGCTGAAGCTAAACCAGCCGCAACACCCATCATATTGCCCTCTGCGATACCGCAGTCAATAAACTTTTCGGGGTGTGCTTTTTTGAACATACCTGTTTTTGTAGCCGCCGCCAAGTCAGCGTCAAGAACAAGAATTTTAGCATCTGTATTACCTAATTCTACGAGAGCTTTACCATAAGCATCTCTTGTTGCGGTTTTGATTACTTCGCTCATTTTACACCCTCCAATTCATTAAGCTTTGCAGTAAGCTCTGCTACGGCTGTGTTATAAAGCTCTTCGTTGGGAGCTGCACCGTGCCAGTTAACTGCATTTTCCATATAAGAAACGCCCTTACCCTTAACGGTTTTTGCAATAATTGCAGTGGGCTTGCCCTTTGTTGCTTTTGCGTTTTCAAAGGCATCAGCAATTTCATCAAGGTTATTACCGTCAATCTCGATTGTATTGAAACCAAAGGCTGTGAACTTTTCGGGTATTGGATAAGGTGAGTTAACCTCTTCAACAGTACCGTCAATTTGAAGATTATTGTTATCAACGATTACCACGAGATTGTCAAGTCCTTTTGCAGAGGCGAACATTGCAGCCTCCCAAACCTGACCTTCTTCAATTTCACCGTCACCGAGGATTGTATAAGTTCTGAAATCCTTATTATCAAGCTTTGCGGCAAGAGCCATGCCAACTGCAGTTGAAATACCTTGACCGAGTGAGCCTGTGCTCATATCAACGCCGGGAACAGTTTTCATACTGGGGTGTCCCTGAAGATAAGAATCTGATTTACGGAGAGTTTTGATGTCTTCTGTGGGGAAGAAGCCCTTGAGAGCTAAAGCGGCATAAAGTGCGGGTGCGGCGTGACCCTTTGAAAGAACAAAGCGGTCGCGGTCTTCCCATTTTGGATTACTTGCATCTACACGCATCTCAACATTATAAAGATAAGCCATAAGCTCTGCAATTGAAAGTGAGCCGCCGGGATGTCCTGCTTTTGCGTTGTAGATACCCTCAAGAATTAAAAGTCTTGATTTTGTAGCGAAAACTTCTAATTCGTGCTTTAATGAAGTATTCATAATTATTCCTCCTTAGGGTGACAGAAATAATCTGAATCTGTTTTTTACAGGCTGATTTCCGTCAATCCATTGTTAAAATACTCGCAAATCCACAAAGGATTTGCTGCGTTTTGTGCCTTGTCTTGCCAAAAATCCTCACTGTAAAAAATCTCCGACCTTAAAACGAGACATTTTTGTTTGGATTTTTGGTATTGAGGATGCAGGAAGGCTGTCGCCTTTCAAATCCGAAATGCCAAAAAGGCTTAAAAATAGCCGTTTTAAGGCAGGTTCAGATTATCTCTGTCACCCTATAATCATCCATTATGTAATTAAGCAAGTCTGCAACTGCGCCGCGGTTACAATGACAAGCGTGGAATTTTGCGATTTCGTGCATTTCTTTTGGCGCTTGTCCGCAACAAGCGGGAAGTCCGACAGTTTTTAACATATCGTAATCGTTGAAATAATCACCGATTGCGGCGGTGTGCTTGTGCTCGATATTATACATTTCTGCAATTTTCATAAGTGCTGTACCCTTATGCACTCCTGCTTCAAGCATTTCAAAAGATGAAATTGAGCTTGACATAAAGTTAGCACCTGTGTTGTCAAGTGTTGCGACATATTTTTTGATTGCGTTTATGAGTGGTGGCATCCCGAGGAAAATTACCTTACCCCAATTCTCTCTTGGGATTTCTTCAACACGTTTGCAATGCTTATAGTGAAGCTTATCTGCCATAACCATTATGGGTGCAAAAATCTTTGCATTGAGAGTGTAGATGTTTGTATCGGTAAGCACTTCGATTTCAACTGACGGGAAACGCTTATAAATATCAAAAACCAAGTCAACTGATTTTTGATTTATTGGTGTGAAATGCACCATTTTTTCTTTTGAGTAATCGTAAACGCCTGCGCCGTTGAGAATTACAGCGGGAGTGCCCGCAATTGGTAATCTTTCATAATGCTTTCGCATTGACTGAACATTTCTGCCCGACGCCAATGTAAAATGACCGTTACATTCATTCACAAAGCGACAAATCGCTTCATAATTTCTTTTGGGTAACTGTCTGAATTTATTATTGAGAGTTCCGTCAATATCTGACACAACAAGCCAGTTTGACAAGTCTTTGTTTACCATTTTTAATACCCCTCTCATTTTAGTTTGTTCAAAAAGTCCTTGAAATAATCGGGTAAATCCGATGTGAATTCAAGATATTCCTGCGTAATCGGATGAACAAAACCGATTTTTATTGCGTGTAAGCACTGACCGTTAAGGTAAGCGCTTTTTTTATCGTTTCCGTAAACTAAATCGCCTGCTACTGCGTGACCGAGATGCGCCATATGAACTCTGATTTGGTGAGTTCTGCCCGTTTCAAGCTTCAATGAAATATGGGAATAGCCCTCATATTCGGCGATTACGTTATAATGAGTAACTGCATTTTTGGAATTCTGCATTGTTACGCACATTTTCTTTCTGTCTTTAGGGCTTCTGCCGATTGGGGCATTCACTGTGCCCGACTGCTCTTTCAAATGCCCGCAAATTACCGCATTATATTCACGGGTAAAGCTATGCTCTTTAATCTGCTCGGCAAGACCTATATGGGCTTTATCGGTTTTTGCAACAATAAGCAGACCACTTGTGTCTTTATCAATTCGGTGGACAATGCCGGGGCGGAGAATTCCGTTTATACCCGAAAGCGAGTCCTTGCAATGATAAAGCAAAGCATTAACGAGAGTTCCGCTGTAATTACCCGGTGCGGGGTGCACAACCATTCCGCGAGGCTTATTAACAACAAGCAGATGCTCGTCCTCAAAAACAATATCAAGCGGAATGTTTTCGGGCTCGGCGTCAAGTGGCTTTAAATCATTGGGTAGCATTACGATTTCGTCGTCGGTGCTCACCTTGTATTTTTTATTGACGGGTGCACCGTTAACTGTAACCTTACCGTTTTCGATAAGCTTCTGAATGGAATTACGCGAAGAATTCTCGACGAGCACTGAAAGAAATTTGTCAATTCTCTCCCCTTCATAAATTTCGGGGACTTCAATTAAAAGCTCAGGCATTTTTTTGTACCTTATCCTTTTTAGCGTCTTTGTAAATTCCGTAAATCATCCAGATAATAAGCACAACGGCACTGCAGGTTACAAGAATATCGGCAAAGTTGAATATTGCAAAATCTATGAACAAGGGCTCAATGTAATCTACAACAAAACCGCGTGAAATACGGTCAATAAGATTACCCAAGCCACCTGCAAGAATTAAAGCTATGCAGACATATTCAACACCGAATTTCACCTTGCCCCTTAAAATATAGACAAGCCCTGCCACAATCACCACAAGGGTGAAAACAGACAAAATCCATGTGTAGCCACTAAACGAGCCAAAGGCAGCCCCTGTGTTCTCGGCATAATTCAACTGAATAAAGCCGTCTATCAACGGAAGGCTGCCAATCGGTTCGAGATATTTAATTACAAGTAATTTGATGATTTGGTCCAATGACACTAAAACGGCAATGGACATTACTGTGATTACTTGAAGCATTTAATTTCTCCGACTTATTATTTTTTCTTAAAGAAGTTTTTAAAAGAGATTGAGCCTTTATCTTCTTCGAGCTCTTCTTCTGCTACCTCAACAGTATTCATAACTGCAGGTGCGGGAGCGGGAGCTTCTTCGTCTGCAAAGTCAATCTTGCTTAAATCAAGCTTGAAGGGCTTTTTAACGGGAGCTTCGGGTTCTTCGTCAACTTCAGCAACCTCAACTGCGGGTTCTTCGATTTCATCAACCTCTTCTGCTACCTCTTCAACAGCTTCTTCAATTACTTCAGCCTCGGGCTCTGCAACTACTTCAACTTCTTCGATTTCTTCTTCGATATCTTCAACTACCACGGGAGCAGTCTCTTCGATAACTACGGGCTCTTCTTCAACCTCTGCAGTTTCTTCAACTGCAGGAACGGGCTCTGCCTTGTCAAGCTCTTCGTCTACGATTTCGGGAAGCTGATTGATAAGGTTGATATGCTCTTTATACATTGCAACAAGCTTTGCTTTGAATTCAGAAGCCTCTTTCTTAACCATATCGTAAACGAGTGTTTCGTGAGTTACCTTACGGTTGATATTGCCAAGGATTTCGTTTGACTGACGATTTGCCTCTTTAACAATCTTTTCAGCCTCTGCCTTTGCGCTTTCGATAATAGCATCTGACTCACGCTTTGCCTTTGCCTCTGTTTCGTCAGCGTCTGCCTTAGCATCTTCACGAAGCTTTGCAGCCTCTGCACGTGCGTCTTCTGTATCTTTTTCAGCATTTTCTTTTGCTTCTGCAACAATGCGGTCAGCAAGCTTCTGTGCATTGAGAAGAGCAAGCTTTAAGCTTTCTTCGTCTGCACGGTATTCCTCTACCTTTTTAGCGAGAATGCTGATTTTTTTAATAAGGTCGCCGTTCTCTTTGAACATCTGCTCGTATGAAGCAGAAACTTCATTTAAAAAGCTATCAACATCTTCTGCACGGTAAGAGCCGCGGCCTGTTGTCTGAAATGATTTTTCTCTAATTTTATCAGGTGTAAGCATTGAAATATCCTTCCCATTCTGCCCAAGGGCAATACTAATTTTCTAATAAATATGAACTTGATTAGAAAAACATTCCGTTGTTTTCAAGCTCGTCAAGTAAATCACCCATAACATCAACATTATAAGGAGTGATGATAAATGTGCTGTTTGCAACGCGCTTAATCTGACCGTTGTTTGCATAAGCAACACCGGTTAAAAAGTCGATAAGACGACGAGCAACGTCTTTGCTTACTGATTCAAGGTTTAAAACAACTGTTCTTTTTTCATTAAGGTTGTCGGCAATACCGAGAGCCTCGTCAAACTTTTCAGGCTTTGCAAGAACAACCTGAAGCTGTGCTGTTGTATGAATATTAACTACTTTGTCATGGTCGGAATTGCGCTGTGTGCGGTGTGGCTGTCTTGACGGTCTCTGTTCGGGCTCGTCATATGAATCTGCGCCCATAAATGCACCTGAATCCACGTCATCATCGGGATAATAACCGTCCTCGTCAACGTTCACGATGTTTTTAATCTTGTCTAAAAAACTCATTTGCTAATCCTCCTGCTTTTAATATATTCTCGGGCCGAAAATTGAAGAGCCTATTCTTACAAGATTTGACCCGCATAAGATTGCTTGGGTGTAGTCTCCGGACATGCCCATCGACAATACATTCATATCTATATTATCTATCTTTTTCGCCTTAATGTCAACATAGATATTGTAGATATTTTCAAAAAATTTACAAAGTATTGTATCATTTTCGCATATGGGCGGGATTGTCATAAGCCCTTTAACGCGAATTGCACCGATTTCTGCGATTTCATAAAGATTTTCGTAAAACTCTGCGGTTGAGAAGCCTGTTTTACTCTCTTCTTCACCTACATTTATTTCAAGAAGCACATCGGTGACAATACCTTTTTTAACTGACTGCTTGGCGATTTCTTTTGCGATTTTAAGAGAGTCAACTGACTGAATCATATCAACCTCGCCAACAATCTGCCCTGCCTTGTTGGTTTGCAGATGTCCTATTAGATGCTTGTCCACACCGTCGAGGTGTAAATCGGGCTTTTTGCGAAGCATTTCTTGAACTCTGTTTTCACCTATGAGCTTTACGCCGTAATCAAGTGCATAATTTATAAAAATAGGGTCAACGGTTTTGGTAACAGCCATAAGACGAACGTCCTCGGGCTTTCTGCCACTCTTAATTGCACTTTCGGCAATTTTTTCATTTATTACATCAAGGTTATACTCAATATCTGCTTTTCTTTGCTCAAGAAACGACTTTTCCATCATACAAATCAACTCCTTGCGTAATTATTGTGTCATATTGTCTGACATAGCTTGAATCATCAACCTTTTCAATTATTGAGTAATCTTCGGTTGAATAAACAATATTGATTTTTTTGAACTGAATAATATTACCACGCATTACATAAACGCCTTTTTCACCGTTTTCTTCGCGGATTGCATCGTTATTAATTCTAAAGCCTGTAAAATCATCGGTAATAATCTGAATTTCTGCAATACGAAGATTTGCAACATCGCGGTTCATAACATTGCATTTCAGCACTACCGCAACCTGTTCGCCGTCTTTATCACTTTTATAAACTACTGTGCATTTGATTGTTCCAACCGCTGTATTTGGCACGTTGACAGAAACGGTTTTGCCAACCTCGATTTCACCCGAATCGTTATAAGGCACATTGCAAAGGAAATACCAATCGAACGAGTCAACCAATTTACCCATAACATTCTGATTTGTTTCTTGCTTTTCAGATGAAAGTAACGAGGAAATCTGTGCACAAGTTACTTCTGTGCAATCTTTATATGCGATTGCGTTTTCATAGCCGTCAACCGCACCGATATAATAGCCCGAGCTGTGAGCCTGAACTGTGGAATATCCCTCGGCAAGATTTTTTAATGAAACCAACTCTGCCTGAAGCTTTGAAAGCTTGGCTTCAACCACAATTTCTTCGCCAACTGCAAGCTGACGAGCAGTAATGGCATCTCGCAAATCGATAAGAGAATCTTGGAATTCACTACCGATTTCTTCGCGGGAAGCTGAAATAAAATCAATGCAGGCATCATCAATCAAATCGGTATATGATGAGGGTGCATTGGTGCCCACGCCCACGCGGTTTTTAAGCTGTTCGTAATATTCGATTTCTCTTTGAAGCTCGTTTATGCGGACATAAGCCGCTGCACTGTCAGAATTCTTAAAAACTACTGCCACATCCTCGCCGTTGCCAACACGCTTGCCGTCTTCGGCAATTGAAACCACAGTACCCGTTGTATTTTCGGCGGTAATATATTCTTCGTCACGAACTACAAACGCAGTGGTTTTAACAGAATTTTGGAATTCGCGCTCTAATGCCAACTCGGTTTTATAGGGGTTGGAGTTCATTTGCACAATCTGATAAACGAAATAAAGGATTATACAGATACCCGCAACGGAGCAAAGTGCGGTTATTATTTTATTTTTATCGATTTTTTTCACTTTTGCTCCTCCTTTAAAAATTTTTCTGCTAACGAATACACATATTCAAGCATTTTTTCTGTATTTTCATAATCGTCGGGATAAACCCAATTGATGTTTTCATTTTTCCTAAACCAAGTGAGTTGTCGCTTTGCATAATGTCTTGTTTCGATTTTAAGGCTTTCAAGACATTCGTCGAGAGTTTTTTCGCCGTTGAAATATGGTGCTAACTCTTTATAGCCGATTGCCTGACAAGCTGTTGTGTCGGGGTCGGTATTATAAAAATCTTTTGCCTCGTCTAAAAGTCCGTTTTCGACCATAATGTCAACTCGACGGTTAATTCGGTCATAAAGCACATTGCGGTCACGGTAATTAATACCGATATAAAGCACTCTATATGGGCTTTCTTCAAGGCGGGAGAGGATTTTTTGCTCGGTTAAGGTTTTGCCTGTGAGCTTATACACCTCAAGAGCACGAATAATACGGCTTTTATCATTGAGGTGAAGTCTTAAGGCGGTTTCGGGGTCTATTTCTCGTAACCAATCGAGCATAAACTCTGCGCCTTTTTCGTCGAACATAGCGGTAAGTTCTTTTCGGATTTCGGTATTTTCGTCTTCTTGAGAAAACTGAATATTCTGAAGAAGTGAATCCACGTAAAGTCCTGTTCCGCCTGCAACAACGGGGAGTTGCCTCTCCTTATGTATTTTTTCAATGCAACTGCCGGCAAGTTTCACGTACTCTGCCACGCTGAACTTTTGAGAAATGGGCTGAAACCCGATTAAATGATGGGGTATGCCTTCCATTTCTTCCTCAGTCGGCTTTGCAGTTGCGATATTCATTTTTTCATAAATCTGCATTGAGTCGGCTGACACTACCTGACCCGAAAAACGCTTTGCGATATTTATTGACAAGGCGGTTTTTCCTGAGGCGGTGGGGCCCACAACTGCAATTACGGGTATTTTTTTCATAATTTATACTCTGCCGAACTGTTTTTCAAGCTCATATTTTGAAATTTCTATCATTACGGGTCTGCCGTGAGGACAAAAGCGCACATCGTTATCGTTTACAACTGATTTCGCGAGTGCCAAAAGCTCTGCGGTGGAGTTGTTATCCCCTGCTTTTATGGCACTTCGGCAAGCAACATTGTGATAAATCCAATCAAGGTGCTCGTTTGTAATATCGCGACGATTTTTCACAAGGTACTGGGCAATTTCGTCAATAAGCGGTGCAATTTCTTGATTATCAAGGTCAATGGGGCAACTGCGCACAATTACCGTACCGTTTCCGAAATCTTCAACCTCAAAGCCTGCATCACGAATTGTTTCAAGATTTTCGGTTACTGCCACATATTCCTCTTTACCGAGAGTTACGGTCACAGGAGCTAAAAGCAACTGACTACCGCTATTCTGTTTATTCTTTTTAAGCTGATTAAATAGAATTCGTTCGTGTGCGGCGTGCTTGTCGATTACACAAAGTGTGCCGTTATATTCAATGAATATATAAGTTTTATAAGCCTCACCGATAAGGCGGATTTCGTTTTCTTTTGCTATTGGTTTTTCCTCAATAATCGGTGTGGGATTTGATGCTTTTGGGACTTCGATTATCGGGAATTCGATTTTAATTGGGTCTTCGTCAACCTCTGCAATATAGGGAGTTTCAACATCGTTTAACACTTTTGCGGGCGCTGACAAGGGCTTTAAAATCTTTTCGGTATATGTAATATGTTCTTCAACTGTTGTCTGCTTGAAATCTTGCTGGGGTTTTGTGAAAAGCTCGTTGAAGACTTGTTTTTTTTCGGGTAAAACTGCTTGTTTTAGTGTTGTGCTTTCATTGAGTGCAGATTTTACCGAATGATAAACTGCATCGAAAATTGCACGCTCATCAGAAAAACGGACTTCAATTTTTGAGGGATGCACATTCACATCGACAAGTGCGGGCGGTAGCTGGATAAACAATACTCCGCCTGGGAATTTGCCAACCATAACGCTGTTTTTATAAGCATTTTCAAAGGCGGCGGTGATTGTGCCGTTCTTGACACTTCTGCCGTTCACAAAGAAATACTGCATTCCGCGTGAGCCACGGCAATTAAACGGCGGGGTTACAAGACCGCGAACTGACACATTGCCAACTGCTGAATTCACCTCTAAAAGACCGTTTGAAAAATCTTTGCCGAATGCGGAAAAGCATACATTTTGAAGGTTTCCGTCACCGTTGGTGGTGAAAACCTGTTTGCCGTCACGGATAAAACGAAAGCTTATTTCGGGGTGAGAAAGTGCAAGCTTTTCAACCGCTGATGCCACATAATTGCCCTCGCTGACATCTTTTTTGAGGAATTTCATTCGTGCGGGAGTGTTATAGAAAAGCTCGCGGACAATCATAGTTGTACCAACGGCACAGCCTGCGTCAGAAATGTCTGTTATAATTCCGCCCTCGATTATAAGGGAAGTTCCCATTTCTTCGGTTGCAGTTTTGGTAATCATATTAACCTTTGAAACCGCGGCGATTGAGGGAAGTGCTTCACCACGGAAGCCGAGAGTGAGAATTGCGTTTAAATCTTCGGCATTTTTAATTTTGCTTGTTGCGTGGCTTACAAATGCGGTTTTTACATCTTCGCGGTCAATTCCGCAACCGTCATCGGTTACACGGATATATGAAATACCGCCGTGCTGAATTTCAACAGTTATGGAGGTAGCACCGGCATCAACGGCATTTTCCATAAGCTCTTTTACAACGGACGCGGGGCGTTCAACCACCTCACCCGCCGCGATTAAATCAGCCATATGTTTTGGGAGTTTATTAATTTTTGCCATTGGTACCACCTCTTTTAAAGTGCAAAATGCAAAACGCAAAGTGCAAAATTAAATGTTATTTAGTGCGTTGTAGGGGCAATTCACGAATCGCCCGTATATTTATAAATTGATATTTATATACCTTCATAGTTGG
>CALFTO010000048.1 GCA_937916195.1 uncultured Clostridia bacterium
CTCTTGAAATTCAAGGGGTAATTGTTTCATTTTATTCACTCAAATTCATTTCAGAGTACAACATACACATTGCAACTGATGTAATTGCCGCAGTTTCGGTGCGGAGAATTCTTTTGCCCAAAGAAATTACTTTTCCTCCCATTTCAAAGGCCGACTGCACTTCGCTTTCTTCAAATCCGCCCTCTGCACCGATTAAAATACCCACGGTCATTCCGCTTTTGATTTCTGCAAGCGCTGATTTTGTATCTTCCATTCCATTTTTGCTCTCGTAGGGCACAAGCAACAAATCTAACTCTTTTGCCATTTCAAGTGCTTTTTTATATGTAAGAACATCTGCAATTTCGGGGATTGAATTCCTTTTGCTCTGCTTTGCGGCACTTTCGGCAACTGACTGCCAACGAGCCTGCTTGCTTTTCTTTTTCTTATCGTCAAGCTTTACAACACAACGGCTCATCTCAACGGGAATGATTTTCTCGACACCCAATTCAACGGTTTTCTGAATAATCAATTCCATTTTGTCGCCTTTAGGTAAGCCCTGAAAAAGATAAATCTTAATGGGCAATTTGGTATCGTTATAATTTTCTTCAATAATTTTCGCAATTACAACATCATTTTCAAAGCTGTCAATTTCACAAAGATTGCTGACACCGTTTTCGCTCACAAGAAAAGTGTCACCCACATTCATTCGCAAAACATTTTTTATGTGGTTGAAATCTGTGCCCGAAATAAAATAACAGTCGCCGTTTCTTTTTTCTTCATTTACAAAAAAGTTGTACATAATAATCTTCCTTATATAAAAACGGTAGAGGAATCCCTCCACCGCCTTACACTTTACTTACATATCCAAAAATTTTGAGCCTTTAGGCACAACAAAATTGATTGCACCCTCAAGAATTTTAAATTCACGCTCGGTTACATAAGCACATTCGCCGTCAACATTAACTGCTGCGGGAGCTTTGCTTTCAATTTTTACCTTTTTTGCGTGTCTGAATGTTGTGATTTCCCAATCAAGATGTGTTCCCTTTTTGTAGCCTGGGATAAGCGGTAAAAGTTTAAGTCTGCCACGGTCACTGCGCACCATAACAACGTCTAAAAGTCCGTCATTGGGCATCGCATTTGGCGCTGCCATATATCCGCCACCGTACCAACGGGAATTACCGATATAACAGAAAAGATAATCGTCCTCGAAAACCTCTTCATCATCAATTGTGATTTTAAACCCGTTCTTATATTTACCCATAAGGCAATAAAGAGCCGCCACCGTATAAGCCATTTCGCCGTTTACACCTGGAAGCTTTTTAAAATCACCCTGCTTTGCGCAGATTTCAGAGTCAAGACCCATTGCACACTCATTAATCGCAACCGTTCCGTCAGTTTCAATAAGGTCAAGTTTCATTGGAACACCGTTCACATGGTCGTCAAGGTTTGTATTCTTGCCGAAAAGACGGCAGAAATCATTACCCGAACCTAACGGAATGTTTGCAACCTGACAGTTGGGATATTTATAGCAACCGTTGACAACCTCATAAAGAGTGCCGTCACCACCGCAGGAATAAAAACGGATTTCTTCACCAGTTGAGGCAAGCTCTTCAACATGCTTCATACCGTCACGGCTTGCTCTTGTAATGTAAATTTCCGCATCCATATTATGCTCTTTCACATAATTCTCGATTGTTTCAATATATGCCTTTGCTATTTTGCCTTTTCCTGCAACAGGATTAACAATAAAAACGTGTTTCATAAAATCACCTTATTTATAGTACATATAGAGTTGGCATTTTATCATACCATTGTATAATTTTCTGCGCTTATCGGCTTTCCTGCCGAAGCACTTTTCAAAGCTTTCGTCGGGACTGATTATATAATAAGCCCAACCGCGTTCGGCTTTAAAGATATTACCCATTGTTCTGTAAATGTCCTCTGCCGCCTTAATGTCGAGCATTCTCTCGCCATAAGGTGGGTTGCAGATTACAGTACCCTTTTCGGATTTCGGCTTAAAATCCTTTAAATCTTTCTTTGACAAATCAATTTTCATACCCACACCTGCACGTCTTGCATTTTCGCGGGCAATTTCAAGTGCGTGAAAATCAATATCAGAGCCATAAGCCATAAAATCGGCATCTTTGATTACTAAATCCTGCGCCCTTGCTCGTTCTTGCTGCCAAACAGAACTATCAATATTCTCAAAACGTTCTGAAATAAAAGCTCTGCGAAGTCCCGGAGCAATGTTCATTGCTTTCATTGCGCCCTCAATAAGAATTGTGCCCGAGCCACAGCAAACATCATAAAGTGTGTGGTAGTGGCGAAGTCGCGCTAAATCCGCCATAGCAGCAGCCAAGGTTTCTTTAATCGGTGCAGAGTTTGCAACAGGACGATAACCACGCTTGTGAAGTCCCACACCCGAACTGTCAATAAACACCGTCACAATATCTTTCATAATTGAAAACTGTATTTGATGAATTGCACCCGACTCTTCAAACCATGAAATTCCGTATTTACTTTTAAGTCTTTCAACCATCGCCTTTTTGATGATTGCCTGACAGTCGCTCACCGAATGAAGTTGAGAATTCAGCGAATAGCCTTTTACGGGGAACGCATCGAATTTGCCAATCCAATTTTCCCAAGGAATATTTTTAACACCTTGGAATAACTGTTCAAAGGTGATTGCCTTGAATTCACCCATTCTTATGAGTATTCTCTCGCTGTATCGTGAGCAGATATTCGCACGGGCGAGAATGTTTTCGTCACCCTCAAAATCAACTCTGCCGTTTTTTGCCTCAACATTTAGCGCATCCATTTCGCGCAATTCTTGAGCCACAAGCCCCTCAAGCCCCAAAAGACAAGGAGTAGAAAATTTTATGTTCATTCTGTATCTCCGTTCAAAATAATCGAAACTTACCTATTATAAGTTTAGTATAGTATTTTTTTAAGTAAATGTCAAATGAAATAAATAGCCTTTCTACACCGAGCTTAGTTAATTTAAATGAAATATCAGTTCAAAAGAGTCTGACAAATTGGACTTTGTCGAAATGCAAAATGAAAAATGCAAAGTGCAAAATGATGGGTCTGCGACGCAATTGTAATCGGCTCCCTCTGACGAGGGAGCTGGCGAGCGTTAGCGAGACTGAGGGAGAGATTTAGTGAGCAGTTAAGCCTATCTCTCCCTCCGTCTTTGCCTTACGGCAAATCCACCTCCCTCGTCAGAGGGAGGCAACATACACCATTTAATGAGTTAGACAAATTCAAATTTTTATAACATCTTCACAATATAACGCAAAAGAAAAAGCGTGGTCAAAGACCACGCTCGGTTACCATTCAACAGTATTAAAATATGCCCCACTTAAATATCCTTTATGTGCTGAACTATAAATGTATCTTACTGTTAAAGTTTTATCATTATATGCAAAAAGCATAAATCTGTAATGATAACAGAAATCAGAATCTTCAGATTTATCCTCTATATCCTCATAAAAATATATGCAGGTCCAATCCCCTCTTGCTTCTTCTCTCACAATACCATCAAGAGCTAAAACTCTTTCTTTTTCCTCGTTATATGAATGTTCAAAAAGCTGCCATTCAGCAAATACATCATATTCATAACCAAACAAATCATCAAAATAAGAGTAATAGTATTTTGTTGTATCAGGATATTTTTCAAAAAATGAACCAGCATCCGCACCCAACGGAATTGCTCGAGGAAAAATATATAATGATTCTGCACTAAGTATATCAACAGTATAATCCAAGTCCAAGTAATTATCAGGATTTGTTGTTCCTGACTGCCAGCAGAAAAAGTTCGCCATTGCAATTATCGGACTCACCAAACAAGATAGTACCCAGATAACAATAAGAATGATTGCAATAATCTTTTTTCGGTCTTTCTTTTTACCTATTCTCTTGCTTTTCTTGTATATTAGATAAATAGTCAAGCATATTAAAAATTGGATTAAATAAAAATATTTTATTGGAATTTCGAGTAATAAATAAGATACTATATTATTTTCAGGGTCCAAGAAACAAGGATGTTTGGCACCTAAAGCAACATAAATAAAGTACAGGTTTAATAATTGCATAATTCCTGCCAGTACCATTCCTATTTTTGAAATTACAGTAAATCTTATTTTTTCTTTCTGTTCTTTTGGGGAAAGTTCCATATCTTCTGCGGGGACTTTTTCATTTTCTAAATTACTTGAAAGCTTTTCGCAGATGATTTCTATTGTAATATTTTCTTCATCTGCAAGAGCACCGATTTTTTCAAGGATTTCTGTATTAAACTGTATTTTTTCATTTGTTCTGTTTATGTATTCTTTAATTGTATTCTGTGCAGTTTCGCCACCCATTTGCAAAGCTTTGATTTCTTGAATTGAAAAATCTGCTTTGCGAAGCAATGCGATATTTTTTAACTGTTCAACATCATTTTCTGAAAACTCAATACTTTTTCTGCCGTTGTAGTTTTCATCATATTCGGGTTTTACAAGTTCGTTTTCAATATAAAGTCTTATTGCTCGGTCAGTGAGCCCTGTTTTTGTGATAACCTCTTTAATTTTCACGCGATTACCTCCTTTTCAGGTCGATTTCACATTTTAACCCAAGGTAAAAGTCAAGAGTTTTTATAAACTTTATAATTTGAATATATCAAAATCATAATAAAATGTCAATAAAGCAACAAAATCCTCCCTCTGACGAGGGAGGTGGCAAAATCTATGATTTTGACGGAGGGAGAGAAAAAACCAATCTCTCCCCCAGTCATTTTCGCAAGTGAAAACGACAGCCCCCTCGTCAGAGGGGGCATTTTCCATATCAAATCAATAATAACGATAAAGTGCAACAACCTTGCCCAAAATTACAACCTCATTGGTGATAATGGGTTCATAGGCATCGTTTTCGGGTTGGAGACGGAAATGGCCGTTTTCTTTATAAAAACGCTTAACTGTTGCTTCGTCCTCAATCATCGCAACCACAATTTCACCGTTTGTGGCATATGGTGTTTTCTCGCAGATTACAACGTCACCGTCAAGAATACCCGCCCAGAGCATACTTTCACCGCGAACTTTAAGTGCAAAAAGTGACTTATCGCGTGACACCCTGCCGTTATAGGGAATATACCCCTCAATTTGCTCAACCGCCAAAATGGGCATACCTGCAGTAACAGTACCTAAAAGCGGAACACTTGTCACATTTTCAGCCTGACCAAGCACACGAATTGAACGCTTCAAGAGTGGGTCACGCTCAATATAGCCCGCCTCTTCAAGTGCGTCAAGGTTTGCCTGAACAGAAGAAGTTGATTTCAAGCCCACCGCAGAGCCGATTTCACGAACTGACGGAGGCACACCGCATTGTGAACGCTCGCAAAGAAATTCATAAATTTTTTGTTGTGTATCGTTAATAGGTCGCATAAAATCACCCTTAATTAAACTTTTAACGCAAAATTGCATACTTTTTTCTATATTCTAACACATAATTTTCAAAAAGTAAACATTTGTTCGATAATTTCTTGAAAAATTTTTATATTTTTTGCTTGTTCATACTTCTTTTTCGGTTTTTTAAAAGAATATTCATTGTTTTTTCATAATTTTAGTTTAATATTTAACCGTGCTCAGAAATGAGCATCATACCCCATCCTCAAACAACCCCTCAGACTGATTTAATTCAGTCGGAAAACCGACGGCTCCGCAACCGTCGGTTTTTTCCATATATAATCATTTTAAAAGTATAAAAAAGGAAACCTCTGTTAAAAATATTGACAGAGGTGTTTTAATTGAAAAGAATAAGAAATCAGGAAAAAATCAAAAAAGTTATTTATTCTGCCGCAGCCCTTGGCATTTGTGTCGCAACATTGTTTTCATTCTGGATGGCGAACAAAGACAACAATGGTGTTCTGCCCGACGACAACAGCACAATAACTACAACCGAAACCACCACGAAAGAATCCCCCGTGAATAATCCCGTTCAAAACATTCCCGACGAGCGTTATAACACCGAAACCACTACAAAAGGTACTGTGAGCGTGTATTTTTCATATCCTCTCGGCAACAAGATTGCAAAGGAATATTCAAAAGGCGAAATTGTGAAGAATAAAACCACAGACGATTGGCGTACCCACAACGGCGTTGACATAAACGGTGCAAAAGGTGACCAAGTTAACGCAATCTGCGACGGCGAAGTCACAGAAGTCCGCGACGATGCACTTTGGGGTACTGTTGTCACCATTGACCACGGTAACGGAATTACTGCCGACTATTGCGGGCTTGAAAAGAACTCAACAGTTCAGCCCGGTGACATGGTTAAAATAAATCAAAAAATCGGCGTACTGGGTGAAATCCCCCTTGAGAGTGCTGACGGAGTTCATTTGCACCTTGAAATCCACCGCGACGGAGTGACAGTTTCCCCCACTGATTATCTTGACAAAAGAATAGAATTCTGATAATTTTTATTGCTAATCACCGCGGATTATGGTAAAATTTCTGCGGTGATACTTATGTCTTGGATATATGTTTTCGATTTGGAAGAAAGAAAAGAATGGACTTGGTGGGAGTTTGAGGGCACTAAAGCCGACCACTGCAAAAAGCCCGAAAGCCGAGCTGCCGCAGCCGCACTTCATTGTATGGGCGTTGAAGATTTGACTTATGAGCCAAACGGCAAGCCTGTTGCGAAAAATTGTTATGTGAGTATTTCACACAGCGGTGACCATGTGGCTGTTTGCAGAAATGATACTGTTCCCGTTGGCATTGATATTGAAAAAATGACCGAAAGGGATTTCCGCAAAATTGCAAACCGATTTTTCCGTGGAAAAGAGCTTGAAAAGTTCACCGAAAACCCTACCGCAGAAACCTTTTATGAAATATGGACACGCAAAGAAGCATACAGTAAAATACTCGGTACAGGAGTCCAAGAGGTTGTTAAAGGATTTGATGTCTACTCCCTCGCCAATTGTGAATTCAAAACCGATTTCGCAGGGGAATATGCAGTTTCAGTTTGTGAGAAAATAAGATAAACAATAACGCCTCCCTCTGACGAGGGAGGTGGCAAAACGAAGTTTTGACGGAGGGAGAGAAATGAATCCCTCCACCGCTAACGCGGTCCCCCTCCCTTTAACAAGGGAGGCTTTTTTATTTCCCCAATATATAATCCACTACCGCCTGAGGTGTACATTCGGGCAGGTCAATTTCAACTATAGGCTCGACCATATTTTCAAGGTAATGGGCATCTGAATTGCGAAGATACTTCATTCCCTTTAACAATTCGTGCTTTTCTTCATACTGCGGAATAAACGCTTTATGTGTAAACTCTGCCGTTGCGAAATTCATTTCGGGGTACATAAATCCCAAAACTGATAAAACTGAATATGATGCGCGGTCAAGGTGTGCGGGAAAAACTGCACCATCAAATTTTGAGACTTCTTTAACCACATCGTCAATGCTTATTCCTGACGCGGTGGTGAGCAAAATTTCTTCGCTACCCAAAATATTATCAAGATTATCCATTATATATTGATTACCAAAAATGCTCTCGTCATTTTTTATTGGTGGCATTGTGGATTTTACATAATCCGAAAAATTCAACGCCTTTTCGAGTGTTGGAAAAAGGCAAACTGTATGAATTTCTTCTGATGTGCAAAGCTCCATTCCGGGCACAACTGTAATGCCCGCCTCCTCACCCGCTTTCATTGCGGCGGGGCAGTTAAGGCAGGAGTTGTGGTCGGTGAGGGCGATTATGTCATACCCCAAAAGCTTCGCCATATTGACAAGGTTATATGGGGTCATATCATTGTCGCCACAAGGGGACAAGCACGAATGCAGATGAAAATCATACTTCAAATTCATAAGATTTCACCTAATCTATTTGCCATTGTGTATGAATTTCCTTCAGTTGCAAGCACCGTTACGCCCTGCATCTCGGCACGAGCCTTTGCGTCATCATCAAGTGGCGCATTTTCAGTGAGTACAATGCACGCGCAATCAGCAAGTACCGCCACCGCAATGGCATTTATATTGCCCATTACGGTAAACCAACAGTCACCGCTCTGCGCTCTGCCCATAACCCAGCTTAATAAGTCGCCACAGTAACCGCCTGTGATTTCGCGGTCAAGGTCACCTTCAACGAGCACTTTAAGATTAAGTTTTTCAGTTAATTCTTTTACTGTCATATTAATCCTCTAAATTTCTGAATGGTTTAGGAATAAATTTTTCTGCACCCTCTTCATTTTTCAAAGTGAAAATGCAGTCATTCACGTCAGCCTTGCCGATTACAACATCCTCTGCAAAGCAACGGCAAGAGGGCGAGCCACACATTCCGCAGTCGAGCCCCGGTAATGCGTTTTCAAGTTCTTTGATTTCGCTCATTTTCTGCATTGCCTCAAACACATTGTCAGCCAATTTCCAAGGCGAAGCCTCAAGAGGCTTTTCCCAATGCATCTCTTTAGGAATACTGTCATATTCAAGGTGATTACAAGATACAGGCATATATTTGCGAAGTCTTTGAAGTCGCGCCTTTGCAACAAAGGGGTTTTCAACGGTCAACGGACCGCCCACGCAACCGCCCGAGCAAGCGTTAAGCTCAATAAATTCAAGGTCATTGAGTTTTTCGTCTTCTAATTCTTCGAGCACCTTAATTACATTTTCAATGCCGTCAGCCGCCAAATAGCGTTCACGCAAAATTGCGGCGGATTCTCCACCCGATGAAGCCCAGCCGACACCGATAATTCCCGAATCGCTCAAACTTTCAAGCTCGATAATCTTATCCATCTGCTGAACAAGTACGGGATAAATATCTTTGATTGCAAGAACTCCGTTTATGTATGAGCCACCGTTACAAATTGGTTGCTTGATTGAAGAAATTTTCGCTGTGCAGGGGGTAATAAAGAATACGCCGATATCCTCGTCAGAAAGTCCTGTTTCTTCGCGAGCTTTAATTCGAGCAAGTCGTGCCGCTTCTTCCATAGGGGCATTCAAATCAAGCACGTTTTCAATAAGATTTGGAAAACGCACCCTGATAAGCCTTACAACCGCGGGGCAGGCAGAAGAAATCAACGGTTTTTTTGTCTTGTTCATTGAAAGAATAAGACGAGTTGCCTCACTGACTAACTCTGCGCCCTTTGAAACCTCAAAAACATCGTCGAAGCCCATTCTTTTAAGACCCGTCAGCACATAATCGGGGTCATCAAGATTGTTGAACTGACCGTAAAGCGAGGGTGCGGGCAAAGCTATTCTGTATTTATATTCAAGAATTTCATTAAGCGAATATCTTTCAGCATACTTTGCGTGGTATGGGCAAATTCTTATACATTCGCCACAGTCAACGCAACGCTCTGAAATAATATATGCTTTTCCGTTACGAACTCTGATAGCATTTGTGGGGCAACGCTTCAAACAGCTTACACAGCCCTTGCACTTGTCCGCATCAAGTCGAACGGAATGGAAATAAGTTTCGTTCATCTCTGTTTCTCCAATAGTAATCGCGTAGGGACAGAACTCCTGTTCTGTCCGCAAGTTCATCACATACTCATTACGGGCGATTCGTGAATCGCCCCTACAATATTACAACAATTATGAAGTGTACACCTTCAAGTACATTGTTGTACCTACACCAACAGTTGAATCAATTTTCATTTCGTCGGTGTATTTTTTGATATTGGGAAGTCCCATACCTGCACCAAAGCCCAATGAACGCACATTGTCGGGTGCAGTTGAATAGCCCTCTTTCATAGCAAGAGAGATATCGGGAATACCGGGACCTTGGTCGGTCAACACCATACTTATGCATTCGGGAGAAATTTCAACATCAATTTCGCCACCGCCTGCGTGAATTACAAGGTTGATTTCTGCCTCATAAAGTGCAATTACAACCTTTCGCACAATATCGGGGGCAAAGCCTAAATCCTTAAGTGTCTTTTTTACCGAGCCCGAAGCCTCACCCGCACGGGTGAAATCGTCGCCGGGAACTGTAAAATGAAGCTTGAAACTACTCATTTCATTGCTCCTCCCCTAAGACCCTTTTCATAAAGTTTTCCGCATGATGCAAACATAGTGTCCTGTGTTGTCATAAGCACAATATCGCGGTCGCGTGCAAGCTCAATAATGCTTTCGTCGGGTTTCTTACCACGAACGAACACAATGCAATGCATATCCATCATTTCTGCAGTGCGTACAACCTGTGGGTTAACAAGACCTGAAAGAAGCATTGCCTGTTCTTTCACATAGGCGAGGACATCACTCATCATATCACTACCACAAGCAGTTGAAACCTCACGGTCCATAAACTCCTCACCGCAGATTACATCAGCATTAAGAATTTCTTTAATTTCATAGATTTTCATACTTTTACCTCCGCACAATGCAAAGTAATTTTACAGATATTTTATTATACACTATTGATATTTTTTTGACAAGGATATATATTGCTGAATTATTGTGGGTTTGTTTGGTGAAAATGTCTTTAAACAAAAACGGCGGAACCGAAGTTCCGCCGTCGTATTTTATGTATTCAATTTAAATTAATATTTAAAGTTTGTATATTCAGCAGTGATTTTAGCAGCACCTGTACCTGAAGCGCCAATGCTCAAATCAAGTGAAGCTGAGAAACTATAAGTAAGAGTCATATTTGTAAGCTGACCATTCTCAATTGTTGCAATAATAGCGATGTTCTTGTAGTTAGCTACTGAACTATCCTTAACTGAAATTGCATCTGTAAGACTAGCAATACTTGCATTTACTTCTGCAAATGTGATGTAGTCACCTGTTGCATGGTCCATTGCAGAGCCCTTATCAGGATTCTGACAATTCTTAACCTGAATCATATACTTGTTACCTTCAACCTTACAGCTCTGAATATCATCAGCTGTAAGTGCGCCTGCTTTGATAAGGTATTTAGCATCCATACCTTCGGGAGCAGCACCTTTAGCAACTTCTGCTTCTTTATTGCCTATTCCAAGGAATCCACCTACAACAGAGTTAAGACTTGCGTTTTTATCAACAGCCTTGATGATACCGTCAACCATACCTGTAGCCCATGAAGGACTTAATGCGATATCCTGTGTAAATTCGCCAGTTCTCTTCCATTTGTAAGAAGCTTTTGCAGCTTTTGCTGTTGCTTCGTTATAAGCTTTTGCTACATCAGCCTTTGTGGGCTGTGATGACTGCTGATTGTTGTTTGATGCGTTATTGTTTGAAGAATTGTTATTTGATGCGTTATTGTTTGGTGCGTCATTGTTTGAAGCATCATTATTTGGTGCGTCATTGTTTGAAGCATCATTGTTTGATGCGTCATTGTTTGAAGCATCATTGTTTGAAGATGTATCGTCGTCAAACATACTGCTGTCATCGTTATTATCAACTGCGTCGTTATTGTCAACAACTGCGTTGTCATTTGCGCCTGCTGCTTCAATAGCCTTGTCAGCCTGAGTTTTGCCTAAAAACACAACACCGAATGTAAGTGCTGCTGCAAGAACGATAGCCCAGAACTTAGTCCAATTCTGTGAGCTCTTCTCTTTTTTCATTGCTTTAATTTCAGCCTGTTCAGGCGTTAAAGTTTTCTTTGCCATTGTATTTTCTCCTTTCACTCTTTTAGAAAAACGAGTTATCAATATTTGAAGTTAGAATATTCAGCGGTACCTTTACCTGCACCTGAGCCTGAAGCACCGATGCTAAGTTCAAGAGTTGCACTGAAATTATATGAAACTTTCATATTTGTAAGCTTACCGTCTTCAATTGTTGCTACAATAGCAATACTTGAATAATTAAGTTGTGAACTATCTTTAACTGAAATAGCTGTTGTAACCGATGCAATACTGTCGTTTACTTCTTTAACTGTGATATAGTCATTTGTAGCGTGGTCTAAAGCTGAACCGGTCTGAGGATTCTGAGTGTTCTTAATCTGAATCATATATTTATTGCCTTCTACCCTGTAGCTTGCAATGTCATCAGCTGTTATTGATGTAGCCTTAAGAAGATATTTTTCTTTCATACCTTCTGGAGCAGCACCTTTAACAATATCAGCCTCTTTTGAACCGATATCAAGGAATCCGCCAACAACTGAGTTAAGGTTTGCATTTTCATCAACAGCCTTGATGATGCCGTCAACCATACCTGTAGCCCATGAAGGATTTAATGCGATATCCTTTGTGTATTCTGCAACTCTGCTCCAGTGATAAGAAGCCTTTGCAGCCTTAGATGTTGCATCATTAAGTGCCTTTGCTACATCAGCCTTTGATGGTTGTGATGACTGCTGGTTGCCTGAAGGAGTTGAGTTTTCGCCACTACCTGAAGGAGCTGAGCTTTCGCCACTGCCTGAAGGAGTTGAGCTTTCGCCACCATCTGAAGGAGTTGAACTTTCGCCACCATCTGAAGGAGTTGAGCTTTCGCCACTGTCAAACATATCGTCGCCACCGTCAGTTGACTCGCCACCGCTCTGCTGACCGCCCTGTACAGCTGTGCCTGCGGGTGCAGTTACAGGAGTAAATGCGATTGTAGCAAGTGAGTAAGCCATTGCGATTGCAAGGAAAAATGCTAATGCTTTTGTAAATGTTCCAAAGAAGATCTTTCTTTTTGCGGATTTTTTCTCCATCTTAGCCTGAACTTCTTCGGGTGTTAAAACCTTTTTTGCCATTTTAGGTTCCCCTTTCAATGTTATATGTTACATACACACACTTAATTTACACCAAAATCATTAAAATGTCAATGAAAATTTATTTATTTTTCAAAATCTTTTGATAAATTGCACTCATTGGCAATCCCACAACATTAAAATAGTCGCCCTCAATTGCTCTTATGAATTTTGATGCAAGCCCTTGAATACCGTAAGCCCCCGCTTTGTCGTATGGCTCTGAGGTATTAACATACGTATTTATTTCTTCGTCGGTGAGCTTGTAAAACTCCACTTTTGTTTCTTCCGCAAATGTCATTGAAATGCCGTTGCCGATTGCACACACTCCTGTAAAGACAGAGTGAACTCTGCCCGAAAGCCGTTTAATCATATTAAATGCGTCGTCTCTATCTTTCGGCTTGCCGAGGATTTCACCATCAAGCACCACAACAGTATCTGCGCCGAGCACAGTTTCGTCCTCTGCCCTTTCTACTGCCATAGCCTTTCTTGCCGCAAGAAAAACAACTGCGTCTTCCGGGTTTGTTCCCGCGGGGATTGTTTCATCGGCATCGGCAACACGAACAACAAAATCTATGCCCGCATTTTTAAGAATTTCACTTCTTCTGGGGGACTTTGAAGCAAGAACTAATTTCATATTTTGCCCTCACTTTTAAGTTGATTGATTTTTAAAACCATAGTCTGTGTTTTACTGTCGGGAAGTTCACCGTTCATTACCATTTCAACGGCTTTTTCGAGAGGATACTTATAAACCTCTAAAAATTCGTCTTCATCGGGATTTTGCTCACCGAATTCCAATTCAGTTGCAAGATACATATGAATAATCTCACCGCAATAACCCGGTGTTGGATAAAGCTTACCGAGAGAAATATATTTATTAGCTACCGCGCCCGTTTCTTCTTTAAGCTCGCGTTTACCTGCTTCAAAAGGGTCTTCGCCCTTTTCAAGCTTACCCGCAGGGAGTTCGGTCACGATTTCCATATAAGGATATCTGAACTGCTTCACAAAATAAAGATTGTAGTCATTATCAAGAGGTGCAACACACACTCCGCCGTTGTGCTCAACAATTTCACGCTTTGCAACTGTACCGTTGGGCAACAGTGCATCGTCAACACGCATATTCACGATTTTTCCCTTGAATTTGTAATCAAAGCTGATTTGCTTTTCAGTTAAATCCATAATTCACACTCCGTACTTTTTAACGAGTTCTTTATAATGTCTGCCCTTTTCTTCAAAGTTTTTGTATTCATTATAGCTTGAAGCGGCAGGCGACAAAATGCAAACTCCGTCAGTTTTTGTGTTCTCATAAGCAGATTTTACAGCTTCTTCAAGATTTTCAGCTTTAATAAGCACCTTTTTTGTGCCGTTGGCGGTCATCATATCAATTATTTTGTGCCCTGTGGTCTTTGTGCCGATAATTACTGACAAATCGCTGTTTTCAAGGTCAACTGCAAAATCTGTGTAGTCAATTCCCCTATCTTTACCGCCTATTATAAGTGTATTCGCCTTGATTGCATTCACCGCGCACATTACCGCGTGAGGAATTGTAGCAATGCAGTCATTATAGAATGTAATACCCTTGTACTTACCCACATTTTCCATTCTGTGCTCAATGCCCTCAAAGTCGTCAATGGCTTTTTTTGCCTGTTCGGCAGTTACACCGAATTTTGACGCAGCGGTGAATGCATAAAGCACATCGTGGCGGTTATGTTCACCCGCAAGGTGAACATTTTCGATTTCAAAAGGTAAATCAGCATCTTTTTTTACTGCGATTGCGTTGGATTTCACTTCGCTCAAAGCAAGATAAGGTGCAACACCCTGCGTACCATTATATATAAAGGTATTATTTTCGTTCTGATGACGAACAATATTGAGCTTTGCAT
>CALFTO010000049.1 GCA_937916195.1 uncultured Clostridia bacterium
AAATCTGCTGAAGCACAGGGTAAACACAAGAAACAGTCAGGCGGTCACGGTCAGTTCGGTGACGTACATATCCGCTTTGAACCCTGCGACAGTGACGAGCTTGTATTTGCCGAAGAAGTATTCGGTGGTGCAGTTCCCAAGAACTTCTTCCCCGCAGTTGAAAAAGGACTTCGCGATTGCGTTCTCAAGGGCGTTCTTGCAGGTTACCCGATGGTAGGCGTTAAGGCTACTCTTTATGACGGCTCATACCACCCCGTTGACTCATCAGAAATGGCATTTAAGATGGCAGCTTCTCTTGCATATAAGGCAGGTATTCCAAAGGCTGACCCAACAATTCTTGAGCCCGTAGGTACACTCGTAGCTCGTATGCCCGACGATAACCTCGGTGATATTATGGGTGACATCACAAAGCGTCGCGGTCGAGTTCTTGGTATGGGACCCGCCGATGAACCAAAGATGCAGGAAATCACTGCTGAAGTTCCAATGGCTGAAATGGGCGACTTCACAACAGTTCTCCGTTCAGTAACAGCAGGCAGAGGCTCATTCTCACTTGAGTTTGCACGCTATGAGCAAGCACCTCAGAACATTGTTGAAAAGGTTATTGCAGACGCTAAGGTTGACGAAGAATAATCCAATACATAAATTTTGCCCTATGGTTTTCCATAGGGCATTTTGTTTTTTGATATAGAATTAGCCTTCCCCCACCGAGGGGAAGGTGTCAACCGCAAGGTTGACGGAAGGGGGGATTCCCCCCTCAGTCGCTTCGCGACAGCTCCCCCTCAAGGGTGGAGCCTATTATTTTTCTTCGCTTTAGACTATGCCCTAATAAATCCTGCGGTTCAATTCTAAAAAATTCCTGCATATTAAAAATCGCTTCAACCGTTAATTCTTGGGGCATTTTTCCATTTTCAATTTCATTAATCATCTCTATGCTTATACCCATTATATCCGCCATTCTCTCTATTGAAAACTCATAATGATTTCGCAACCACACAATATTATCAAGCAAAATTTTATATTCTTCCTCTAACATAATCATCACTCCTCAACGCAAATAAATTATAATATGCTTTTCAGAACAATTTTACATTTTACTCAAGAACTGAGTATGCAATACAGCAAAGCAAAAGGACAGACCAATTAAAGTCTGTCCCTAATTCATATTGTTGGCGATATGTTGAGCAAAGCTCAACACGATATTTTTGCTACGCAAAATCGATATGTTTGTTCACAAACTTGATATGATATAAATCCTCGTTCCCGTAGGGAACATATCGCGTGCTTCAGCACATATCGAGCCATCAGGCATATCGAAAATCCTGATAAGGATTTATATCGCTGTCAAGTGCTTTGCACTTGACAATTAATCAACTTTAACTGTCCAGCCGAATGTATCTTCGAGCTTGCCGTACTGAATACCTGTGAGGGTATCATAGAGTTTCTGTGTAAGTTCGCCGATTTCAAAGTTATTGATTTCAACAACTTCCTTTTCATACATAAGTGAGCCAACGGGTGAAATAACTGCCGCAGTACCTGTGCCGAAAACCTCTTCAAGAGTTCCGTTTCTGCCTGCATCCATAACGGTATCGATTGCAAGCTTGCCCTCGTTCACCTTATAGCCCCAGTTTTTGAGAAGCTCAATACAGCTCATTCTTGTAATACCGGGAAGAACAGTGCCAACAGTTGCCGCTGTGTAGATTTCGCCGCCCATTTTGAACATAATGTTCATTGCGCCAACCTCTTCAACATACTTTCTCTCAACACCGTCAAGCCAAAGAACCTGTGAATAACCAAGCTTATGTGCCTTTTCGCCCGCCGCAATTGATGCCGCATAGTTACCGCCACATTTAATGTATCCTGTTCCGCCGGGAGTTGCACGAACATATTCATCCTCGACATAGATTTTAACAGGATTAAGTCCTTCTTCATAATAAGCGCCTGAGGGTGAGCAAATTACGATGAACTGATATTTAGCAGATGCCTTAACACCCAAAATCGGCTCTGTTGCGATTGTGAATGGTCTGATATAAAGGCTTGTATCGGGCTCTGCGGGTACCCAATCCTTGTCAACTGAAACAAGAGCCTTAACAGCGTCTACGAAATCAGCAACGGGAATTTCGGGGATGCAAAGTCTTTCGTGAGTTGACTGCATTCTTTCAGCATTTTTATCGGGACGGAAAAGCTGTACACTTCCGTCAGCACAACGATATGCTTTAAGTCCCTCAAAGCATTCCTGTGCATAGTGGAAAACAAGGGCAGAGGGGTCAAGAACGAGTGGCTGATAGGGTACAATTCGTGCGTCGTGCCAGCCTTGTCCCTCATCATAGTCCATAATAAACATATGGTCTGTGAAAATGTGACCGAAGCCTAAGTTTTTCCAGTCCGGCTTTGCCTTGGGAGTAGTTGTTTTTTGAATTTTGATTTGCATTTGCGAACATCTCCAATATGTGAATAAAAATTATAAGTAGAATTATCTGCCTCTGTAATTAGGCACAAGTCGTTTCAAATATGCGCGAACTTCTTCGGGTTTCAAGTCTGCAATTGCCTTAATATCCTTTTCAAGCTGTTCGTCGTCAATCTGCAATGGCTTTGTAACGAAAATCTTGTCGTTACCTGTTTTTTGTCTTTCGTCAAGCTCTTCTTCAAGGGACAGCTCTTCATAAAGCTTTTCACCGGGGCGAAGACCTATGAACTGAATTTCAATATCCTTATATGGCTCAAAGCCTGAAAGTCTTATAAGATTTTCTGCAAGTGAAACAATCTTAACGGGCTCGCCCATATCAAGAACGAAAATTTCGCCGCCCTTTGCAAGACCGCCTGCCTGCACAACCAACTGGCTGGCTTCGGGAATAGTCATAAAGTAACGTGTAATATCGGGGTGAGTAACAGTAAGAGGACCACCCTGTTCAAGCTGTTCTTTGAAAATCGGAATAACACTACCGTTTGAGCCGAGAACATTACCGAAACGAACTGCCGCAAACTTTGTACCTTTTGAAATCTTGCTGAAATGCTGAACAACAATTTCACAAACGCGCTTTGTTGCACCCATAACATTTGTTGGGTTAACTGCCTTGTCAGTTGAAAGAAGAACAAAGTTCTTAACGCCGTATTCATTTGCACACCAAGCAGTATTATATGTACCTAAAATGTTATTCTTAACAGCTTCATATGGGCTGTCTTCCATCAAAGGCACATGTTTATGCGCTGCTGCGTGGAACACTGATGAAGGCTGGAACTCTTCAAAAACCTCACGAAGTCTGCGAAGCTCGCGAACAGAGCCTATACGGATTTCAATTTCAGGTGCACCGCCATAGCGTCTGTCAAGTGAATTTTTAAGAGTAAATGCATTATTCTCGTAAATATCGAAAATAACAATTTTTGCAGGATTATAACGTGCAATCTGACGGCAAAGCTCACTACCGATTGAGCCACCGCCACCGGTTACAAGCACAGTTTCCCCCGTAACATATTTACAAACATCGGGGTCAAGCTTAACCTCAGGACGAGAAAGAAGGTCAAGAACATCAACCTGCTTAATTCTGTCCGAATAGTTTTTGTGCACATTATTCACGCCACCAAGCTCGTCAATATTGGGCGCACGCTTCAACTTACAGCCTGTTGACATTGCAATTTCAAGAATTTCACGTCTTCTCTCGGCAGAAGCTGACGGAATACAAAAAATAATTTCATTTACGTCATACTTCTTTACAAGCTCGGGGATATTCTCAAGCTTGCCTTTAACGGGAATTCCGTTAATTCTCATATTTCTTTTTGCCACGTCATCATCAACAATAACAACAGGATTACCGAATTTATAATTACTGAGGCTCATTTCGTGAAGAACAGAGTTACCCATATCACCTGCACCGAGAATCATAATACGCTTGTCCGCATTTGCACGGCGACGGTGCGAATCCATTAAAAGAGTTCGACGGGCCTTGTAAATCGTTCTAATGCCTATTGAGAAGAAACAAATAAACATAAAGGCATCAACGTAGACAACAATGGGCATGCTTATAAAGTAAATGTTTAAGCCTTGTGACTGAATAACACGTTCACCTATATTATCAATAATCCAACAAACCGCTGTACCGGCACCGGCACATATGGTTAAATTGAAAATTTCATAAAAGCCTATGTACTTCCACAAATTACTGTAAAGTCTTCTCAAAACAAAAAGAACTATATAAACAATAGTTACATATGGAAATCTCATTGCCAAGAATTTAAAAACATCGTAATCGAACAAAAACTGTCTGTGCAGGAAAAACGAAAGGAAATATGCTCCGTTAACAATTAATACGTCTAAAAATAAAAATAAAATTTGATGGGGCTTAATGCGTTCATATAATTTTTTCATATATTTCACCTCATATTCCTTTATATTTTACTCCTCTTTATAAACATTGTCAACGGAAAGTGTTAACTATTATCTTACTTATTTTATACTTTTTCTTTACATTCGCAATCATAAATGGTAAAATTTATTAAGAATATAAAAGCATGGGAGATTTTGAAATGATTGGATTGGGAAAATGGACAGGCGATATTGAAACCTCAATAATTAGCGGTAGTGCCATTGTTGAAATTACCGACAATAACGGCGAATATGATTTCAACGTTACTGTCCCGTCATTAAAAAAACTCCCTAATTTTACGGTTTATGACATTAAAGAAAATGGAAATCAGCTTTCAGGCAAGGCAGAAATTGACCTTATGGGCAAAATGAAGGTTGATGTGTGTGTTGAAATCCACGGCGATACATTTACGGGATATATAAAAGTTCCATTCTTAGGCAAAATTGAAATTAAAAACGGCAAGAAAATCGCGTAGGGACAGACATCCTTGTCTGTCCGCAATAGATAGGAAATTATGAACAATAAAAATTTAATTTGCCCTCACGCTAAAAAATGCGGTGGGTGTCAATTATTAAATCTCTCATACGAAGAGCAATTAAGACATAAGCAAGTGAAAGCAATTCGCCTTTTGGGTAAATTCTGCCATGTTGAAGAAATTATCGGTATGAAAAATCCGTATAATTATCGCAACAAGGCACAGTATGCCTTTGGCAGAGGCAGAAACGGGCAAACTATTGCGGGCGTTTATCAATCTTCAACCCACAAAATCATTGATATTGAAAAATGTATGCTCACCGACCCCAAGGCTGACGAAATTGCAAACACAGTTAAAAAATTATTGAAAAGCTTTAAGTTGAAGCCTTATGACGAGAATACACGACAAGGATTTTTGCGTCATGTTCTTGTGAAAACCGCATTCAGAAGCGGTGAGGTTATGGTGGTGCTTGTAACCGCAACACCGCAATTCCCCTCAAAGCGTTCATTTATCAACGCACTTGTCGGTCGTCACCCCAAAATTACAACAATTGTGCAAAATGTGAACAACAAATTCACAAGTATGGTGCTCGGCGACAAAAGTGAAGTGCTTTACGGTGACGGTAAAATCACGGAAGAGCTTTGCGGACTTAATTTCCGCATTTCACCCAAGGCATTTTATCAGATTAACCCAATCCAAACCGAAATTCTATATAACAAGGCACTTGAATATGCCGATTTCAAAGGCACAGAGCGAATTATCGACGCTTATTGCGGCACGGGTACAATCGGGCTTATTGCAAGCAAAAATGTGCAGAGTGTTTTGGGTGTTGAAATAAACAAAGATGCCGTTCGTGATGCCAAAGAAAATGCAAAGCTTAACGGAATTGAAAACATCAAGTTTTTCGCCGCTGATGCAGGCAAATTTATGATAGATTTGGCAAACAGTAACGAGAAAATTGATGCAGTTATAATGGACCCCGCCCGCGCAGGTTGTGACATTCCATTTCTCTCGTCACTTGTAAATCTAAGCCCCGAAAAAGTAGTTTATGTTTCGTGCAACCCCGAAACTTTGGCAAGAGATTTGCTTTATCTCTGTAAAAACGGATACAAAGTTCGCAAAATCCAACCCGTCGATATGTTCCCCCATACCGACCATGTGGAATGTGTATGTTTGATTGAAAGGAAATAAATAATGAAAAAAGTTGAGTTTGTCAGAATTACATCAGGACTTAGCGGTTTTGGATTAGGCAAAGGCACTTATAACAGTTTTGAACAGGGCGAAGAAACCGTTGCCGAATACATTGAAAACGGTTGGGAGTATTGCGGATATCTCCCTATTGAAACACGCGGAACAGGTGAGCTTACTGAGATTTCACTTGTATTTCAGAAAGAGGAATAATTATGGGACTTTTTAACATTTTCAAAAAGAAAGAGCCTCTCACCGAAGAGCAAAAAAAGATGAATTTTTTATGGGAGCAATGGCGACTTGAAGAAGTGCCCGCACCATACAGCACACTTATGACCTACTTTAATGAAATCAAGCATGGAGGTCACACAAGATTTTTCATCAACATCGCATTCTGCGGTGAGGTAGAGAAAGCAGTTGAAAAAATCGGCAACGAGTTGCCCGATATTCTTCGCGAAAACTTACATACTGCCTATTCCCACTATGTAATTCTTGTAAATGAAGAAAACGAAGAAACCGAGAATAAAATTCTTGAATGTGATAAGGTGTTTGACGAAAATGAGCATCTCATTACTGATATTCTTCAGGAATATGCAAATACATTAGAGATTTATTGATGTGTATTGTAGGGGCGATTCACAAATCGCCCGCAATGAATCCCTCCACCGCTAACGCGGTCCCCCTCCCTTTAACAAGGGAGGCAATTAAAAGCAAAATATTTCCCCGAGAGGAGAACTTACATATGTTTGAAATCAAAAACAAAGAATTTTATATGGACGGCAAGCCCTTTAAAATTTATTCGGGTGCAATGCACTATTTCCGCACTCTGCCTGAGTATTGGGAAGACCGTCTTACAAAGCTAAAGCTTGCAGGCTTTAACACAGTTGAGACTTACACCTGCTGGAATTTGCATGAGCCAAAGCCCGGCAAATTCAATTTCGAGGGTATGCTCGACATTGAGCGCTTCGTGAAAACCGCACAGAAGGTTGGTCTTTACTGTATCGTTCGTCCCGGCCCATACATTTGCGCAGAATGGGATTTCGGCGGACTTCCCGCATGGCTTTTAAAAGACAAAAATATGCAAATCCGTTGTATGTACCCCGATTTTCTCACGTGTATTGAGCGTTACTACCGTGAATTACTCGGCAGATTAAAGCCCCTTCTTCAGACAAACGGCGGTAACATTATCGCTATGCAGGTTGAAAACGAATACGGCTCATACGGTAACGATAAAGATTATCTTAAATATGTTGAAAAATTGACAAGAGATTGCGGAATTGACTGCGAGCTTTTCACCTCTGACGGCAACTGGAAGAATATGATTTCGGGTGGCTCACTCCCCCACATTTATAAGGTGCTCAACTTCGGCTCAAAGGCAAAAACCGCCTTTAACTGCCTCAAGGATTTCGAGAATGACGGTCCAAATATGTGCGGTGAGTTCTGGTGCGGTTGGTTTGACCATTGGCGCGACATTCACCATACAAGAAAGGCTGAAGAAATCGTTAAAGAAGTTCAGGATTTCTTAGACTGTGGCGCAAGCTTTAACTTCTATATGTTCCACGGTGGCACAAATTTCGGCTTTAACGCAGGTGCAAACCATAATCCCGGCAAGGCATATGAGCCCACAATCACAAGCTATGACTACTGCGCGCTTCTCAACGAGTGGGGCGATTACACACCCGGTTATCACGCAGTTCGTGAATTGTTACATAAGCATCAGGGCTTGGAAATGAAAGAGCTTCCACCCTCACCCGAGCTTCAGACAATCGGTACAGTTGAGCTTACCGAATCTGCAGGACTTTTTGAAAATCTTGAAAACATCGGCGAAAAGCACCGCGTACCCGTACCCGAAAGTATGGAATACTTCGGTCAGAATTTCGGTATGATTTATTACGAAACAGTAATTCGCGGTCACTATGACCCCATTCCTTTAATGATTAGAAATGTTCACGATTTCGGTTTTGTCTATGTTGATGACAAGTATAAGAAATTCATTGACCGTACAGTTTACACACAGACAGGCAAATTCTCTCTCGGCTCACTTTTCAAGAAGTTCACAAAGGACGACCAAGACACAACAACCGTATTCATAGGCTCTGTTGACGGCGAAAAGAAAATCGGACTTCTCGTTGACACAATGGGTCGCGTAAACTACGGCGAAAAGATGAATGACCGCAAGGGCTTTTCTGACATCTATATTGCAAATCAGCGTCAGATGGGCTATGATGTATGGACACTTCCTCTTGACAATCTAGATAAACTCCAGTACAAAAAGGCTGAGAAGTTCAACAAAGATAAGGGTGCAATGTTCTACAAGGGTACATTCAAAGCAAGCTCAAAAGCAGATTGCTTTGTTCACCTTGACGGCTTTGAAAAAGGTTATGTCTGGATTAACGGCTTTAACCTTGGCAGATATTGGAGCGTAGGACCGCAAAAATCACTCTATCTCCCAGGCTCGCTTCTCAAAGAAGAAAACGAAATCGTTGTTTGCGAAACTCTCGGTATGAAGAAACCCGAAGTTAAAATTTTAAATACACACGATTTAGGATAATTAAACGCAAAAAGGTCAGCACAATATTTTGTGCCGACCTTTACTTATTAAATATTAATACATACCGCCGTTGACCGCTAAGTCCTGTCCTGTAATAAAATCCGCATCGCACGAAGCTAAAAATGCCACCGCGCCTGCAACGTCCTCAGGTGTGCCGATACGGTTAAGTGGTGTTTCGTTTTTAAGTTCATTCATTGTATCCTCGTCAAAATGCGAGGTCATATCTGTGAGTATTACACCGGGGGACACGCAATTAACTGTAATTCCCGAAAGCCCTACTTCTTTGGCAAGAGCCTTTGTCATACCTATAACTCCCGCCTTTGCCGCCGAATAATGCACCTCGCAAGAGCCGCCGATTTCGCCCCAGATTGAAGAAATATTGATAATTTTTCCCGCCTTGCGATTAATCATATATTTAAGCACGGCACGACTGCAGTAAAACGCACCACTTAAATTTGTTTCAATCATTTTATGCCACATTTCGTCGGTAATATCAGTAAAAAGTGCCTGCTCGGCAATGCCCGCATTATTAACGAGCACCGCAATTTCGCCGAAGTTCTTTTCAATGTCATCGAAAGTATAATTCACAGCATTACTGTCAGTAATATCCAGTTTATACGCTTTACAATTTTTACCCAATTCGTTGCAAAGCTGATTTGCTTGTTCTTCCGAATTATTATAGCAAAGTGCAACCTTATAGCCGTCGCGCACAAGTCTTTTCACAATTGCAGCGCCAATACCCTTGGCACCACCCGTAACAATGGCAGTTTTCATTTTTCTACCTCCGAAATTTTTTCTGAATTCATTTTAACATATCTAAAAGTAATTTGCACTAAAAATACTTGAAAAAGTTTGAATAATGGCATATAATACTTTTTGCAAATTAAATATGCTTGTGTAGCACAGTTGGTAGTGCAGCTCATTCGTAATGAGCAGGTCGCAGGTTCGAGTCCCGTCACAAGCTCCAAAAAAGAGCACTCAGATTGAGTGCTTTTATTTTGTCGAAAAATGTGGTATAATGCTTTGTATTAAAAAATAAAGGATATGGAAAAATGATTGAGTTTATCATTAAAGACGGTGTGTTAAAAAAGTGCTTTTGTAATGAACCGTTTGTCGAAATTCCTTACGGAGTGACACGACTTTCAGAAGCCGTTTTTAAATTTAAAAAAATACAAAAAATTACAATTCCTGACACTGTTCAAAAAATCGGTGCCAGCGCTTTTGAATACTGTAAAGAAATAACTTCAATAGTTATCCCTGACAGCGTGAAAATTATTGAAAAACGCGCATTTGCGGAATGTCCGAAATTAAAAACCATTATTCTTCCCCAAGGGCTTCAAGAAATAAAGCCCTCTACATTTCAAGGTTGTGTAAACCTTGAAAGCGTTTCAATTCCTGATTCGGTCACAAAAATCAGAGAAAATGCTTTTTGGGAATGTAAATCATTAAAAAATTTCACCTTGCCCCAATCACTCACGCAAATTAATCACGGAGCATTTTATCGTTGCCAAAGCATTGAAGAATTACAAATTCCCGATTCTGTTACGCAGATTGAGTACGGTGCTTTTGTAAACTGTAAAAATCTAACCCACGTGAAGCTTTCAAAAAGTCTAACCAGACTTAGTGGCTTTAAGGGCTGTGAAAAGCTTAAAGAAATTATCATACCCGAAGCTGTCAGAAGCATTGAGTCGGAAGCCTTTTATGGCTGTGTTTCCCTTGAAACTGCTACATTTTTGCAAAATGTTCATATAATTAATCCAAAGACTTTTTATAAATGCGATAATTTAGTTATAAGCGCACTCGCAGGCTCAAATCCAATAAAATATGCTAAAGCAAATAATATAAAGTATATAGAAATATAATTTCCACATAAATAAAGACCGCCGAAGCGGTCTTTTGATTTTTATTCTGCTTTTTCTTGCTCGGCTTGTGCCTGTTCTGCTTCGTGTTTTTCACGAAGTGATGCATAAATAGGCTCCATCTTCTCTTTTGTAAGAGGATAACCGAAACGGAAGATAAGCCATACGCTTGTATAAACAATTGCAGGGATTACCGTACAGATAAACATAATCTTTTTACTTGTATCATTCTCTGCAATGAAGCCGTTACCGGCAGTAAGGCTATCATATTTTGCCCATTGAAGAAGGAAAAGTCCGCCTGCATCAGCAACCGCCTGACCGAACTGACGGCCGAATGTGTATGCCGAATAAACTGCACTTTCATTACGAATACCTGTTTTATATTCCTGATAATCGATAACGTCCATAACAACTGCCCAACAAGTAAGGCTTACAAATGTATAACCAAAACCGATAAGAAGAAGGCAAGTCATATAAAGCCATGCGGGATAAATTCCTTGTGTTGGGTTTATCCACATAATAAAGTCTTGGTTGTTTGCAGTTATAAAAAGGAAAACAGAAGTCATTGCAGAAATAATTGACATTCTTCCGCAAAGCTCTTTTTTACCGTATTTTGCAGAAAGCTTTGGTGTAAATAAAATCAACACCACCATTGGAAGATAGGTGCAAATTGTACCTATAATACTAAGTCCTGTATTTGTAAAGTAGTTCTTATAGAGATAAGCATTGAATGAGCCGAACTGAAGCTGACCGCTGATTAACACACCCGACAATGTAAGCATTACGAATGGTCTTGACTTGAAAAGCCCCTTATATACACCCTTTAAATCAACATTTTCATCATTAACAGCAGGCACACGCTCTTTTACCATTCTATGACCGATAAGGTAGGTAACTATTGAGAAAATGCCCATAAGAAGTGCATATATGAACATTCTGCTACCGTCAGCAACCTCAATTTCTTTACCTGTCTGCTCGTCGAAGACACCGGTGCCGACATAGATAACCATTGGAGCAATAAGAAGAACAACCGCACCACCAATACCACTACCAACTGAACGAGCAGTTGAAAGAAGTGTTCTGCCCTTGGGGTCATCGGTAATAACTGATGCCAATGAGCCGAACGGTATGTTCATAGCAGTGTACATTGTGCAATAAATCAAATATAACACAATGGCAAGAACAAAAAGAAGCGTCGGGTTGCTTGCCAATGTCTGATTATAGAAAATCGAATTTGGGTCACCAAAAGGAATAAAGCAAATAACTGTTGAAATTCCAAGAGGTACGGCAACAAGTCTTAAATACTGACGATATTTACCGTCTTTACCCGCTTTTCTTTTTGAAACAACAGCACCCCATAACGGGTCATTGACCACGTCCCAAAGACGAGTGATAATAAACATATAACCAACAAGCTTGGGTGCTATTTTCAAAACGTCAGTCATAAAGACTTTAAGATAGCTTGTGATATATGTAAGGTTGAACATATTACCGGCTTCGGCAATAGTATATCCCGCAACATCCTTAAAGCCTATTCTGTTAGGATGATTGTTGACCTCTTTAGGCTGTTTAACTTTGACTTTTTTCTCTTTAGCCATTGAGATTAACCTCCCTTTCAAATTCATAGAATAATAATAACACTTATTCCCAAAAATTACAATAGGGAATAAAAATGCAAAGTGCAAAACGCAAAATGCAAAGTTATGCTCTGCGACGCTGATTATGAAACTAATTACGAATTAAGATACTGTGTAGGGGCAGGTCTCCGTGCCTGCCCGAAAGTTAAGATAATATTTGCGGTCGGGCACTTAAGCCCCGACCCTGCAAGGACACTATTTCTATTTTAAGACACATATAAAAATCGGCGGGAGTAAAAACTCCCGCCAAATGTTTAAGTTATTTTGATTTCTTTTTCAAACCAATCAATGCCATTCCGCTGATTGCCATTGCAACAAAAACGGGTGTAATTGATGTGTTGTAATCTGTGTTTGGAATTTCAACATCCGTTACAAGATTATCATCGTTTTCGTTTTTATCTGTTGCATTTGTATTCTTATCTTCTTTAATTTCAAATTTAGTTGTTGCCTCGCCGTCGGTGAATACAACTGATACTGTATGCTCACCTGCGTCAAGTGTTTTGAGATAATCAGCCTTAAACTCAATTATTGTACTGCCCTCTGTTGCGGTATAATTACTGCTGTCAACAAGCTCACCGTCAACCTTAACACCTGTAAATTTATCAAAATCACCGTCAGCCTTAATTGTGAGTGTATTTAAATTCACAACAGAATTCGCACCCTCGATAATTGAATAATCTTTCGGCTCTTCGTAATTCACATCTAATAATGAAATATCGATTTTTTCTATTTCTGCGGGAATATCACCGTAATAGTAACATTCATCATATATATCCCAATACTGTCCATATTCAAAAGAAATTAAATCATATGGATAATTATAACCATTGTTACATTCACCACCATATCCGAAATAAAATTCAACTCTCGCAACACAAGCACCATCACTTGAAGGCTTACAGGAGTTGTCATCAAAAATTGATGTCATTAGGCTATAGACATGTACAGTCCCATTACTATTATCTGGATATGCATCATATATATCATTTATTTGAGCTTCAAAACCTATGCCGTCTCCCCACTCAGCACCCCATTCCGCGCGATACATCTCTCCTGCAAGATACTCTCCATTCGTTTTAAAAATAACTTTACCGCCATCTTCTAAAAATGAAAACCTGTAAACAGGAATATTATCCTCATATACTATACCTACTTTTTCATAAACGCCTGTTAATTCGTAGGTCACTTCTGTTCCGGGAATTTGAACTGTTACATTCTCAACATAGTTATACTCAATGTCTGTTCCGGGGATAGTTGAAGCCACTCTGTTGAGTGTATCTGTCGCTGTTACGGAAGTCATAACGGATAAACACATTACAACCGCTAATGCTAATGTTATAATTTTCTTTTTCATTTTTATACCTCCAAAATGTATCAATTTACTAAATATTAACACATAAGTATTCAAATGTCAACATATGTATTCATAGCAAACTAAAAATTAGCATACACTTATTATGAGGTGATGTTAATGTTTACTCCAACTCTTGACCCTGTTATAGTTGGTAATGTTATTGCAGATTTCAGAAAGAAAAAAGGTGTTTCACAAGAGGTTTTAAGCGGTTTAGCGGATATAGGCAGAACTCACCTTTCGGCAATTGAGCGCGGAGAAAGAAAGCCCACATTAGAAACCCTTTACCGTATTTCGTGTGCATTAGATATAAAAATGAGTGATGTTATTAAAGAAATTGAATGTAGGATAGAATAAACAACAAATGTAATATAAAAATTTATTCAAACATAATAACTATGTAGGGGCAGGTCTCCTGTCAAGAGTATGATTGTATACAGTAGTGTAAGATGATTGTATACAGTTTAG
>CALFTO010000050.1 GCA_937916195.1 uncultured Clostridia bacterium
ACTGTATCGGAGTGTAAAGTTATGGAAAATATGAATAAGGTTAAGCTTACAATCCGCGGCTCAAACTATGTAATCAACACCGACGAAAGTGTTGAATACACCGAAGAGCTTGGCAGAAGAATTGACGAGCGAATGAACGAGATTATGAAGGGCAGTTTTTTCGTTACTGCTACTCAGGCGGCAATTCTTGTGGCTCTTGAAATGGCTGACGAGCTGACAAAGAGTGAAAAGAATGTTGAGAATTTCCGCTCACAGATTAAAGATTATCTTGAAGACGCCGCAAAGGCAAAATCCGAGAGAGACTATTATAAACGCGAGCTTGAGAGATATAAAACTGAAGCAAAATTCAAAAATGACCAGATTAATCTTTTCGCAGGTGTAAAAAACGATAATAATGAAGAATAAAATTGAAATTCTTGCTCCCGTGGGGAATGAAGAGTCTTTGAAATCGGCGGTGCTCAGCGGTGCTGACGCTGTTTATTTCGGTATGGGCAATTTTAATGCCCGCCGAAATGCTCAAAATTTTACGGACGAGCAGTTGAAGAATGCAATTGAATATTGTCACGCCAGGGGTGTTAAGGTACATATTACTCTTAACACCCTTATTAAAGACTGTGAGCTTTCAGAGGTTTACGATGCAATCCGCAAAATCGCAACTCTCGGTGCTGACGCGGTTATTGTGCAGGATTTGGGTGTTACAAAAGCAGTTAAAACAATTTGCCCCAACCTCGAAATGCACGCATCAACGCAGATGACCGTCGGCACACTTGAGGGGCTTAAGCTTCTCAAAAAATTGGGCTTTTCAAGAGCAGTATTGCCGAGAGAATTAAGCTTTGATGAAATTAAGTATTTATGTGAGCACTCCCCCATTGACCTTGAAATCTTTATTCATGGTGCACTTTGTATGTGTGTTTCCGGTCAATGTCTTATGAGTGCGGTATTGGGCTCACGAAGCGGAAATCGTGGACTTTGCGCACAGCCCTGCCGTTTACCATTTAAGGCAGAAAAAGGCACAGGGCACGATTTAAGCCTTAAAGATTTATCCCTTATTGAGCATATACCAGAACTTAGCAAGATGGGAATTTGCTCATTTAAGATTGAGGGCAGAATGAAGCGCCCCGAATATGTAAGTGCGGCAGTTAAGGCTTGCAAAAAGGCGGCAAATGGCGAATACAATTTTGAAGCGGAAAAGGATTTGCACGATTTATTCTCACGTTCGGGCTTTACTGACGGTTATTTCAAGGGTCAGCTTGGTCGCGATATGTTTGGCTACCGCGAAAAAGAAAATGTGCAATCCGCAACAAAAGAGTTGCTTAACAAATATGCCATAAATTATGAGAAAGAAATACCGAGATACAAGATAAGTTTTAAATTCGGCGGTGAAATCGGCGAAAATGCAGTTGTAACGGCAGAATGTAACGGTTATTCGGTAAGTGCCCAAAGTGAAATGCTTTGCGAAGCACCTATAAACAGACCGATTTCAGTTGACAGAATAAAAGATGCACTTTCAAAATGTGGCGGAACACAATTTGAAGCAAAAAGTGTTGAAATAGTTGGTGAGGTTGATTATTCGTTGCCCGTTTCGGCGCTCAATTCAATGCGTAGGGCTGTTTTAGAAATGCTTGAAAATGAGATTTTGGGTAAAGAAGAAAGGAAGTTATTCCCCTCGCCTGTTCCTACTGAAATTGAGGCTCAAAACCGCAGAGAAACCTATTGCAGATTTGACAGCGTAGAGCAAATTCCAAAAACAATTGATGCAGATTTGATTTTTGTTCCTCTTGGGACAAGCGATAGTATACTCAAAGAAAATGGCTATGGTGTAGAGTTACCGCACGGTATGTTCGGCAACGGCGAAAAGATTGAGAAAATACTCTTAAATTCTTCTGCTGAATATTGTCTTTGTCACACACTTGACGCGGTTGCGATTGCGAAAAAGTGTGGTAAAAAGATTGTTGCTTCACCATCAATGAACATTTTTAATTCACTTTCAATGGATGTGGCGAAAAGCTTTGGTATTGACAAGGCAATAGTATCAAATGAATGCACACTTGAAAAATTCCCGCAGATTTCATCAAGTGTATCAAAGGGTATTACGGTTTACGGCAGAACTCCGCTTATGCTCACTCGCAACTGCCCCATAAAGAACGGCAAAAGCTGTGCGGAATGCAAGCGAAACAGTGAAATAACCGACAGAAAGGGAATAAGCTTCCCCGTGCGTTGTCATATGGGATATTCTGAAATTCTTAACTCACGCCCGCTGTATATGGCGGACAGAATGAGAGAAATCCCACCCTGCGACACACTGTTTTTCAACTTCACAACAGAGAGCAAATATGAGGTTGAGCGAATTTTAAAGGCATACGAAAATGAAGAAAAGCCCACGGGCGAATTTACCCGAGGACTTTTATACAGAGGTGTAGAGTAATGAAACTCAGAATTAAGAAAGTACGCGAAAATGCGAAAATCCCCACAAGAGCTACCGAGGGCAGTGCGGGAATGGATTTATATGCCTGCATTGACGAGCCGATTACACTCAAAAAGGGTGACACGGCGATAATCCCAACAGGAATTGCAATTGGACTTGATAACAAAAACTTATGTGCCTTTGTGTATGCGAGAAGTGGCTTAGCAATCAAACACGGCATTGGACTTCTCAATTCTGTTGGTGTTATTGATAGTGACTACCGCGGTGAGATTTGCGTTGGAGTTATTAATCAGATTGACGAGCCCTATACAATAGAGCCCTTTGAGAGAATTGCACAAATGGTAATTCAGCCTGTGGAAATCCCCGAAATTATTGAAGTTGATGAATTAGACGATACCGTTCGCGGTGCAGGCGGATTTGGGTCAACCGGAACAAAATAAACGCAAAATGCAAAGTTAAGGCGGAAAATTTAAAGTTTTCCGCTTTTTACTATATTTTGAAACAAAATTTGTTTTAAAATCCTCTTATATATAAAAGGGGGAATAAAAATGAAAAAGACATTCATTAAAATTCTTTGCGTAATTCTTGCAGTTTTTCTGTTAATTGTTGCTGTTTTTGTAATCGGCATGGGCGTTATGACCGTTAAAGGCTACGGCATCACACAGGGCAGATGCCTTGTTACTGCAACAGGCTCATATATGCTCATTGACGAAAACAATTCACCCATTGAAATGAGTAACAGAAGCGACAAGGATATATTCGCTGACCTTTCAAGCGGTGACGAAATTCTTGTGCTTCACGACGGAATTCAAGAGTCTTACCCCGCAGGCACGGGTGCATATTACTGCATTAAGCTTAATGACGGCAAGCCCGAAGACATACCAACCTCGGTTATCGAAAGTCTTACCGAAATGGGTTGGCTTGAAAAGGAAGTTAAGGGCACAAGGGTTGAATGTGTCGGTGAAAATTACAAAATTTCATTGATAATCCCTAATGATTGGGAGTATGAACTTAAAACCTATGACAATATCTGGATTTTTGAAAATCCGGAATTGCTTTTCGAAAATCCTGAATATAAAGGACCTGCCGACACAATAGAATTTCGCCCCGCAGGTGAAGAAGAGGGGCAAATCGTATTTCAATTTGATGACCAATTCGGTGTATGCGGCACAGGACTTTCGGGCATGACAATTTATTTAGGTGAACACGCAGGTAATATGGGTATTTATGACAACGATGAAAAATGGAGTTTCATTGTGCTTGATAGAAATTACGTAATCTTAAACCAAAGCGGTGATTGGTGGAGTGAATATGAAGATGAGGTTATGGAGATTCTGAGCACCATTGATTATGAATAACAAAAAGCGGAGGACATAAAGTTCTCCGCTCTAAATTTATATTGCATTTGGTTTTTTTACGAATTTTTCTACAAAGCTTAAATGCGTGCCCTGAAACACTAGTTTTAATTCTTTAAGTTTTGAAATATCATTTGCAAAATATAATGTGCTTTTCTTTTTTAGTTTTACTGCCTCGCATTTATGCAACACTTCTGCAACAAACTGCGTACAAAAATAGTGATTTTTTCTTTTAAACGGAATACCCAGAAAACACATAACAAGACCGAGTGTTGAATATTTAAGGTTTGCTTTGTTTTCTTTATATGAAAGCACTGTTTCTTTTACACGGTTATATGTTTTTTCAGACACCTTTATTTCATATAAGGCGCAAGGAAAAGAAGGTCTGCCGGGTTTTTCATATCTTGTAATACTTTCTACAAGAAATCCCTTGCTTACAAAGGTGTAAAATGTATCCATATCCTCTTCTAATCCAACAGATGCGTGTGTGTAAGGAAAGCGAGTATACCAACTTAGAAACTTCGCATCATTGCCTGGATATCTTGTTAAAAGAACATAAATCTTCTTGCAATCCATATTTTTCCCTCTTAAATATTTATTGATTACAAATTCAGTATATCAAACCTACATTCATTTGGTCAAGTGGTAATTATTGTAATCAAATCTTGTTAGTGCCAACAGACGCGAAGTATTGCGGAAAAAGAAACTATTTAATTTCGATATACATTTCGCTGGCTGTCTGCTTTGTCGCGTGTTCGGTTACATTTAATACTTTGTATTTTGTGATTTTTTCGCCGAACTGAATTTCGAGAATATCGCCCTTTTTAACATCATAAGAGGCTTTGACTACGCGACCGCTGACACTTACGTGTCCTGCATCACAAACCTCATTTGCGATTGTGCGACGTTTGATTATTCTTGATACTTTTAAAAACTTGTCTAATCTCATATTTTCACCTAAAAAAATCAGGGAGCCGGTTAGGCTCCCTAAATTTTTGCAAAAGTTTAATTATTTAACAGCTGCTTTGAGTGCTGCGCCTGCTTTGAAAGCGGGAACCTTTGTTGCGGGAACTGTCATTGTTTCGCCTGTTCTGGGGTTACGAGCTGTCTTTTCTGCACGCTCGCGAACTTCGAATGTACCGAAGCCGATAAGCTGAACCTTATCACCGTTTGCAAGTGCGTCTGTAACTGATGCGAAAACTGCTGCTACTGCTGCGT
>CALFTO010000051.1 GCA_937916195.1 uncultured Clostridia bacterium
TATTTCTTGCCGTTCTTGTCGCACCCCTTAATCATTTCATTCTGCCAAGCAATAATATCTCTCGGCTGAATATCGCTGATCTTGCGCTTTCCAAAGTACGGCAGGATTTTTGTTCGTATGATATGCTCTTTTGTGTGCCAAGTGTTTTCTTTTATGCGATTCTTCATATCCGCCGTATAGGTTTCAATGAAACTCGCAAAGGTCATACTCAGGTCTGCCTGAGTTTTGTTCAAGAACTCACGCTCCCAAGCAACTGCTTCACGCTTAGTCGGAAAACCTCTCTTTTGGCTCTGCTTAGTACCGCCCTTCCAATCGGGAATACGGTACACCACTCGCCAAGTGTTTGTTTTTTCATCTTTATAAACAGCCATTTATCATCACTTCCTTTCTTTTGCTTTGGCTGGATCGTAGCAAGTTTTATCAATGAAATATTGTTTGTTGACCTTACCTGCTACTGTGAAAAATCCTAATTCCTGCATTTCGGCATTCATTTTTCTTATTACCTTGTAGGCAAATGATTTCGATACTTTGAGAGCCTTTGCAACTTCATCAACAGTCATATAATAATCTTCAAACATTGTAGCTCCTCCTTTCCTTGTTTTATTGCTGTGTTTGATTTTGCCGTTCTACCAAGTGCCGTTCCTGCCCCTGCTTTTTCAGCGACGTTTGCTCGCTCGCTTCCTTTCGGAAGGTCTTGGCGGAGTATCCCACTTAGACGGTCATTTAGTTGTTCGCAAGCACACTAACGGAATTTGCTTAACCTTATTATACTAACGGATTTCCGTTAAGTCAATAGTTTTTCGAAAAAATCTTAAACTTTTTTGCTTTTGTTGTCTTGACATATCCTAACTCTATATGCTATACTCATTATACAACGTATTGTAAGGAGTGTATTTGCTATGGCAATCGGTGAAAGAATTAGATTTTTTCGCAATCTCAAAGGGATGACACAAAAGTTCCTCGGCGTTCAGGTCGGCTTTCCTGAGAAAACCGCTGATATTCGTATGGCACAATATGAATCCGGCTCAAGATCACCCAAAGCAGATTTGACACAATCGCTTGCTAATGTATTGGGCGTTTCTACTATGGCTTTGAATGTTCCTGACATTGATACCGACCTCGGCTTTATGCACACGCTGTTTGCGTTAGAGGACATTTACGGCTTGAAGATTGATAAGCTTGATGATGAAGTTTGCATCCGTCTTGACAAAAACAGAGGAACATCTTACATTTCTTTGCTTGAGCGTTTCTCCGCTTGGCAGAAAGAAGCAGAGAAGTATCGCAACGGTGAAATTAGCAAAGAGGAATATGACCGTTGGCGTTATACATATCCCGAAGTAGAGGTGCAGCGTACAAGGGAATCCCTTGACCGACTTCGTGAAGAACGCAAGTCCGAAACCGAATAATTTAGGCAACAAAAAAGAGCTATTAGATTTCGTACAAAAATCTAATAGCTCTTAATTTTATTTATGAATAATTTTCAGATGTTGCCAAAACGTTGCCACGAGGACTTTTTAATCCTCAAAAACCCAGTGTTTATGCGGGTTTTCAGCGTTTTTGGTATTACTCCCACTCGATTGTGCCGATTGGCTTTGGAGTAAGGTCATAAAGCACACGGTTGATGCCTTCAACCTCGTGTGTAATTCTGTCTGTAACCTTATGAAGAACTGAATAGGGGATTTCTTCGATTGTAGCGCTCATAGCGTCCTTTGTGTTAACTGCACGGATAATTGCTGGCCAGCCTTCGTAACGGCTTTCGTCCTTAACGCCAACGCTCTTAACATCGGGCACAGCAATGAAATACTGCCATACTTTTTCAGCGAGACCACAGTTGTCGAATTCTTCACGAAGAATTGCATCTGCCTCACGAAGTGCGTGAAGTCTGTCGCGAGTGATTGCGCCGAGGCAACGAACTCCCAAGCCGGGGCCGGGGAATGGCTGACGATAAACCATAGCGTGAGGAAGACCGAGTGCTTCACCAACTACGCGAACTTCGTCTTTAAAGAGGAGTTTAATTGGCTCAACTAGCTTGAAGTTGAGGTCTTCGGGAAGTCCGCCAACATTGTGGTGAGATTTAACAGCTTTTTTGCCCTCTGCCTGTTTAAAGCTTTCAAGAATGTCGGGGTAAATTGTGCCCTGTGCCAAGAATTCAACGCCTTCAAGCTTTCTTGCTTCGTCAGCGAATACATTAATAAATTCTGCACCGATAATCTTTCTCTTCTTTTCGGGCTCTGCTACGCCTGCAAGAAGGTCAAGAAAACGGTCTGTTGCGTCAACATAAATGAGATTAGCGTCAAGCTCTTTGCCGAAAACTTCGATAACATTTTCGCTTTCGTTCTTTCTCATAAGTCCGTGGTTAACATGAACACAAACTAACTGCTTGCCGATTGCCTTGATAAGAAGTGCTGCAACTACTGAAGAGTCAACACCGCCTGAAAGTGCTAAAAGAACTTTCTTGTCGCCAACCTGCTCGCGAACAGCCTTAACCTGCTCGTCAATAAAAGCGTCAGCGAGTGCTTTGGTGGTAATTCTTTCCATTGATTCGGGTCTTACATTGCTATCCATTTTGAATTCCTCCATTAGTCTGTGTAGTTGTCAAAATATCCCTGAACGAGAATGATGGGAGTTCCCTTGTCGCCTGAACCACTTGTCAAGTCACAAAGTGAACCGATAAGGTCAGTAAGCTGACGGGGAGTAGTACCCTGTGAAGCCATATTGCCAACAAGGTTGTCCTGCTTTGCCTTGATGCTCTTTGAAATAGCCTCTTTAAGTTCAGCACCTGAAAGACCTTTGAAATCGTTGTCAGCAAGATATTTAAGCTTTAATTCGTTGGGTGTGCCGATAAGACCTGCAGTGTGGGCAGGAGAAACAACCGGGTCAGCAAGCTCCCAAATTTTACCCTGTGGGTCTTTGAATGCACCGTCACCGTATACCATAACCTCAATGTGCTTGCCTGTTCTCTTTAAGAATTCAGCCTGAATATCTTCAACAAGTCCCTGACAATCTCTTGGGAAAAGCTTGATTGTGTCTTCAGTTGATTTGTTTGAGCCTAAAAGACCGTATTTCTCGTTGTAGCCGCTACCGTTTATAGATGAAGTGAGAATATCGTCCATACCGCAAACAACCTTTGCGCCTGCAGCCTTGAGAATTCTCTTTGTTCTTGCTCTTGTGTGAATGTCGCAGGTAAGAACACAATCTGTATAGTTGAGAATTGTTTTGGGCTGATTTGCGAAAACGATTTCAACCTCTGCGCCTGCTTCTTTGATGATGCCTGCATAGTAATCAACATAGTCAACGCCTGTGAATTCATGCTTATTTTCGCCGAAAAGCTCTCTGTATTTTTCAAGTGAAAGAACGTCTGAATAAGGGTTAACGCCTGCCTCGTCAAGCTTGTCTAATGACACGAGTGAGTTACCAACTTCGTCACTTGGGTAGCTGAGCATAAGCACAACCTTTTTAGCGCCCTTTGCAATACCGCGAAGGCAAATTGCGAAACGGTTACGTGATAAAATCGGGAAAATTACACCGATTGTTTCACCGCCAAGCTTTGCCTTAACATCAGCCGCAATATCATCAACTGAAGCATAGTTACCCTGTGCACGAGCCACGATTGACTCTGTAAGAGAAACAACATCTCTGTCACGAAGTGAAAAACCTTCGCTCTCTGCTGCCTCGAGCACGCTTGTTACTGCAATGCCACAGAGGTCATCGCCCTGACGAATAATTGGACAACGAATACCTCTTGAAACAGTACCGACTTTTCTTTCCATACTAATCTCTCCAATATAAAAAATTTAAAACTCCTCTTTAGGACACTTGTCCGTGGGGGAAAGATTTACAATTTTTGAAAAATAATATGTCAAATAATCTCAAAAAAATCCCAAATTACCACATATTGATTTTTACACACTATTATATAATAATTATTCCCATAAAGTCAATGAAAACATATTACTGTGATTACAAAATTTGATAGGTAATCACATAAAATTTTTGTGCAATTTTGTTTTATTTTTTTATAAAAAATAAGCAGACACCATTCAGCGTTTGCCAATGTGTCTGCTTATACTCATTTTAATTGTAATTATTTTGTTAATTACGAGGATTAAAGGACGGCGAACGGGTAATATTTTCTGCCAAAGGTTGCAATATGCCATGTAACCCTTGCTTGAAAGTGATAAAACCTTACCTTTTCTGTTTATTGAGGTTACAACTGCGATAATGTGGCGGTCTTCTACACCGAATTCTTTAACCCATTGGTTGTCACCGCAAAGAATATAGCCATTTTCATCTTTATCGACAATTCTGTGAAGCACAAATTGACCATTATCGCGACGATAAAAGATAATATCGCCAATGTTTGCTTTATCGCATTTCTGAAGCTTTACAAAATCTCTTCCCTGATAAAGAAGCGGTAACATACTTGTTCCCTTTATGGGCAAATCTACCGTTCCGCCGCTTTCAATCTGCTCTTTGATTATGGGGTAAATGTCGTTTAATTTAATTGTCTGCTTTTCCATAACACATTACCTCCGTAATTTTACTTAAAAATTATACTAAAGCCAAAGGGAAAAGTCAAACCTTTTTAAGTGAGTTGACAGCATTGAAAACAGCCGCCGCAATAATTATTGAATATCCGACAAAGCTTAAAGCGTCAGGCAAATCACCGAATACAATAAGACTTAAAAGAGTTGTGAATATAATTTGTGAATAGTCATAAACAGAAATTTCCTTTGCAGGCGCTTTTGAGTATGCCGATGTTATGAAAAATTGACCAACACCTGCTGAAAGCCCCGCAAGAATTAAATAGAGCCATTGCATAGCACTCATTGGGTGATAATCGAATACAAGCCAAGGCAAAGTTACCGCACAAGAGAATAATGAAAAATAGAATACAATAAGCGGACCTTTAAATCCGTTTTGTGTGAGCTTTCGTACATAGGTGTAGGCAAGTCCTGCGCACATACCGCCCAAGAAGCCTAACAGACTGGGTATTGCATCAAATGAAAATGAGGGCTTCATAACAAATAAAGCACCTATAAAAGCCATAGCCACCGCAAAGAATTGCTTAAAAGTTGCCTTTTCTTTAAGAGCAAAAATTGAAAATATCACCGCAAAGAAAGGGGAGAGCTTATTGAGCAATGAAGCGTCTGCAAGGTTAATTTGGCTCACCGCATAAAAATTGCACAGCACACCCAATGTGCCTGCGGCTGAACGGATAAATAAGTATTTGATATTTTTACCTTTAGGCAACTCCCATATGTGATTTTTAGTGATAATAACTAGGGCGAAAATCATTGCCACAGCATTTCTGAAAAAGGTTTTTTGAACTGTCGGCAAATCTCCCGAAAGCTTTACAAAAAGCCCCATAAGAGCAAAGAAAAACGCCGAAATAATAATGTATATAATTCCTTTTGTCTTGTCATTTTTGAACATTTTAGGTCACCTTGTGTATTATACCATAAGAAAATCCCCGTAGCAATAAACTACGGGGAATAATTATGAATTAAACTGATTATTCAGCGTCGTTCTTTTCTTCAAAATCAACATTTTCCATGTTTTCTGCGTGAGCTGAAAGAGCATCTTGAGCATCTTCGTCCGACTGAAGCTTGCCGTTGTTAACAACAAGGTTTGTAACAATACCGAAGATAAGAGCAGTTGCAAGAGCAGTAACTGTAAGAAGAGGACCGCCTGTTGCAGGGTTTGTGCCGAAGTTAAGTGCAAGACCGCCGATACCTGTAACGAGGATTGCACTTACAACATAAAGGTTCTTGTTGTTACCAAGGTCAACCTTATGAAGCATCTGAAGACCAGATACAGCGATGAAGCCGTAAAGAGCAACACAAGCACCACCCATTACGCATTTGGGAATTGAGTTGATTAAAGCTACGAATGGTGTGAAGAATGAAAGAATCATACAACCCAAAGAAGCTACAATGATTGAAATTACTGAAGCGTTACCTGTGATAGCAACACAGCCGATTGACTCGCCATATGTTGTGTTTGCAGCACCGCCGAAGATACCGCCAACAATTGAACCAACGCCGTCACCAATGAGAGTTTTGTCAAGACCGGGTTCTTTAATAAGGTCTTTACCAATGATATTACCGAGATTCTTGTGGTCAGCAATGTGCTGTGCAAGCTCAACAACACCAATCGGAACGAATGTCATTGCAATGTTACCGATAGCTGCAGCATCAATAGGAAGAACACCTTCAACATTCTCTGTAAGAGCCTTAAGGAATGTAAACTTAGGATAATCAACAATTGATGTGATTGTGAATGGGTCAAAAGCTGCCTTGAATGAGTCAAAGCTGAGAATCTGAAGTGCAGCGATATCAGCAGCGTTGCCGATAAGAGTAAGAATAAGTGCAAGAATGTAACCTACACCAACGCCGATAATGAAGGGGATAAGACGAAGTGCCTTTGAGCCCTTAACTGATACAAGTACAATAGCAAGGAATGTAACTGCACCAACAAGAATTGTTACAAGGTTGTAATCTGCACCGCCATTTGTTGACATCCAACCTGTTGCTGTGCCTGAAAGTGAAAGACCGATAAGTGTAACGATAGGTCCGATGATTACTGCGGGCATAATCTTGTTAACCCAGCCTGAGCCTGTAGCCTTGATGAGAAGTGCAAGAACAACATAAACAAGACCTGCAAAAGCAATACCGATAAGAACACCCCAATAGCCATAGTTCATACCGATAACTGCTGCATAAGCACCAAGGAAAGTGAAAGAAGAACCAAGGAAAACAGGGCTCTTACGCTTTGTGCAGAAGGTGTAAACAATTGTACCGATACCTGCACCGAAAAGTGCTGCTGCAGGGTCAAAAGAAAGTGTGTTGCCGTTGCTCATAGTATAAGTTGACATGAGAATCGGCACAAGAAGTGTTGCCGCCATAATTGCAATCATCTGCTGGAAAGCAAAAACTAAAGTTTCACTAAACTTTGGGCGGTCGCTAACGTCATAAATGAGTTTCATATTTTTTCCTCCTCAAAATTTCCACTCGGCAGGCAGAAAAAAACCTTGTCAATATTGACAAGGTATAAGAAAGCACTATGTAATGCCACACAACTATCTTGTCGATATTTATGTATGGAATTTAAAGTCTGCCGTGTTATCTTGGGTAGTATATCACATTTTATATTTTGTTGTCAATAATTTTATAAAAAAGTCGAACACTAATTATTGAGAAATTTTATAAGCTCTTCCATTTCGTTTTCAGTAAATACAGAATAGCCTTCTTTTAAGAACATTTCAGCCGCAACACCGTTGCCTGCAACCTTATTCCCCGTAAATGTGCCGTCATAAATTATACCCTTACCGCAAGAGGGACTGTTTGCCTTGAAAACAACGGCATCAGCGTTGTTAAGCTTTGCGATGTAAAGTGCAGTTTCAGCACCCTTTGTGTATTCATAGGTAACATCTTTACCATGATTGCTTATAACCTTGTTGCCCACAATTTCAGCAGGGTCGCGTGGGGTCTTAAGTCCTCCCAATTGTTCAGGACAAACGGGTATAAGTGTATGATTTTTGGCTAAAGCCAATAATTCTTCACATTTGCAGTTGTCGCCTTTGTAACGACAATCACAGCCCATAAGACAACCGCTTACAATAATCTTTGCCATAGTTTATTTCCTCTAATCATTTTAATTTCTGTGAAAATTATAGCATAGCCTTTTTTGAGTGTCAATCAATAGTATTTTCATTACTATCTTGCCAAAATATAATTATTATGATATATTAATTATTGAAATAAAAGTTGAAATGAGGGCGTAATATGTCGGACTTTACAAAAAATTTAACAAGCTTTAATGACCACCCATTAGTTGCTCATAAGGTAACTCATCTTTGTGACATCAACACAGGCTCAAAAGAATTCTGTGAAATTGTTGATGAGCTTACAATGCTTATGGGTTATGAAGCACTTAAAGACCTTAAAACAAAATTAGTACCAATCAAAGCACCTCTTGCCGATTTCGATTCTCCCGTGCTCGCTGAGGATTTCACCATTGTTCCAATTCTTCGTGCAGGACTTGGTATGGTTGACGGTCTTCGCCGTCTTTCTCCCACAGCAAAGGTTGGTCATATCGGACTTTACAGAGACGAAAAAACCTTGTTGCCCGTAACATATTACTATAAAATGCCCGTTGACATCACAAACGGACCTGTAATCATTGTTGACCCCGCACTTGCAACAGGTGGTAGTGTTGATGCGTCAATTGATTATCTTAAGAAAGAGGGTTGCACAAATATTAAGGTTATGTGTATTTTCGCATCTGATGTTGGTGTAAAGCTTCTTTACGAAAAGCATCCCGATGTTAAAATCTATGCAGCACAGTATATCCCCACAGGCCTTAATAAAGATGGCTATATCGTAACCGCCGCAGGCGATGCAGGCGACCGTATTTGCGGAACTTGTAGCTATAAACCCGCAAGACCCGCAAAACCGTAAAAATATAATGATTTACAAAACAAAAAGGGACGATTTATCGTCCCTTTAATTTTGCATTTTGCGTTTTGCACTTTGCATTTATATATTAGCAAGTGCTTGTTCAATATCCGCGATAATGTCATTAACATTTTCAATACCAACTGAAAATCTGATAAGGTCAGGTGATACACCACATTCAACAAGCTCTTGGTCGCTCAACTGTCTGTGAGTTGAAGAAGCGGGGTGAAGCACGCAGGTTCTTGCATCTGCAACGTGAGTAACAACTGCCGCAAGTTTAAGTGAGTTCATAAACTTCTCTGCCGCATCTCTGCCACCCTTAACCCCGAATGAAACAACACCGCAAGTACCGTTTGGCATATACTTCTGTACAAGGTCATAATACTTGTTGCCGGGAAGAGCAGGGTAGTTAACCCAAGAAATCTTGTCGTTATTTTCAAGATACTTTGCCACTGCAAGAGCATTGCTGCAATGTCTTTCCATACGAAGATGAAGTGTTTCAAGACCTAAGTTAAGATAATATGAGTTCTGTGGGGCAGGAGTTGAGCCGTAGTCACGAAGAAGCTGTGCAACGATTTTTGTAATATAACCTGCTTTACCGAAATCCTTTGTATAAACTGCACCGTGATAGCTTTCGTCGGGCTGTGTAAGTCCGGGGAATTTGTCGTTCTGTTCCCAATCGAAGTTACCGCTGTCAATAACCGCACCGCCGATAATATTTGCGTGACCCTCCATATATTTTGTTGTGGAGTGTGTAACAATATCAGCGCCGAATTCAAATGGACGGCAATTAATTGGTGTGGGGAATGTGTTGTCGATAATAAGCGGAACACCGTTAGCGTGTGCAACCTTTGCAAATTTCTCAATGTCAAGAATGTCGAGTGATGGATTTGCAATTGTTTCGCCGAAAAGTGCCTTTGTGTTGGGCTTAAATGCTGCCTGAATTTCTTCTTCACTTGCATTTGGGTCAACGAATGTTACTTCAATACCAAGCTTTCTCATTGTAACATTGAAAAGGTTGAATGTACCGCCGTAAATTGTAGCCGCACTTACAAAGTGGTCGCCCGCACCCATAATGTTGATAAGTGAGAAGAAGTTAGCCGCCTGACCTGAAGAAGTGAGCACACCTGCAACACCGCCCTCAAGCATTGTGATTTTTTGTGCAACCGCATCACTTGTGGGGTTTGCAAGACGAGTGTACATATAGCCGGGCTCTAAGTCGAAAAGCTTAGCCATTGCTTCGCTTGTGTCATATTTAAATGTTGTACTCTGCACAATGGGGAGCACTCTCGGCTCGCCGTTTTTGGGCTTGTATGCACCCTGAACACAAATTGTATCTCTGTTATAGTTCATTGTTTATGCCTCCAAAAATTTCTTCATAAGGGCTACACCACTCTCTACGAAAAGCCCTGTTGCTTTTGCGGTTTCTTCGTTAACTGTGTCAACACCCTCAACTTCATTATTTTTATGATACATCATAAAGGGAACGGGGTCAGAAGCGTGAGTTGCAGTAACAATAGGTGTGGGGTGGTCGGGAAGAATAAGAATTTTGTAATCGTCGTATTCTTCTAATCCTTTGAGCACTACTGGGAGCACCTGCTCGTCAATAATCTCAATTGCACGTACTTTGTTTTCTGCCTCACGTCTGTGTCCGCACTCGTCGGGAGCTTCAATGTGAATGTAAGCGAAGTCGCAACCGTTTTTAAGTGCCTCAACTGCCGCCTCAGCTTTGCCTACAAAGTTAGTGTCTATGTAGCCTGTTGCACCCTCAACTTCGGGAGTTTCCATTTTTGCACATTTGCCTATACCCTTAAGCAAGTCAACCGCTGAAATTACAGCACCTTTAATGCCGTATAATTCTTCAAATGGTGAAAGTGCAGGCTTTTTGCCCTCGCCCCAAAGCCAGATTGAGTTTGCGGGGCGTCTGCCATTCTTAATTCTTTCAATATTTACAGGGTGATTTTTGAGAAGCTCATAGCTTTCTTTCATCATAGCAATAAGACCGCTCGCATTTTCACTTGTTGAAAGATATTCGCCTACAACTCTGCCTGAAATATCGTGCGGAGGTGTCATACTACCTAAATCAGTTGTGCCGTTGTTCCATACAAGACAATGACGATAGCTTACGCCATTATAGAATTTATACATTTCGTTGCCGAAGTGCTCTTCAACCGTTTTTATGATTTCAGCAGCTTCTTCGCTTGAAATATCGTCTGCACAGTAGTCAACCATAGTCTTGTCAGCGTAATTTTCTTCATCAGAAAGTGTTACAAGATTACAACGAAGTGTAACATCTGTGTCTTTGAGGTCAACGCCTATGCTTGCAGCCTCAAGAGGACTTCTGCCTGTATAGTAAATTGACGGGTCAAAGCCCATAACGCTCATATTTGCAACATCACTGCCGGGCTTCATTCCATCAGGAACAGTCTTAACAAGACCAACAACACTCTTTTTGCCAAGTGCATCAAAGTTGGGCTTTTTTGCCAACATCATAGGAGTTTTGCCGTCAAACTGCGGAACAGGATAATCAGCCATTCCGTCATACAAAACTACAACATATTTCATCTATATCATCTCCAATAAGAAATCAAAATAAATTATCAAATATTTTACCATATATAGCCTCACTTGTCAAAGGGAGGAGGACTGCAAAGACGGTGGAAAGATACAATTACGAATTCAGCATTACGCATTACGAATTATTCTTCAATTCCCCAATTACTTATGTTACCCCTCTGCATTGCGCCTACAATCTTTTGCCTTAATGCAGGATAACGCTTTTCTAACTCTGCAAGTAATTTCTTTGTATCCTCACGATTTGTCTTTTCGTCTGCGGGGCATTTACTTTCAACAATGGGTACATTTTCTTTGTTAGCAACCCTTGTTATGTCCGTTTCATAGGCGAAAATCATCGGTCTAATCATATACAAATCTTTTCTTGAAAGATATGAAACAGGGGAGAAGCATTCAGCCCTGCCGTTGCCGAATAAATTCATAATAAAGGTTTCTGCCGCATCATCCATATGATGTCCGAGCGCGATTTTGTTGCAACCAAGTTCTTTTGCAGTATCGTGTAAAAGTCCGCGACGCATTCGTGCACATAAACTGCAAGGATTACTCTCTTTTCGCTCTTCAAATATTATATTGTATAACTCTGTGCGTTTAATAATATATGGTACATTGTTTTTGTCGCAGATTTCTTGAATTTCAGAGTAATCGGCACATTCATTATGAAATTGTGGGTCAAGAGTAACTGCGCAAAGCTCAAATTTCTTTGGGTAAAAGATTTTAAGGTTTATAAGGCACAAAAGCATAACAACACTGTCTTTACCGCCCGAAACACAAACGGCAATGCGGTCGCCGTCTTCAATCATATTATATTTGTCAACCGCCGCACGCACAAGACTTAAAAGCTTTTGCACATAAAAACCTCCTTTGTTCATATTAACAATATTTTATATCACAATTCTGTAAAAGTAAACAAAAAAATAATAAAAATTATTAAAGAGAAAATATACTGAAAAAACGAGAAAAATTAAGAAATCAAGAGAAAATTATTTGCCACATTAAATTTTGTAAAAAATGTGTTGACAAACCAAAATCCCTTTGTTATAATCTTCGAGCAATTAAAAATCAGTAATTCGGAGGTAAGTTCTATGTCAACTTATATGCCAAAAAAGGGCGATATTACCCGTAACTGGTATGTGCTTGACGCAGCAGGCAAAACTCTCGGTAGCGTTGCTGCTGAAGCTGCTGTTCTTCTCAGAGGTAAGCACAAGCCAACATTTACACCTCACGCTGACTGTGGTGACCACGTAATCATCATCAATGCAGAGCAGGTTGTTCTTACAGGTAACAAGCTCGAACAGAAAATGTACTATCACCACACAGGCTATGTTGGTAACATGAAAGAAGTTAAGTATAAGACTCTTATGAAAACAAAGCCCGAGTTCGCAGTAACAAAGGCTGTTAAGGGTATGATTCCTGATACAGTAATCGGTCGTCAGGCACTTACTCGTCTTCGTGTATATCGCGGTGCAGAGCACAAGCATGCTGCACAGAAGCCCGAAGCAAGAGAATTTTAAGAAAGGGAGGCTATTTAAATGTACGAAACAAGTCCATTTTTCTACGGTACAGGTAGAAGAAAGAAATCAGTAGCTCGTGTACGTGTTTATGCAGGTACAGGCAAAATCATCATCAATGACAGAGAAATCGACGATTATTTCGGTCTTGAAACACTTAAACTCATCGTTCGTCAGCCTCTTGCTCTTACAGGAACAGCTGATAAGTTCGATATCGTATGCCGTGTAAACGGTGGTGGCGTTACAGGTCAGGCTGGTGCTATCCGTCACGGTCTTTCACGTGCTCTTCTTCAGTATGACGAAAATCTTCGTCCTGCTCTTAAGAAGGCAGGTTTCTTAACAAGAGACCCAAGAATGAAAGAAAGAAAGAAGTACGGTCTCAAAGGCGCTCGTCGTGCACCTCAGTTCTCAAAGA
>CALFTO010000052.1 GCA_937916195.1 uncultured Clostridia bacterium
CCTTGTAGAAGACTTTTTTACCTTTCTTAATGATTACATATCCTTTTTCAAAATCGCTCTTTGAAAGTGCTTTAAATGGCTCTGTAACCTTAACATCGTCAACAGATACGCCACCCTGTTCAATAAGACGACGGCACTCACCTTTTGACTTCGCGATTCCCGCTTTAATCATAATGTCTGACACAAGCACGCTATCGTCGTTAAAATCGTCTGCAGTAAGTTCTACTGTTGGCATATTATCTGTATTGCCCTTGCCTGAGAAAAGTGCTCTTGCGCCTTCCTGAGCTTTATTTGCCTCTTCTTCACCGTGAACAAGCTTTGTAAGCTCATAAGCGAGAATTTCTTTTGCAGTATTTAACTGACTACCTTCCCAAGAATCCATCTTTTCAATTTCTTCCATAGGTAAGAATGTTAACATTCTGATACATTTAAGAACGTCAGCATCATCAACATTTCTCCAATACTGATAGAAATCAAATGGTGATGTCTTATTGGGGTCAAGCCAAACTGCACCTGACTGTGTTTTACCCATCTTTTTGCCCTCAGAATTAAGAAGAAGAGTAATTGTCATAGCATGTGCATCTTTGCCGAGCTTTCTACGAATAAGCTCTGTACCACCAAGCATATTGCTCCATTGGTCGTCACCGCCGAACTGCATATTACAGCCATATGTCTGGAACAATTCATAGAAGTCATAGCTTTGCATAATCATATAGTTAAATTCGAGGAATGAAAGACCTTTTTCCATTCTCTGTTTATAACATTCAGCAGCAAGCATTCTGTTAACACTAAAGCAAGCACCAACCTCACGAAGTACATCAACATAATTAAGGTCAAGAAGCCAGTCAGCATTGTTAACCATAAGTGCTTTACCTTCTGAGAAGTCAATAAAACGGCTCATTTGCTTTTTAAAGCAATCGCAGTTGTGCTGAATTGTTTCTTTTGTCATCATCTGACGCATATCACTTCTGCCCGATGGGTCACCAATCATAGCAGTACCGCCGCCGATAAGAGCGATTGGTTTATTACCTGCCATTTGTAATCTCTTCATAAGGCAAAGAGCCATAAAGTGACCAACGTGCAAGCTGTCAGCAGTAGGGTCAAAACCAATATAGAAAACTGCTTTACCCTCATTTACAAGATTTTTAATTTCTTCTTCGTTTGTTACCTGCGCAATAAGACCACGGGCAACGAGTTCTTCATAAACTTTCATAAATCCTCCTAAAATAATAAAAGTCCCCTGCTAAAATGCAGAGGACGAAAAGATTTCGTGTTACCACCTCAGTTTATCATTACCTCACAATAATGACCTCAACGAGTAACAGACATTACTCTGTACTGTAACGGGTACACCCGACACTCCCTACTATAATTTCAAAAGTGCAACTCCACGATGTATTTCATAAGGTTTGCGTATGCCCTTTCACCAAACGGACACTCTCTAAAACTGCAAAGGTCTTATTACTTCTTCGCTTCAAAGTCATTGAGATTATTATACACAATTAAAAATTTTTGTCAAGTTAATATTTTTGCGCGTTTTCAATCATCTCAGCTGCTGCATCAAGTGATAACTGTGTTGCTTCAATTCCACCGATTATTCGCGCTAATTCGTGAATTTTTCCGTTATTATCAAGGCTTTCAACCTTTGTATAAGTCTTGTTTTCAGTTTCAGATTTAGAAATCAAGAAATGATTATCAGCAAAGCAGGCAATCTGTGCCAAATGAGTTACACAAAGTACCTGACGGTTTTTAGAAACCTCTTTAAGTTTAATACCAATTTTCTGTGCCGCTCTACCACTCACACCTGTATCAACCTCGTCAAAGATAAGCGTTTGCACATTATCTTTTGAGGCTAAAACATTTTTGATTGCGAGCATAATTCTTGAAAGTTCACCACCTGAAGCAATCTTTGAAAGTGGTTTTGGCTCTTCGCCTGCGTTGGCTGAAATTAAGAAATAGATTTCGTCGGCACCTGTTTCATCAAATGCCTTTCTGTTCTGCACAATCTTAAATGAAATGGATGACATATCAAGAAACGAAAGCTCATTCTTTACATTTTCAATGAAAACTCCGCCGAATTTCTGACGGTTTGCTGATAACTTTCTGCTCGCCTTATCCATTACCACATACTTTTCATTCAATTCAACTTCAAGTTCTTCTTTAAGTTTGTCAGAGAAAGTAATTTCTTCTAATTCTTTTTGTGCTTTTTCAAGAAATTCGAGAATCTCTGTTTCTGTTTGACCGTATTTTTTTGAAAGCCTAAATAAAACATCGAGCCTTTCTTCGATTAAATCCAGCTCGTTTGGGTCAACATCAAGAGAATAGAGAAAACTGTTGAGCTCACTTGCGCAATCTGAAATATTATATGACATTTCTGCCACAGTATCCGACACATTGTTAAGTGTTTCATCAAATGCAGATGCCTTTACAAGCGAATTTGATGCAGTATTTAGCATATCTGCAACGCCTGAAAAATTATCGTTTCCATTTATTATTTCAACAGCATTATTTACAAGCGAAATGAGTTGTTCCGCATTTTGCAATACTTTTCTGCGTTTTTCAAGTTCTTCTGTTTCACCGATTTTAATATCGGCATCTTCAATTTCTTTAATCTGATAAGTCAAAAGGTCAATTTTTCTCGCCTTTTCGCCCTCATCAACAATTAAATTATCATATCTTTTTTTACAAGTGCAGTAATCATTATATGCATTGAGATATTCCTCAAGAATATCGCTGTTTTCTGCAAAGCTATCTATGTAAGTATAATGCAATTCTTCATTGAGAA
>CALFTO010000053.1 GCA_937916195.1 uncultured Clostridia bacterium
AGTCCATAAGCGGGTCAGAGAAACCGCCAAGGTGACCTGAAGCCACCCAAGTCTGCGGGTTCATAAGGATTGCAGAGTCAAGACCTACATTGTATTTGTTCTCTTGAATAAACTTTCTGCGCCAAGCCTTTTTGATATTCTCTTTAAGCTCAACACCGAGAGGGCCGTAATCCCAAGTGTTTGCAAGACCGCCGTAAATTTCACTGCCTGCATATACAAAGCCTCTGCCCTTTGAAAGAGCGACAAGCTTTTCAAGTGTTTTTTCTGTGTTTTTCATTGGATTTTCATTCCTTTTATATATTTTTGATTTAATTTTTACTTTTTATTCTGCAAGACCTCTTTTAGCCTGTTCAAAAGTATCTTGAATTTCTTTTTCGGGTGCTTTTGTGAGGAGTGAAACCACCACGATAGCAACACAAGCGATAATAAATGCAGGAAGAAGTTCATAAATAGCAAGAATTCCGCCCATTGGTGCAATCAGATATTTCCAGATAAATACCATTGCACCACCTGAAACCATACCTGCAAGTGCGCCCCATTTTGTTGTTCTCTTCCAGAAAAGAGCAAAGAGTACAACAGGACCGAAAGCCGCGCCAAAGCCTGCCCATGCGAAAGACACAATTTCAAATACAGAGCCCTCATCCTTCGCCCAGATTATACCAACAATTGCAATTACAACAACCGTACCACGAGCAACAAGCATTGAGGTCTTTTGTGAAAGTGTTTTACCGAAGAACTCTTTAAAAATATTTTGTGACACTGCAGATGCAGCTGTAAGAAGCTGTGAATCAGCAGTTGACATTGTTGCAGCAAGAATACCAGCAAGAATTACACCTGCAAGAATAGCAAATACAGCTCCGTTACCACTTATAAGCTTTGAAATCTCAATAATAATTCTCTGTGAATTTGCATTGTCAAGTTCAACTGCTCCGTTTGCAACAACAGCAGAACCAATTACACCAATAAGAATTGCGATTGCCATTGAGATAAACACCCAAATAGTTGCAATTCTGCGAGATGTCTTTAACTTATTCTTATCATTGATAGCCATAAAACGAAGAAGAATGTGAGGCATACCGAAATAACCCAAGCCCCATGCAAGTGTTGATGCGATTGTGAGAGCGCTGTATGGAGTGCTTGCCTTTGCAGTTGCGTCATATGTATTGAAAAGTTCAAGGAAGCCGGGCATTGAATTTGCATTTGCAACAACATTATCCCAACCGCCTGCGTAGTTGATACCAAAACCAACAACAACCACAAGAGCAATAGTCATAACAATTGACTGAATAAGGTCAGTTGTTGATGCCGCAAGAAATCCGCCGAGAGTTGTATAGAGAACAATTACAATTGCACTGATTATCATTGCAGCAAAATAGTCAACACCGAAAAGACTACTAAAAAGTGTTCCGCAGGCATTAAATCCTGATGCTGTGTAAGGAACAAAGAAAACGATAATTACAAGACCTGCAATTGCAGATAAAAGGTTTTTCTTGTCACCAAATCTTTTTGAGAAAAACTCCGGAATTGTAACAGCATCTACAAGTTGTGTGTAATTACGAATTCTCTTTGAAACAATCAACCAGTTAATATATGTACCGATTCCAAGACCAAGTGCTGTCCATGTTGCCTCTGCAAGTCCTGCAACAAGAGCAACACCGGGAAGTCCCATAAGCAACCAACTGCTCATATCTGACGCCTCTGCACTCATAGCAGTAACAAGTGGTCCCAATTTTCTGCCACCGAGGTAAAAATCATCTGTACTTTTATTTTTCTTTGAAAATGATGCACCAATCAAAACCATTCCAAGCAAATAAACTATTATAGTTCCAATTATCAAAAATTGTGCCGTTGTCATTTCATTCATCCTTTCTGCGTGGTGTAAAAACTAATCCATTTTATATACCATAATATTGTAATAAAAAAACGGCGATTTGTAAAGAGTTTAGCCTCTTAAATCGCCGTATTTTTTCACTTTTTTGCTTTAATATGTCAAATTGGGCTTTTCATTAAATCTTTTTTCGTATTCTTTCGCGAGTTCTTCGCGGAAATTAGGGTGTGCAATAGAAATCAAAGCTTTTGCTCGCTCTTTCATTGTTCTGCCTTTTAACTGTGCAATTCCGTATTCAGTAACAACGTAATTTACATCATTTCTTGTAGTTGTAACCGCTGAATAATCAGTAAGCTTCGGCACGATTTTCGAGATTGTTCCACCTTTTGCGGATGAGGGCATTGCGATAATTGAACGGCCACCTTTACTCATTGTCGCACCGCGGACAAAATCCACCTGACCGCCGACACCTGAAAACTGATTAAGCCCGATTGTATCTGCTACAACCTGACCCATAAGGTCAATTTCGATTGCAGAATTTACCGACACCATATTGTCATTCTGTGCAATAATTGCGGGGTTGTTTACATAATCCATCGGTGTCATAATAACATCTTCATTTTTATTAAGAAAATCAAACAATTTTTTAGTGCCGAATGCAAAGCCTAAAATTGTTTTACCCTTATTGAAATTCTTTTTAGAATTATTGATTACACCACTCTTTATAAGGTCAACAACACCGTCGCCTACCATTTCAGAATGAAGTCCCAAATCTTTTTTGTGCTTTAATTCTTCGCAGATTGCGTTGGGAATTCCGCCAATACCAAGCTGAATACAGTCGCCATCATTGATAAGTGATGCACAATTTTTGCCGATTTGCATTTCAACATCGGTAATAGGCGGTGCGGGCACTTCAGGGAGTGGCTCATTACACTCAACAAAATAATCAAATTCTGAAATATGCTTTCTCGCATTGCCGAAAGTATAGGGTACATTTTCATTTACCTGTGCGATTTTCAATTCACAATGTGAAAGAGTTGTTTCAATATAGTCAACATTTGTGCCGAGAGAAACATAGCCCTCATCATCGGGCGGGGTAACCGACATAACGGTTACGCGAGGCTTCACAACTTCGCGCAAAGCCATTGGAGATTCCGACAAATAGCAGGTGGTAAAATCTGCAACGCCATCAGAAATCGCCTTACGGTTAGTACCCGAAGCAAAAAACGAGTTGTAAGAAAAATGGCCTTTCACTTCTTCGTCAACCCAAGGAGTTTCACCGAGAAGAAGCATATTTATTACCTGAACATCTTTGTAATTCTTATAATTCTCTCGCATTGCACGAACAATCGCCCGTGGCTCACCGCAACCAAAAGACATAACCACACGGTCGCCGTCTGTTATTTGGCTGATTGCCTCTTTTGCCGATACTTTCTTTTTTTCGTATTCCTTTTTCCAATCCATAAATGTACCTATATTTTTTTCATTATTTTACCGTAAATTACTCCGCGTTTTTTGCTGTAGAATTTGCGTTTTTTCTGCTCTTCGGGAGTGAGAACTTTTGGCTTAATTTCTTTCTTGAAGCGTTCCATATTGCCGTCGTCACAGATAAACGCCTGTGTCATGCAGATACCGCCGTCACCTTTAAGCTGTGCGCGGACATAGCAACTAATCTTATCGGCATAATCATTAAGGTTGATTGTTGTTGTAATTTCACCGTCGGCATCGAGTGTTTCGCTCTTGATAATTTCGCCGTCGGCAATCCATTCAATTGCCTTGCAGTTTTTACCGCTGATTGTGATTGTATCATTTTCATCATCAACTGCTATTTTTGTTATTGCAGGCACAGGACCTTCGCCCTTGAAATCTTCACCAAGCTCATTTTTTGCATATCTTGCAATCGCGAAGAAGGTGCCTGTTTCCATTGCATTACGCAAGTTGTCGAGTGAATATTCGGGAAGAATGAAATCCATAAATGCGGTGTCTATCTGGTCAACCTGATGTGCGTCGCTGTTAGCAAAGCCGAAAACTGTTCTACCCTCAGGGATAAGTTCTTTTAAGAGTTCGTCCCACAAAATTCTGTCACTGCGATTAGGCTTATCATACATATTAAGCACTTCAATACCCATACAAGACTTAAAGCGTCTTAAAAGGTCTGCAAAATACTCAATATTTTCGGGCACTTTAGCACAATCAGGTCTTTTCCACGCTTGCAACAAATCTGTGGGGTGGTTAATGTGAGAAATTCCGCCACTTTCTTCAATAAGGCGAAGCGGGATTTCATAGTCAAATTCAAGACCCTGAACTCCCTCGTAAGCGTTATCAGTGAAATAACCGTTCACATGATTTTTCATAATGGTGAACATATTACACTCAATCGCATTCGGCACATCTTCAAGTCCGCGTTTTTTAGTTCTTGCGTTATTCTTTGTTTTGTATGTACCTGCCTTAATCCCTTTGTACTGCTCTTCGGTCAAGTAACTTCTCTTGCCGTGCCACAAATACTGAAAATTGAAAAAAGGAATGTGAGTGGGTTTTTCATTCCAAGGTTTGCCTAAAATTCCGTGTTCTGCAAAGGCAACAATATCAAAATCATTGTCATAAAAACCCTTAATCATATCCGTCATTGTGTCATTTGCGTCGCTGTATGTAGAATGAGTGTGCAAATTTGTCTTGTAGTGATTTTCTTCTACTCCTATGAGTTCAGTTACTGCCTCATAGGGATTTGTAATTTTATAAGCCATAGCAAATCCCCCTATGCTTTCTCATTATTTTACTATTAAATATTATCACCTTGACAAAATAAAGTCAATTTTTTTATTACTTTTCACTATACAAAATGAATTGATTATGACTTTGACATAATGTATAATTAAGCTATAAGTTGAAAGGTTGTGTTATTTTTATGAATTACATAAGCAAAAAGGAAAAACTTAACTTTATGACCGGTCTTGCAGGTCAAAATATTGTTTATTGCTTTATCGGTGCATCTTTCTTCCAATACTTTTTGACGGATATTGCGCAATTCCCTGCCGGCATTGTTGCGGTGCTTTTAATTCTTATGAAGGTATGGGACGGCATTAATGACCCTATTATCGGTTCAATCGTTGACCGTCACCGCTTTAAGAGTGGCGAGAAGCTCCGCCCGTTACTTAAATACACACCTGTACCCGTGGGTATTTTCACGGTGCTTATTTTCGTTGTTTTTTCAACTGCTGAAAATCTTCTCTGGCTTCGTGTTGGTTACTTTGTAATTATGTATCTCTGTTGGGATATTACTTACACGATGCAAGACGTTGCAATCTGGGGTATGACTTCAGTTGTTACACCAAATTCAAGCGAACGTGACAAATTTGTTCAGTTAGCAAGAACAGTTGGTTCAATCTTCTACGGTGTTTTCAGCGCAGTTGTTCCTATGATAATGGAGATTGTTGCAAAACAGTCAGGCAATTCATTGGCTCTTATGACAGTTTTGTTTGCAGCAATTTTCGGTCTTGGCGGTGCATTAGTCAGTGCAAAATGCTACAAAGCACAGGAAAGAGTTCGTTTAGTTCAGCCCGAACAGCAACAGACTTCAATTATTGAATGTTTTAAACTCCTTTTCCAGAACAAGATGCTTATGCTTGTTACACTTTCAAACCTTTTTGGTGCTTTGGCATTCGGCAACAACCTTATGACATATTTCTTCAAGTACAAGGTTCCTGAAATTTCTATTGCAGGATTTGTTCTTGGGCCGCTCACTCTTACAACTGTTTTCGGTGCTTTGACTACTGCCCCAAGCTTCCTTGGTATGCTCTTTGCAGATAAGCTTAAACTCAAATTCAAGGGTTACAGAAATCTTCTTATCTTTATTCAGCTTTGCACAATGGTTGCCAGAATTCTTGCCTGGATTATTGGATTTGAAGGCAAAAACATCATTTTCACAATGATTATTCTCGCTCTCGCATCATTCCCTGCAGGTGCCGCAAGTATTGCACAGACATCACTCTTCTGCGACAGTGTTGACTATATGGAATGGAAAACAGGCAAGCGTACCGAGGGTGTTACATTCGCAATGCAGACATTCTTTACAAAGATTTCAAGCGGTATTACAGGTGCTCTCGGCACATTTGCGCTCAGTATTCTTGGTTACAAGGCTGTTGAGGACGTTCCCGGTGCCGTATATCTCGGCACACAGACTGAAGCCTTTGAAAACTGGATTTGGCCACTTGTAATGCTCACTCCCGCAATCGCCGCACTTCTTTACATAATTCCTTTACTCTTTATCAAATACACACCCGAACAGAAAGCACAGGTTGAAAAAGAACTCGCAGAACGTAGAGCATTATCAGAACAAACGGTAGAGGCTGAATAAAGAATACACAAAGAACTCCGAGCAACAACTCGGAGTTTTTGATTTGTAAATTTAATTTTTTAGATTTTGTTTATTCAGTTACCGTTGTGGCAATTGGGCTAACATTACTAAACTGATTTCCGCCCTCAACAATTGTAAATGTTGTTGAGACTTCACCGCCCATCATCATATTGCCCATACCCATTCCGCCACCCATATTGTTGGGTGGTGTCATATTCTCCATACCTTCGGGGATTTCGGGTGCTTCACCATTTGGCATTTGAGGAATTTCGCCTTCAGGTCTTGTCATATTTTCCTCTCTCTGAGGTCTTTGCATATTTTCCATACCCTCAGGTAATTCGGGCACAGTTCCGTCTGCATTTGTCTGACCTTCGGGAATTTCGCCACCGTTCATATTTCCCATACTCATTGATGACGCTGACAACTGTGTGTCGCCTTGCCAGAAGGTATAATCTCCTGCCACAAGCTCATCACCCGCAACGAGAAGATATGCAAAATCATTGGTGGGTGCATATTCGCCGACAACCTTGTTTTCTGAATTTTTCAAAGTATATGTGCTGTCGCCGACCTGACGGCTTGCAAAGTTGAACACAGCATAGGTCTGTTCTCCCCCCGCAATTCTGTCAAGCATATTACCCGATGCAACAACCTTACCGCCGTTAATATATATGCCTAAATCCGAATCAATTCCTGCGTCACCGCTTGTAGCACAAGCCTGAGAAACAACCGTACCGCCATTGATTACAAGCCAACCGTTAGAGTCAATTCCGTCGCCCTCGCCCGTACTACCGTCACAAAGGATATTCACTTTGCCGCCATTTATTGTTGTGACAGAAACATTGTCCTCGTTAGTATTAATACCATCATTACCCGATGTAATATTGATATTACCACCATTTATGGTTAAATGAAGCTCACTGTCAAGACCTTCGTTTTCGGCTTTAATATTAAGAATTCCGTCACCTTTTTCGCCACCGTCAATATTCATTGTTTTCTTTGAATAGAACGCTGCGTCATATTTGTGGAGTTTTTTACTGTCTACGACCTCAGTACCATCTTCATTTAATTCGTATGACTTGTAAATCTTCGCAACATAAGAGCCATTTATATTGTTTTCTGTGCCGTCAGCAATAATTACATTCGCACCCGCTGTTGAGGTGTCAACATCCTTTGTTGCAGTTTCATCGTCAGCTACTCCGCACTCATACACATTATAAAAAATCACCGCAGGAGCAACTGTGCAGGCAATATCAACGCCGTTAAGGATAAGTGTAACTGTTGCTTCGGGATTTTCTTCTGCATCTTCACCAAGGTCAACAGCAATCTGCCCTGCTGAAAGCTCGCCACTGAGTACATATCTGCCGGGCTTTGTGATATGCACAACCGTATGTGCGTCCGCCTCTGCCTGTTCGTGCTCATCTTCTTTTGCACCTTCGCCATAGGTGAAATCTTGCCCCGCAAGGTAGAATACAATATCATTTGCAGCATAAACTGCTTGTGTGTTGTCACTCGTTACCGTTTCGCCGTCAACAGTGATTTCCTTGTCAGAAAGCTTGATTTGCGTGCCCTCGATTTGTTGCTCTTTAGGAGTACTACACCCCGCAAAAAGCAGAACCACAACAAGAATACAAGCAAATATTTTTTTCATTTTTCCCAATACCTTTCTATAACCTTATTTGTTTTACATTATTATCCAAAAAAATGAACTGAAAATATCAAAGATGTTAATATTTTTTGAACATATTTTGCGCAATGTGTATATTATCCAAATAAAAAAAGACTTGCAGTTCTGCAAGTCCTTTTTGGTGGAGACGGTCGGGGTCGAACCGATGACCTCTTGAATGCCATTCAAGCGCTCTCCCAACTGAGCTACGCCCCCTAATGCTCACATATTGTAACATAATTAACACGAAAATTCAATAGTTTTCGCTTTGTGCCTTATGCCCAACAAAATCCGTTTTGCTTTGTCACTTATGCCTAATTTGTGCTCTGCTTATGGAAAAATCGAGTTTTATGTGGTAAAATACTTTATCAAATTATTTTAAAGGTGATTTGTTTGGAATTTCTAACCAAAGAATACACATTCCCCTCTCATTCGGGGTTGTGCGATATATATGCCCAGAGTGCCGCACCAATTGACTACGGCTCAATTAAGGGCATCGTTCAGATTTCGCACGGTATGGCTGAATATTCAAACCGCTATGCCCGATTTGCCCTTGAGCTTTGCAAGGCGGGTTATGCGGTTTTCATAAGCGACCATATCGGCCACGGCTCGTCAGTTACAGACCGCGAAATGCTTGGATTTTTCGGTGAAACCGAGGGTGAAGAGCATTTCATTGAGGATTTAAAAACACTTACAGATAAAATCAAGGCTGAATATCCCCATTTACCGTTTTTTATGCTCGGTCACGGAATGGGAAGTCTTATTGCCCGCAAATACACCGCAAAATACGGGTATCTGCTTGACGGCGTAATTTATAGTGGTACAAGTGGCGAAAATCCTGCGCTGAGCATCGGAATTCAGCTTGCAAACACGCTGATTAAAGAAAACGGACCGTTGCATCGTTCCGAACTCCTCGACACAATCGCATTCGGTGCATATAATCGCAAGACTAAAAAGCGTACCGATTATGATTGGGGCTCTCGCGACGAGGCTGAAATTGACAAATACATGGCGGACGAGCTTTGCGGGTACAAATACACCGTTAGCGGTATGAAAGCGCTTTTCACAACACTTAAGCAGGTTTCCTCTCGCCGTTGGTACAATTCAGTACCCTTAAGTATGCCCATACTTCTCATTTCGGGCTCAATGGACCCTGTTGGCGACTACGGCAAGGGAGTTAACGAGGTTTATAAAAAACTTAAAAAGACGGGACACAAGAATGTTTCAATGAAGATTTACGATGGCGCACGTCACGAAATTCTCAATGAAATCAATCGTGGTGAGGTCTATATTGACATTATCGACTGGCTCGACGAAAAGGTTGAAAAGCAAAAGGAAGAAATGACACAGCCCGCCGTTGTGGAGTCAATTGATGAAGTCCCCATTCCTGCAGAAAACGAAGAAAATACCCAAGAAAAAATCGAAGAATAAAAACGGACTACCGATTGGTAGTCCGTTTTCAATGTTTATTTGATTTTATTTCTCTTTTCTTTTGAAAGTGAGTAACAACGCACCGCCTACAGTTAACGAGAGAACAGCAAGGGCTGTAGCATTACTCTCAACACTTGTGTTGGGGATGTCGGGAGTTTCCAAATCAGGAATTATAACATCGATAATAATATCATCACTACCGCCTGCAATCGACCCCGAACCTGTGCCAGTGCCGGGTGTTGGTGTAGGTTCTTCTTCGTTATTCGGCTCTTCATATATTGATAACTCAAGAGAATATACATCACCGATATATTCATTATAACACATTGTAACAACATAATATGTTCCCGGTTCTTCAGGTTCGAAAACGCATTCTATTCCGCAATGTTGATAAAAACTCTCTATGCACTCTAAACCGCATTCTTCATCGTAAGTGTATATACTTACTTTAGCATCTCCTATTCCTATGTCAAGTTCAGTATCGGTATAGTCTCCGACAAACTTAATATCAAGAGTTTCGCCTTCTGCCAACTCAACTTTGAAAACCTTAGCCGCAAGCCCGAAATCCTTAATAATATTAGATTCATCTAAAGCAAATGAATCTGAATAAGGCAATTCAGTTGCATCTATTACATCAGTTTCGTAATTAAAAACTCTACCTGTAGTGACATTAATAACCAGTCCGGCTGCATCAGAAAATCCATTAGTGGGGACTGTAAGAACACCTGTTTCATAGTTAAAATCAAAATCTAAATGAGTAGCTTCATAATAAGGGGAATAAACTTCAACTAAAGTTATTTCAAAACCTTCACTCGCAGTAAGCACTGTTACATAATCTTCACCAACTTTAACAACTCCTGTACCGATTGTGCCTTCGGTTGCAGTGACATTTAAACCGTTTAATTCAACATCAATTGCATCTGTAGCCATTACTGAAAAAGGCAAAGCCGCAACAATCAGAAGTAGCGACAACATAATTACTACGATTTTTTTGAAAGTATTTTTCATTATAACAACTCCTTTATACTATAAATATTTAAATTATATTTTATGAATTAAATATATCATAAAAAGAAAACCAATACAATTGTTTATTGTCCACAATTTTATGATTGGCAATTGTGCAAATTGCCCACCATTCAAAAAAACGGACAGTGCAAATTTTTGCATTGTCCGTTTTTATATATCAATTTCGCATTTCGAATTTAGAATTTCGCATTTTTAAGTCTTTCATATTCCTCGTCGGTAATCTCAATTACTCCGCCGTGCTTATAGCCATAGGGGAATGAAACGAGTTCGGGACAGCGTTCAAAATGCGCATCACCGGGGGCTTTTGAAATGAACGGCACATAGCCCATTTTTTCTTTCTCGCAACCAAAGAAATCCAGCATCAAGCACCATCTGCCGTCGGGAAGTACATAAGTTGTGGGAGCTTCATAAGAGCCGGGCTTTTCAACTCCGTTCATATATTCTTCAAGCTCTGTGTCGTGCTCATAAGGTCCATACAAATTTTTTGAGGTCGCGTGCATATTCATTGACGGATTGTGAGCATTTTTATAAAACATATGATATGTATCGCCGATTTTTCTTATATGAGTGTCGAGAATTTCATTATCCTTCGTGAAGAAAAGCTTGGGTTTAGAAAAAGTTTCAAAATCCTTGGTAACAGAACAATAAATCGACATATGCTTGTAATCATCTTCTGCCACAGTTGAACCCCAATGAATTAAATATTCTTCTTTTTCTTCTTCAAAATACACTTCGGGTGCCCACATACAACCGAAATCACCACGACCGAAATACTGGAGTTTTTCTTCGCTGAAATGCACCAAGTCGTCGGTTTTCCACATACGCAAACACTTACTGCCTGTGCGATTTATGTTGGACCAATCCAGATTTAAATTTTCGTCATAACGATTTGCGACACACAAATCCGTTGTGAGAATTACAAATCCGCCTGTGTGAAGGCGCACAATCTCGATATCGCGACAACCTTTTTCGCCAAGTTGAGCAGTTAAAACTGGATTACCGTCATTGACCTTTTCCCAGTTAAGACCGTCACGGCTGACACCGAAATAAACCTGTTCACCGTCGGGTGTAATTTTTTCTTTAAAATGTGTAAATAAATATGGCATAGTGGTCACCCTAAATCTTCTAAATCAATATCAATAGAATTTCTTTCGCAAATTTCAACAAGCTGTAACGCCCAATCCATCTTCAACTCATAAATGTGATGTATATAAACAGGACCCACAATCGTTCCCGGTCCATAAGTGAAATAAAGCGTCGTTTTGTAATCTTCACAATTAGAAATATAATACGCTTCCCAATCCGCTTTCATATTCGTAACTGTTTGTTTAAATTCTTCAGTCGTGGGATATCCTGTCATTTCAATATCTTCTTTATCATATGTCATTATAGCATTGTAGCACTCATTAGCTACATAATCCCACTTTGTAGCATATTTATCGCAAGTTTCTACCATCTCAAAATTTGAAACAGCCTCGTAATAATCTTTTTGAAAATTGCCGTCAATTGTACGAATGAGTTTTTGATATAAACTCTCTTCAACAATGGTATCCATAGTGGAGTTTGTTGTACTTTCTGTTGTTGAATTATCAGGAGTTTCTGCGTTATCTTTTGCACAAGACGATAAGAACACTATCAATACTGCTAACATTAAAAATACAGATATAACCTTTTCTTTTTTCACAAAATCCACTCTCCTTTTGTAATTATTTTATCATAGTTCAATATTCGTTTCAATAATTCAAAATAAGTTTTTGTTTGATATTAAGATTTAGTATGTTATAATAAATCCAAGAAAAACAGGAGATTAAGCCAATGAAACGATTTGCAAAGATATATGTTGAAATTTCTAATATTTGCAATTTGAAATGCTCGTTTTGTCCGGGGACTATTCGTGCACCCCGACGAATGAGTATTGACGAATTTGAATTGATATTAAATAAAATTAAGCCTTATACCGATTATATCTATTTTCATCTGTTGGGTGAGCCTCTTTGCCACCCCGAGCTTAAAGAATTTTTAAACCTTGCAGAAGATATGCAATTCAAGGTTATAATCACTACAAACGGAACTCTTTTAAACAATAATAAAGATATACTTTTAAACTCGAATTCTCATTACAAAACAGTTATTTCTTTGCATTCTTTTGAGGCGAACGATAATAAGATTTCATTTGAAAACTATTTGAAAGATTGTTTTGAATACGCAAAATCTGCCGAAAATAAAAAAATCGTTGTTCTCAGACTTTGGAACAACGGAGGAAAAGACTGTTTGAATGATGAAATTTTAACTGTGCTTGAAAATTATTTTCCAAAACCGTGGAACGAGGAACGAAACGGCACGCGAATTGGCAATAAGGTCTTTTTGCAATATGGTGACAAATTTGATTGGCCTACACTTGAAAACAATAATATAAATGAAAATGTTTTCTGCTATGGGCTTCGCGACCAGATTGGCATTTTAGCTGACGGAACGGTTGTCCCCTGTTGTCTTGACAACAACGGCGAGATTGCGTTGGGAAATATTTTTGAAAATAATATGGAAGATATTTTAAATTCACAAAGAGCACAAAATATCTATAGCGGATTTTCAAACCGTACCGCCTGTGAAGAGCTGTGTAAAAGATGTAGCTTTGTGAGGAAGTTCTAATAAAAAAAGACTGATTTCGTAAAAATGCGAAACCAGTCTTTTTCGTTATGGATTATTCTTCAATTCTTTTTCTTCTTGCGAAAACTACAATCGCCATTAAGATTGAAATAAGTTCTACTACAACGGGAGCAATAATTAATGCCACATCGGTATTAGGGATTTCTTCATTATTGTTATTATTTGCGTTATCGTTTTCGGTATTATTGTTACTACCGTCATTATTATTTTCGGTATTGTTTTCGCTGTCGTCAGTAGGTGGATTTTCATTTTCAGTATTATCTCCACCGGTTAATCCGCCATCGGTATTATCGTCAGGTGTTTCTTCGCCAGGCGGTAAATCTGCAGAGGGTAATGCTTCAATAATCTTGTTTGCGATATAAACATGGCCGTCTGCATCGGGATGACTTTCAACATAAGTTGTACCTGCGGTGTCAACATAAATGTATCCGAATTTTTCTTCGCCCTCAATCATCGGTGTGTTGCCCACAGTCATAATAAAATCAACAATTGTTTTTACAACTTCAGATTGAGTTGCCGCATCGGTACTGATTGGTTCGCCTTCTTCACCGTTGTAACCGAAATATTTACCCTTTACACTGTTGTCACTCATACCAAGCACCATAAGAGTAACATCCGGATTCAAATCATAAATATCCTGAATCATAATGTCCCAGTTTTTATAGAAATTACCAAGGCCATATGAAAGTGCTGACGGAAGAGTTGAAACCAATTCGGGAAGTGCACCTGCAAGATGAGCGATTTCAACAAGGTCTGCAATCATTTCAACATCCATATTACCGTTGGCAACAATCTCTTGCAATTTGGCCATATATTCATCAGCTACATTCTCTTTTTCAAAAATGTCTGTGAGTATCCAACCGAGATATGCACCCCAGTCATTACCGCCAACACCAAGAGTAATAAGGTCAGCCTCTGCAACTGCCTTTTTGTATGCTGTACGATATTCCTCACTACCCGCATCACCGACAGTGTTCAACTGAGCCGGATGGAACATATAATCATCAGCTTCGTCAAAATCATCTTCGAGCATATAGCGGATTTCAACCGTTCTAAAACCAGGACCTGCAAAAGCAGTCATTGTGTTATCTTCAATAATAGCCTTTGTAAGCACATCGGCATAAGAGCCGGGTACTCTGCAATAAGTTGTTTCTTGATACGCCTTGTTATATGCATCATCCTCATCACACATAACATCACGATATCCACTTGCAACGCTATCACCAAGAAGAACATAGTTCTTAAACTGGCCTCTGTGCTCATTCACAGCTTCTTGATTAAGCTCTGCGGCAAAGCAAGTAAATATGCTTGAAAAAATTGCAAGTGACAAAAGAAGAGCAAAAAATGTTTTAAAGAATTTTTTCATTTTAAATCCCCCATCAAAATATATTATTAGCCCCAGTCAATAATAGCACTTTGATAAATGATTGTCAATCTTTTTTGTAACGCAGTTGTGTTGTTAAATTCTTGTTTATCGAGATGAATGTAATCAATCCGAAGGAACGCACCTTGCGGTGATGACATACGCCTGTGGCGATTACATACACGCTGACGCGTGATTACATACCAATCCTGTGGATTGGATAAAAAAATTAAGGACTTCTATTGAAGTCCTTAATTTTTTGGCAGTACGTCTCATTTTAGAACCATTAGCTTTCATTTATAATAGACAATATTTCCTTAATCGCTTTTTCTTTTGTATCGAAAAAACTTGCTGTTGTTTGTGTCGGACACCAATAATAACTTATTCGTCCTTCATAATCATCAGACAGTTTTTCAATTATTTTATACGTATAGCAATCGTTTTTACAATATAGTTCTCCACATTTATTTTCACTTTCGTTCATAAATACTTCTATCGGCTCGGAGTCAATAATAATTTCAGTATCGAAAAATTCAAATTCATCTTTCTTTTTCTTGAATAAATCAAATATGCCCATAAATACACCTTCTCTTGAGTAACATTACTCTTTATCTTTTAATGTTTTGCAACTTGCAATCAACATTCTTCTAATACGACCACAGAGATTTCTATTCTTTTTAAATGTATCTTCATCAATAGATTTTGTTTTGAATAAAAGCTGTAACCAACCCTCAGTTTCGCTACACTCTTTTAATGCAATTTCAAATTTAGAAAGCATATCCGCCCTGCTTTGACCATAATTTGCCTCACGGATATTTGCATATACACTACTTGAGCTTTTGCGGATTTGAAACAATGTATTTGACGGTGCTTTTATATTTTGGCAAAGCAATTCAATATCAGTTGCAAGTTGTTCCGAATAAACAAGCA
>CALFTO010000054.1 GCA_937916195.1 uncultured Clostridia bacterium
TATCAATCTATTCATTTGGTGATGGTGCTTATTCAAGGCAGATTGTAATTGAAACCTTTTCAAAAATTTCAATTCCCATTTATTTATGTATTGCACTAACAATAATCAATTTTATTTGGGATTTTATTGCTCCCGTATATGAAAATGGAACAGAATTTAAACCCTATGATTTTATTCTTAAAAGAATTACTGCAAAAAGAGATTTAAGTATTTGTGATGAACAAACACTTAAATCCATTTACAAAGAAAGAAAATCAAGAAAATCACACACTATAATTCGTACTATCATAATATGTATATCGGGTGCAGTTTTTCTTGGTTATGCACTAAACAGTAATAATTATGAAACCGATATTAATTCTTCTGTAATAAAAGCTATGTGGGTGCTTATTCCCTGCTTGATTATTCCCTTTGCTTATTCAGTTTTCACTGCATACCACAATGAAAAAAGCCTTAAAAAAGAAATTGAGCTTATAAAAAAAGCCCCCTCCAAACCGAAGTCGAAGAAGAATGAAGTAATTAGAGATAACAAATTCGTTATCATTGTCCGTTTTGCATTGCTATTTATTGGTGTTGGACTTTTGCTTTATGGCTACTTTACCGGTGGAACTGCTGATGTACTGACAAAAGCAATTAATATTTGTACCGAATGTATCGGATTGGGCTGATGAGGTGATGATATGAAAAGATTTGCTGAAAAATTAAAAAGACTTATCCCCTCAAAGCGTAAAATCATTCAGCTTTATGCGGCGGTGCTTTTTAATGCTAATTTAAAAGGTTTTTCAACAGGTAACATTTTCAAAGGAAACACCAAGCAATTCTGCGTTCCCGGACTTAACTGTTACTCTTGCCCCGGTGCAGTCGGTGCTTGTCCGTTAGGCTCGCTTCAAGGCTCATTCAGCGCAGATAAGAGCACCTTATTCTATGTGTGCGGTATTTTACTGCTTTATGCTCTTATGTTTGGTCGTTTTATTTGCGGTTGGCTTTGTCCTTTTGGGCTTATTCAGGAGTTGCTTTATAAAATCAAAACTCCCAAGCTTAAAAAGAACAAGGTTACAAGAATACTTTCATATTTTAAATATGTAGTTTTAGTATTCTTTGTATTTATTGTGCCAATTGCTTATGCTTTCCGCGATACTCCTCTCCCCTCTTTTTGTAAATACATATGCCCTGCAGGTACACTTGAGGGCGGAATTGGACTTCTCGCCAACAAGGTTAATGAGAGCTATTTCTCAATGCTTGGTCCTCTTTTTACTTGGAAGTTTTTATTGATGGTAAGCATTCTTGTTGCTTGTGTATTTATTTTCAGAATGTTCTGCCGTTTCATTTGCCCTCTCGGCGCATTATACGGTTTATTTAATAAGATTTCATTCTTTGGTGTTAAGGTTGATGTACCCAAATGTACAAACTGTAATCTTTGTGTAAACCATTGTAAAATGGATATTAAAAACGTTGGCGATGCTGAATGCATAAGCTGTGGCGAGTGCATTGATGTTTGCCCCACAAATGCAATTATGTGGAAAGGCTTAAAGCTTAAAAAGAAAGACGAAACACTTAACGAAACTGTTAAAGACCACAAAAATGCAAGACTTATTACAAGAGCAATTTCTTGTGTATTACTTGTTGCAATTCTTATTACTTCAATCGCTTTTTATTGGAATGACGAGAGTAATAACATACCTACACAAACGGGCACAGAGGTTGGTAATTTGTGCTATGGTGCTGATTTAACAATAATCGACGAAAATGGAATAAACGAAAACACCATAAACCCAGTACAAACAGGCAAGATTACAATTATCAATTTCTGGGGCACTTGGTGTACACCTTGCGTAAATGAACTACCATATTTTGAACAAATAGCAAATAACTATAAAGCTTCTGTATCTGTAATCGCAGTACATTCAAATATGGGCGGTGAATTCACAACTGCACCTGATTATATAAAAGAACACTATCCGCAAAGCAATCTGCTTTTTGCGATTGATTTAGATGAAGCGGGCTATTATACAATGCTTGGTGGTCGCGGAACTTACCCCTACACCGTTGTACTTGACGAAAACGGCGTTATAGCAAAAATCTTCTTTGAAGCCTTAGAATATGAGGATTTAGAAAAGGCTGTTGAAGGTTTGTTATAATAATCGAAAACAACAATAGTAAACCCCGTTGGGAATATCCAACGGGGTTAATTTTTTATTCTGTTTCTGCCATTTCAGAAATAATACGAAGAATTGCTCGAACATCAATAAGTGAGATTTTGCCATCTTCATTCATATCTGCTGATAAGCTTTGAAGTCTGTCAAGTTCTTCTGTGCCAGAAACTGCTTTAAGGGCTAAACGAGCATCCAACAATGAAATTTTACCATCGTCATTAATATCACCTAACGCAAAATCAAGAATTAAAGAAGAAATCGCATTTTTAATGTCTTCGATATGTTGAGTAATCAACCCTTGTTCTGCCAAGGAATATCCTGATACATCACGTGCCAGCAACTCGTCAAGAACAGTAAGTGACTCATTAGTGTAAAGCTCACGGTCAATATGCTTTGCCTCTTCAACAATATAATTATACGCCGTATAATCTGCTTCTTGATATTCCGGTGCATTTGCGATTGGAGTTGTAACAACTTCATTGAAGTTTACACCATCATCACTTGTTATCACACAGTAATAGCAAGCAGCATTATCTTCTCTTTGGGGCTCATACCAGAAGTTTGTTGCATTTTCAATGGGTACACCATTTTCATTTGAAACAGTATCATTTTTATACCATTGATATGTACAGTTAAATCCAAGAGCATAAGCTGTGATATATTTTTCTTCTAAACTAACAGAATCCGTCACTTCACATAGCATTGCCGGAACAACTTTAAAATCCTTATTAACTTCATTAGCATATTGTTCAGCGTAAGTGTTTGCATAACCATAAATAATGAAATCTGTTTTCGGTACAGTGCCACTGACTGAAACACATGTTGAGGGCAAAATAATACCCTTTAAAGTATTCGGTAAACTACTAATTGTTTCGACTTTGTCAAATTGCACATATTCAATATAAGAATTATCAAATGCATTCCAACTTACTTTTTCAACAGCAGGAAGCCACAAGGATTTCAAATTTTCACATTTTGAAAAAGTATTACTATCTAATTCCTTTAATTTTGGCAGATAAACACTTCTTAAATTTGTACAACCGTTAAAAGAATACGACTCTACCGTTGTTACATTAGGCAGGCTTACATATTTGAGTAAATTGCAATTACGAAATGCTAAGTTACCTAAAAATTCTAAAGTATCAGATGCAAATCTAATTATTCCCGAATTTTCAAATGAATTTGCTTTTATGTTCTTGACCACCGGCATTTTTACGGTTTTTAAAGAAACGCAATCCTTAAATGAATATTGAGATACTGTTTCAAGACTTTCAAAAGAAACCGAAACCAATTCTGAACAATTCTCAAAAGCATAATTAGAAAAATCAGATATTTTTGAAAAATCAACAGATATTATATCGCTACCTCTGAAAGCCGCTTTACCAATTTCAATTACACTATCACTTTTTATTGCTTGAAGTCCTTTTGCGTTTTCAAAAGCTGATTTACCAATGGTTATTGTGTTAGTTAAATCCACATTTTTCAAATTATTACAACCTGAAAAAGCGAAATCTCCAATTGTCAAGAGCTGTTCAAAAGGAATATTAGAAATTGTACTCAACTCAAATGAGTTATCAGCCACTTCCGTAATACCCGAACCGGTTACAGATTCTAAATTTAAACACCCTGAAAATGCGTGTTCACCAATTTTAAATGCAGTGTCAGGTAAAACTACAGAATGGATTTGCTGATTATCCTTAAAAGCTGATGCTGCAACACCTGTAACTTTTATTCCATTAATGGTATTTGGAACAATCAAGTCAATATCATTACCAAAATAACCTGTAATCATTCCATTATTGTTTATATCATACTTATCTTCTTCAAGACGATTACTGCGAATATACTCATGCGTTACTATTGTACTAAACAGTTTACCTTTTGAGATTGCTACGGCAGAAATTTTTGTATCCACAGAAATTGTCAAGGGCTCTAAATACTCTGTACCATTCAAGAAACCTATATCAATAACTTCCTCATCTTTATGAATAACATAAAGAATTTTTGCATCTTTTTCGGGACAGGATAATGTAAGCTTAAAAGAATTGGAAAACTCACCATCTAAAACATCAAATTCCGGCTCGGCTGTTCTTGGGATTTCTTGTAAAATGTACTTCAAATACAGAATTCCCGAACCGAAATAATTTTGACCCTCATTTTCATCCATTTTTATGGAATACTTTTTTAATCTTTCTTCTATTTTTTCAAATTCAAGGTTGGGATACACTGACCTAATAATTGCAAGACCGGCAGCAACCTGCGGAGCAGCCATTGAAGTGCCATTTAGCAAAGTGTATGTATTATTCAAATAACTACTCTTGATATTATCGCCGGGTGCTGCAATATCAATTGGGCCGTTAAAGCTTGAATAAGATGCCAAAGTGTGCTCTTTTGTAGTTGCACTTACTGTTATAGCCGACTCTATACAAGCAGGAGAATAATATTTCTTCGACAAATCAGCTTTTTTATTGCCTGCGGCAACGACAACATTAACACCTTGTTCAGTTGCGGCATTAACTGAATCTGTCATAGTCTGACTTTCGCCTTCTGCAGTAATACTCATATTGATTATGTCTGCACCATCAGCAACAGCCATATCTACCGCTATCGAAATTATACTGATTGTACCTTTGCCACGGTTATTTAACACCTTATAAGGCTTAATCATTACATTATTCAGAGTGTTGTCAGCAATTATTCCTGCAACATGAGTACCGTGGCCATAATCATCTTCACAACTGTTTTCTTCTCCAGAACTACTTAAATTTACATTACCCTGAATTAAGCGATTTTCAAATATTTCGTGGTCAGTATCAACTCCACTGTCTAAAACCGCAACCATAACATCGGCTAATTGTCGCTGAGCAAGCTCATCTTTGATTTCATCATATCCTATTTCTTCTGAATTCCAGCTTTCTACTTTATCAACGATTTCATAAAAATATTCGGAAGAATCAGCATCCGAAATTGATGCGTCATCAACTTCAGCTTGAACAGTAGAAATATAATCCGGCTCAACATATTCAATATTATCACACGATAGATAATATTCATATGCCGCCAAAACATCACTCTGTGACGCATATTGCAAAATGTGCAAATCTTTATATCCGCTTACACACTCAATCGCACCGTAAGAATCAATTCTATTCGCTGACTTAACAATAAGTCTTTCCGACTCAAAAGCATTTGAAGGAAGATTATATTTTTCTAATACAGCTTCAAAATCATATTCATCAGTTGAAGAATAATAAGCATTAGCATAATTAAAAGCTTGATGATATTGGATGGGAAATTTTTCATTATAGCTACTATCATCCGCAACAGAATCATCATTTATTTTATTATAATCATATTCAAGCACTAATTGACGCAAATCAGATGCAAATTCACTTAAATTGCTGTTGTCGGGTATGTTTTTTGCAAAGACAACTGCGCCATCTGTCACAGATGAGATAATTATAATTAAAGAAATTGCGAGAGCCAAAATTTTTTTCAAAATTATCCCTCCAATTGATAATACAATACATTGTGAGTATTATACAACATAGTGTTGAGTTTTTCAATATATATTTTAAAAAAGCAGTACAAACATGAACTGCCCCAAATTGTGCGGACAGTACAAAAAAGCACCTAATGGTAGATAAAATTAAAAATTAAGCAACAAACTGATTTCGTTTTTCTAACGGAGTCAGTTTTGTTTTTAGTTGAATTCTTTCATTGTTGTAGAAATGAATGTATTCACTTATGAGGATGCGAGCATCCTCATAAGTGCGCAACTTTGTTCGATAGATACATTCTGTTTTGAGAATCGAAAAGAAATTTTCAGCCATAGCATTATCATAAGGATTTCCACGTCTTGACATTGATGGAGTTATGCCGTATGATTGTATTAGCTTAAAATACGGATGAGATGTGTATTGAAAGCCTTGGTCACTGTGGAGCTGCAACTCTGCAGTGACCTTTTCTTTTCTCTTGGCTGCTTTGATTGTGCTTAATACAAGATTTATGTTCTGCTCTGTTCCTGTCTTGTATGCTACTATACTGTTATCATACAAATCTCGTATTACAGAAA
>CALFTO010000055.1 GCA_937916195.1 uncultured Clostridia bacterium
GCCTGTTTTTCACCCCTATCTTGTCCTTATTCTATGTAGATTTTTTGGAAAATATACCTATGTTTTCCTATACTATTATATATAGGTTATTTTTTATAGAAAATAAACAAAAAAAGACGGAGAAAAAATCTCCGTCAAAAGTTATTTATTGAAATTATACAAAAACTACCTGCACCAACACCATATATAACACCGTGCCAACGCTGATGCTTAAGAGGTTATTTCTTTTCCATATATGTAGCAACACCACCACTGCACCTGCAATAAGTTCAGGAAGTCCAAACGGGAATTCGCTGGGTACTACACTTTTAAAGCAATAGACAACAAGCATACCGATTACGGCGGCGGGTAACACCTTACCGAGATACTGAACAGTTTTGGGGATTTCTTTGCCGTCGGGAAACAACAAAAAAGGAATAACACGGGTTGCAAAGGTGGTGAGTGCCACCAATGCGATAATGATTACAGATTTCCAAAAGGATACGGGAAGATTATTCATCGCGAGCCGCCTCCTTTTCTGCCTCTGCATCTTCTTCGTGCTTATTAATTGGCGATTTCTTAAAAGCCAAAAGAATTGAAAGTATGCAAATCATTGAGGGTAACACGAAATTATCCTTACCGAAAAGCAAAAGGCAAATTACAGAGCAAACTATGCCCACAACCGCGGGAAAATGATTTTTACTTGTAAGCCATTGCTCTGTGAGAATTACAAGGAACAAAGCGGTCATTGCGAAGTCAATGCCTGTTGAGTCAAAGGGAATGAGTGTTCCCGCAACAGAACCGATGATTGAGCCGATTATCCAATAAGACTGGTCAAGAATTGAAAGTGCAAAGAGAAATTTACCCTCGTTCATTCCTTGCGGAGTTTTGGTAAGGAAATAAAGAGAATATGTTTCGTCTGTCAGCGAAAAAATCAGATATGGCTTGAATTTTTTTGCAGATTTGAAGCGGTCAAGGAGCGAGAGTCCATAGAACACATGGCGTACATTCACCATAAAGGTGAGAAACACCACCTGCAAAAGACTTACGGCAGGGTCAAAGAAATTCACCGCAAGGTATTGCCCCGAGCCCGCATAAACAGTTAGGCTCATTATTGCCGCCCATATAAAATTATAGCCTTTTTCTGCGAACATTACGCCAAAGGCTATACCAATAAACAAATAGCCTGTCATTACGGGCAAGGTATGTGGAAATGCCGCTTTGAAGGCAGCTTTGAACGTGTTTTGCTTTTCCAAAATTATCACCGAGAGAAATTGTACTACTTTAATTTTGGAAATGCAATATTAAATTGCATAGATTTTTAATCTATGTTATACATATTATATAGTAAACAAACGGAGGTAATGATGAAGAAGATTGATATTAAGAAAATCAAAAATGAGGTTATTGAGGAATTAAAGGGCTTGAAATTCAAGAACTTTTTTATATTATTTTTTGCGGGCATTATCAATTCAATTGGTGTTACAATGTTTTTAGCCCCTGTAAATCTTTATGACAGCGGAATTTCGGGCACTTCAATGCTTTTGTGGCAGATAACTCCCGACCACATAAATCTTTCATTCTTTTATGATTGTGCTTAACATTCCCCTGTTCCTTTTTGGGCTTAAAAAGCAGGGCTTACAATTCACTGTTTATTCAGTATGGGCGGTGCTGATTTATTCGCTCTCGTCATTTTTAATTATTGATGTATTGCCCATTGACGTTGCCAACTCTTCACCCTTTGCGGGCAACGATTTAGTGCTTTGTGCAATCTTCGGCGGACTTATTTCAGGTGTTGGCAGTGGTCTTACTATCCGTTACGGCGGTGCGATTGACGGCGTTGAGGTTATGGCGGTAACCTTTGCAAAAAAGCTCAATATGACCGTTGGCACATTCGTAATGATTTACAATGTAATTCTTTATATTATAATAGGTATTATATTCAGAAGCTGGGAATTACCACTTTACTCAATCATTACTTATGCGGTTGCTATTAAATCGGTTGACTTTATTGTTGAAGGTCTTGACAAGGCGAAGTCCGTTATGATTATTACTGAACATGAAGAAGAGGTTTGTGACGCATTAAGTATCAATTTTGGTTACGGTGTAACACAAATTCACGCAACTGGGTATTACTCACAAGAACCCCGTTCAGTAATCTATTTTGTTGTAAACAGATTTCAGATTGCGAAGCTTAAAATGATAGTAAAAGCAATTGACCCCTCGGCATTTATTGCTATTTCAGAAGTTTCTGACGTATTAGGTAGCAGTTTAAAAGGAAAAAACTGAACAGGACATAAAAACTCCCGAAAGAAAATCTTTCGGGAGTTACTTTTTTATTTAATATAGAATTCTTTATACCATTCGGCAAACTTGCGAAGTCCTGTACGAAGTGAAGTATTAGGCTTAAAGCCGAAATCTCTTTCGAGTGCACTTGTGTCGGCATATGTTATAGGCACATCGCCTGCCTGCATAGGTACAAGCTTTTTATGTGCTTCAAAGTCATAATCCTCGGGCAAAACACCTGCACGTACAAGCTCTTGCTGAAGAATATCCACAAAATCGAGAAGATTTTCAGGGTTATTGTTACCGATATTATATACTCTGTATGGTGGAATTGGTAATCCATCTTCACCATTTTCTTTTTCGGGCGCATTCTGCATTACAAACTTAACACCTGAAACAATATCGTCAACGTAGGTAAAGTCACGTTTACAATTACCGAAATTGAAGATTTCGATTGTATCACCCTTAATAAGCTTATTTGTAAATCCGAAATAAGCCATATCGGGACGACCTGCGGGACCGTAAACAGTAAAGAATCGAAGTCCTGTTGAGGGAATATTATAAAGCTTTGAATACGAATGAGCCATAAGCTCGTTTGATTTCTTTGTTGCTGCATAAAGTGAAAGAGGATTGTCAACCTTATCATCAGTTGAGTAAGGAATTTTCTTATTTGCACCGTAAACGCTTGAGCTTGAAGCGTAAACTAAATGCTCAACTCCCCTTTTGCCGTCGTCATAAGAATGACGGCAAGCCTCAAGAATGTTGAAAAATCCTATAAGATTGCTCTCGATATAAACATCGGGGTTGACAATTGAATATCTTACACCCGCCTGCGCCGCAAGGTTTACAACTACGCTGAAATCATACTCTGCAAAAAGCTTGTCGATAAGTGGCTTATCTGCGATATTACCTTTAACGAAAGTCCATTTTGAATCGGGATACTCTTTTGCGAGCTTTTCAATCTCATTTAAACGATAATCCTTAATTGAAACATCATAGTAATCATTCATATTATCGATACCGACAATATGAACGGGGCTCACCGTTTTAAGTAATTCAAGTACAAGGTTAGAGCCAATAAAGCCTGCTGCACCTGTTACAAGAATTGTTTTATTTTTCAAATCGATATTAGGTGTTAACATATTCCTTTATATTCCTTTTGTACTTTTTCGTAACTTTCAAGATTGCCAATATCATAACGACTTCCCGGCATTTCCATAGCATAAGCGGGAATTTGTTTGCAAAGCCACGCGATAAAGCTACCCGGTGCATCAACACCGCAACCGCTTTCAATACCCTTTTGTATAAGCTTTGCGGCTTCTTTTGTGTAATAATAGAACGGAGGACAGCACCAATGTGTTTCGGGCTGTGCAGGTTTTTCAACCATATTGAGAATTTTATCGTTCTCGTCAACAGTAACTACACCGCATTTGGTAAGTTTCTGCTCTGACGGCTCATAATAACGCATTATGCAGGCAGAATTCTTTTCTTTTGCATACTTAATAAACTTTGTAAGGCTGAAATCAAGAAGATTATCACCTGCAATTACAAGCATATCATCATCAAGCTTTAATTCATCAATAGCGAACTGAATATCACGCACTGCACCAAGGCGGGTTTCGTTTGATTCTGTGCCGTCGTCAACAACGGTAATCTTTTGTAATTTCGCCATAGCCCACTTATCGAAATGATGTGCGAATTTATGGTTTGAAATTACTACATACTCATCAACAAGACCTAAGCAGTCAATATCATCAATAAGCCAATCGAGTATTGTTTTATTCTGCACTTCAAGCAAGGGCTTGGGAAAATTTTCGGTCAGCGGATAAAGTCTTGTTGCATACCCTGCCGCTAAAATTAAACATTTCATAAGCTCACTCCGTCTGCACTTGCACAAATGTGCACTGAATATTTACCCTCAAGTTCTGGGAAAGCCTTAAGATACTCTCTTGTAACCTTTTCGGTAATGCTTTCTTCAAATGACGGGTCAATAAGTGCCATACAGCAGCCCTTAAAGCCTGCGCCGCTGAAACGACCACCGTAAATGCCGTCGGTTTCAGTCATAATCTCATAAAGTTTTTTAAGCTCGGGAGAGCCTGTTTCCCAATTATAAATTGAAGAATGACCACTTTCAAATGAAAGCTTGCCGAATGCTTCAATATCGCCGTTTTTCCAAGCCTCTGCACCCTTTTGTACACGTTGGAATTCTGTATACCAATGCTCTGCGCGTTTCATCCAGTTTTCAGGCAATTTATCCTTATACTTCAAATAAGTCTCATAAGGCACATCACGAAGATTTGTTTCGTTGAATTTGCCGTATTCCATACCTGACAAAGCCTTCAAAGCATAAGCTGCACTGCGACACTCGTCAACGCGCATATTAAACTTTGAGCCTGCAAGTGTACGCTCAATTCCGCTGAAGAAAATCGCAATTTTATAAGGCTTCATATTTGGATTTGTGGGAATAAGCTCATAACTATCATCTTTAGTATCAAGGTAAAGAAGATGGTCTTTCTTTGAGTAAACCTCGCAAGACTGGTCGAGCTTGCCACAAGCAACACCAACATACTTATTCTCAGCCTGAAGTGCTGTCAAAATCATTTCCTGCTCAGTAAGCTTGATATTATTAACCTTGCACAATGCAGACAAAAACGCAATAATAACTGCGGCAGATGAAGAAAGTCCGCCAATGGGAAGACTACCTTCAATAACACCTGACATACCGACTGTCAAGCTATGACGCTGTGCGAGTGCAATTGTAGCACCGCGAAGATAGTCAGCCCAATCGTTCTGCTTTTCTTCGGGAACAGAATTGATGTGAAATTGTGCTCGTTTATCAAACTGAAGAGAAGTAAGCTCAATAATACCGTTCTGCTTTGGTCCGTAAGCTATACTTATACCCTTATCAATTGCAAGTCCTGTAATTTTACCTAACTGATGGTCACTGTGAGCACCAATGGGGCAAATTCTGTATGGGCAGAAAGCTATACCCACAGGACTTTTCTGATAACGCTCTTCAAAAATCTTTTCACAAAGCATCAAAATTTCCTCCAAACCATTTTATCTACTACACCTGTATAAGACTGAATAATCTTAACAACCTTTGTAGAAACATTTTCTTCAACATAATCGGGTACGGGAATACCGTAGTCACCGTTTTTATTCATATCAACTGCAGTTTCAACTGCTTGTAAAAGGCTCTTTTCGTCAATACCTGCAAGGATAAAGCAAGCCTTATCAAGTGCTTCAGGACGCTCTGTTGATGTTCTGATGCAGATTGCAGGGAATGGCTTACCGATACTTGTAAAGAAAGAGCTTTCTTCGGGAAGTGTACCGCTATCAGAAACAACTGCAAAAGCGTTCATCTGCAAGCAGTTGTAATCGTGGAAGCCGAGAGGCTCGTGCTGAATTACTCTCTTATCAAGCTCAAATCCGCTCTGTGCAAGACGATTTCTTGAACGTGGATGGCAAGAATAAAGAATAGGCATATCATATTTTTCAGCCATTTTATTGATAGCTGTGAAAAGAGAATTGAAGTTCTTTTCGGTATCAATATTTTCTTCTCTGTGAGCAGAAAGAAGAATATATCTGCCCTTTTCGAGACCAAGCTTTTCGTGGATATCGCTTGCCTCAATATTTTCAAGATTATTATGAAGAACCTCTGCCATTGGTGAGCCTGTTACATATGTACGTTCTTTGGGAAGACCACAATCTGCAAGGTATCTTCTTGCGTGCTCTGAATATGCAAGGTTAACGTCAGAAATAATATCAACTATTCTGCGGTTTGTTTCTTCGGGAAGGCACTCGTCTTTACAACGGTTACCTGCTTCCATATGGAATATGGGAATATGAAGTCTCTTTGCACCGATTACTGAAAGACAGCTGTTTGTATCACCGAGAACAAGAACTGCGTCGGGCTTAATCTCTGCCATAAGCTGATATGACTTTGCAATGATATTGCCCATTGTTTCGCCTAAATCCTTACCTACTGCGTCAAGGTAAACATCGGGGTCAGCAAGTCCTAAATCCTTAAAGAACACTCCATTAAGGTTATAATCATAATTTTGACCTGTGTGTGCAAGAATTGTATCAAAATACTCTCTGCATTTATTGATTACCGCTGCAAGACGGATAATCTCAGGTCTTGTACCTACAAAAATTAAAAGCTTTAGTTTACCGTTGTTTTTAAAATTCGCACTCATTTTTCTTCCACCTCAAATATCTGTAATTGTTCGTAAACGCTTTTTCTTTTATCTATCTCGGACGCTAATTTGTTAATAGCCAGTCTTTCACCTTTTATTGACAAAATCAGGTACCGTAATATTTTCTGAATAAAATAAAATGGATACAAAATCGGACATTTCTTTACCTTCGGGTGCTGTGCTTCAATATTTCTCTTGAGAACAGCATACATTCTGTACCATTTATTATGGTTAAAGCCGTCTTTACCGCGGTTTGTTATGAGCATACCGGACTGCACACGACTTTCGTCTTTTATGCCGAAATTACCGCCCGAAAGAACATCTTCAAGAATTTGCTCACAAAGTGTATCGTCTGCTTTCAATGCCCAATCGGGACATTCTGTGCCGAAAGCCTTTGAACAGACCTTTGTCATTGCTTCAGTATAAGTCATCAAGCCGATATCTTTAAGGAAAGGAATGAGTTTTTCTTTCCAGAACGGCTTTTTTACGGTTTCTTTTACAAAGCAAGCCCAATCGCACAAATGACGAAGTCCTATACCCTCACTCACCATATGGTGCTGCATATGAAGAAGCAAAATAAGTGCATGATGGCAATCTGACGGTGCATTGAATGAGCCTGAGTCGTTACTCTTTTTCTCGCCCTCATAAACCGATGATTCCACAAAGTCTCTTACTTTTTCACCTGTCTCGCCGTGAGGTATTCCGGGAATTTCATAATGCATTTCAAGATGTGCATCGGGTTTTTGAAACACCACGTGACACACATGACCCTCTTCAAAAAAGCTATTATATCCGTTTTCGTGAAGAAGTGCTGTAATCTCTTCTTTTTTTGACGGGTCAATGAGAAAATCTACATCACCAAGGGCGCGAAGGTCGGGTCTTGGATAATAAGACGCCACGGCTTCGCCTTTAAGTATTACATAAGAATAACTGTTATCTTCAAGAAGCTTCACAAGTTCTTTTTGAGAATTTTCAACTTTGGAATTTGCGATAAGATAGCCAAATGCCTTTTTTGACCAATTGTCAAAAACATCTTTTGGGATAATATTTTTAATTTTTGTTGCAGCATCAACAGCCATTACGAGAACGGTTTGCTGATGCGACTCTTTTGCAACCGCCTGCCAATCGATACTCTCAATATCTGACAAATCAATTTCAGTACCGTTAACGGCGGTTTGCATAAGCCTGAGAAGAACTTTTTGTTCGTTCGTCATTATAAATTACTCCACCGGTTCAAAAAATGTATCGGGTTTATTTGGGTCAAACTGCTCATTTGCCCACATTACCGTTACAAGATTTTCAGTTTCACTTAAATTAATTATGTTATGTGTGTATCCGGGCAACATATGTATTGCCTGAATTTTATCACCCGCAACTTCAAAGTTCAGCACTTCGTCAGAGCCTATTTTTCTCATTTGAATAAGGCCGTGTCCGCTGACAACAATGAAGAATTCCCATTTTGTATTGTGCCAATGCTGACCCTTTGTGATACCGGGTTTTGAAATGTTTACGCTGAACTGACCGCATTTTTCGGTTTTGAGAAGCTCTGTAAAAGAGCCTCTGTCGTCGCAGTTCATTTTTAAATCAAAAATTGCTTTTTCCTTTGGGAGATAGGAAAGATATGTTGAATAGAGCTTTTTAGCAAATGAATTATATGGAATTTCGGGCATTACAAGTGTTTGAGGCTGATTTTTGAAGCTTTCAAGAAGCTCTACAATTTCACCCAACGTCACTTTATGAGTAATGGGAGCGGCACAGTATTTACCGTTTTCGCAAAGCACTGTATTTGTGCCATCGAACTCGCAATGATGCTCTTTATTTTCGAGAGCCGCAAGCATTTCGTCAACCAAATCATCAATATAGAGAAGCTCAAGCTGAACTGCAGGGTCGTTAACCGTAATTGCAAGGTCATTAGCAATATTATTGCAGAAAGTTGCTACTGCGCTGTTGTAATTAGGTCTGCACCATTTACCGAAAAGGTTGAGGAAACGGTAAACCATTACCTTTGCACCTGTTTTTTCGGCATAGTCGAAGAAAAGTTCCTCCCCTGCCTTTTTACTTCTGCCATAATCACTGTCATATCTGCCGATAAGAGTTGCCTGAATTGACGAAGACAACACAACGGGACAGTTATTATTATATTTCTGCAAGGTTTCAAGAAGTGTTGACGCAAAGCCAAAATTACCCTGCATAAACTCCTCGTTATTCTGCGGACGGTTTACACCTGCAAGGTTGAAGACGAAATCTGCTTTTTTACAAGCTTCTTCAAGCAGTTCAGCAGAAGAGTCGATATCATAAAGATAAAGTTCTTCGATTTTAAGGTCAGGATGAGTTCTGTCTTTACCATCCTTAATATTTTGCAATGCGGCAGTAAGGTTTTTTCCCACAAAACCTGCGGCACCTGTAATTAAAATATTCATTTGCCTGCTCCTGATTTAAATTAATATTTGATACCCATAGCGTCTAACTCATCACGAATATACTGAAGAGAAAGAAGCTTTTCTTTTACCTGCTCAACATCAAGAAGTGTTGTGTTATGTGAATTGAACTCTGTAAGAGGATTGCGCTCAACATCGCCATCTTTGAAATATTTATCGTAGTTAAGTCCGCGAGTATCAGCAGGAACACGATAGAAGTCGCCCATATCAATAGCATTTGCACATTCTTCATTTGTGAGAAGTGTCTCGAACATCTTTTCGCCGTGACGGATACCGATAACTTTAATGTCATCCTTATTACCACCAAAGAGTTCACAAACCGCCTCAGCCTGAGTCTGAATTGTGCAAGCGGGTGCTTTCTGAACAAGAATGTCACCTGTTGTACCATGCTCAAACGCAAAGAGAACAAGGTCAACTGCTTCATCAAGTGACATAATGAATCTTGTCATTGTGCCGTCTGTAATTGTGATAGGGTTGCCATTTTTAATCTGGTCAATCCAGAGAGGAATAACAGAACCGCGTGAACACATAACATTGCCGTAACGTGTGCAACAAATCTTTGTTTTGTCACCGTCAACTGTTCTTGACTTTGCAACTGATACGCGCTCTTCAAGAGCCTTAGTGATACCCATAGCATTTACTGGATATGCAGCCTTGTCAGTTGAAAGGCAAACGATATTCTTAACCCCTGCTTCGATAGCCGCTGTAAGAACGTTTTCTGTGCCAAGAACGTTAGTTTTAACTGCTTCGATTGGGAAGAATTCGCAAGAAGGAACCTGCTTGAGTGCTGCTGCGTGGAAGATATAATCTACACCGTGCATTGCATTGCGAACAGACTGAATATCACGGACATCACCGATAAAGAACTTGATTTTTTCGGCAACTTCGGGCATTTTTGCCTGAAATTCGTGGCGCATATCATCCTGCTTTTTCTCGTCACGTGAGAAAACGCGAATTTCGCCGATGTCGGTCTTTAAAAATCTGTTGAGAACAGCGTTACCGAATGAACCTGTTCCACCTGTAATAAGTAAAGTTTTGTTTGCAAAAAGGGACATTTCATTTACCTCCAAATAAATTCAATGATTATATATTAATTTATATTACATCCTAAATTCGTTGATTTTTTTGAGAACTCCAAATATTTTCTTAAAGTGTATAGCAAGTAAAGACAGTCCATAAACAGCCATAGAGATTATCATTGACAAATACTCATGCACTCCTGCTTGAATCAACAAATTGTTAAGCAAAGAACCTACTGCCCAAAAGATTGCCAATGAAGCTATCAATATTCCTATTTCTTTCAGGTTAAACACTTTAATCCAGCTTGTATCAAGTACTTTTATGGTTTTGTGTAAAATCAACCAAGTATAAACAACTGCTACTACCAAGGTTGCAATAGCTGGTCCGGTTATTCCGAAAATGTAGTAAAAAACAATATTCAGAACAAAATTCAGAATCAGTGAGAAAATAGAATATGCCATCAGATTTTTCGATTTATTTGCTGCTGTTAAAATTAAATGCATACTTGCAAAACGAAGCATACTGTCAAAAATATACATAATATAGATATCTTTGCCTACTACATATTCTTCAGAATAAAGGAAAGATATCATAGTTTCCGGAGCAATCAAAACTGCCACTCCCAAAACCCATACACTGTAATATCCTATCTTCAGATAAGATGAGAACAAATCAACACTTAATTCTTTTTTGTTTTCAGTAACATACTTAACAATATACGGAATTAATACCATTGCAAACGATGTAACAAAAAAATCAAAGGGCAATATTTTTGAACAGTTAGTGTAGATTGCCAGACTTTCTGTGTCAGCAAGCCTTCCGATAATTAGCTTATCCAAATCACGTGTGAACTCGTTTGTAATTACAAACACACCCATTGGCAAGCTATAAGCAAAAATAGGACGGATATGTGCTTTTGATATTTTCCATGGTTGAATTCGCACATCTTTTTTAGATAATGAGAGATGGAATATCATTAACACAATGATATCCTGTAATACCATTACAACGTAAATCCATACTAAATTCTTCAACACATAAACTGCCAGATATATTGTTATTATTTTTATAATCGTTGTAGCTAGGGTATACGCTGACATGATTTTAGCTTTTCCTACTGCAACATACAATATCTGATAGAAATATATCAGATTAGTTAAAATGGGTATAACTGACACAATGGGTAAAAGCACTTTAACTGCTGAATTTGAAAAATATATAGCAATCAAGTCTTGTCCAAAAACAATACAAACTGCCAAAACCGCACCAACAAAAAGTTCCAAAAAGAACACCGTATTTACTATTCGATATCGGAGCTTCTCATCAATATCATCTGACTTTTTATTGAAATAATAATTCAAGGCATCGCCTAAACCAAGTAATATCAAAGACCTTCCCACAGTAGAAACCAAATTGGCTTGCGAATATGTTCCATATTCACTCAAGGAAAGACCTGTCGACAACAACTTAGCAGAAAGAATTCCGAATAACAGAGTTAAAACCTTACCTACTGCCAGAAAAACAGAATCCCAAGATGCACCCTTTAAACTGATTTTTTTCATTTTTCATTCTCCTGAGGTGATAATTTTTTTACCACTTTAGCAGGATTTCCTGCAACGATACAATACTCTGGAACATCTTTTGTAACAATTGCACCTAATGCAACAATTGAACCTTTTCCAATAGTAACACCTTTTAATATGCGTGAATCTCTGCCTATCCACACATTGTCTTCAATTACAATCGGTGCACTGTCAGAATATTTCCATGACCAGAGCTCGTCACGAAGAAAATCTTCACAAGCACTCATTTTCAAACGCATCTCAGGACTTGTAGGGTGATTGTTATTATCTATCAGTGCAACATTATTTGCAATTATAACATTTTCACCTATTCTTATACTTTCTTTTGACTGAATACTGGTAGACGGTCCTATGTATGTATTTTTACCAACAGAAATTTTGCCTCCATACAAAGCAATAAATGCACCACCGATTGTACAATGTTCGTCTATGGACACCATATCCCGAATACCACTATTTCGGCAAGATGCACCTGCCATAAAAACTGTATCAGGAGCAAAAACCGAATTTTGTGAAAACGATTTTTTTATCGATTTCATTTTGAAACGATGCAACAAATTATTGCAAATCATATTTCCACCTGTCTCTTTAATTATTTTCTCGTTCTTTTAGAAGACGAATATGTTCTTCCAGCACGCCATCCTCAAAACGATGACTTAATATTTTCGCAGGTACACCACCAACAATGGCATAAGGCGGGACATCTTTTGTAACCAGTGCACCGGCTGCAATTACCGAGCCTTCACCTACTGTTACACCTTTGAGAACAGTTGAATTTGCACCAACCCAATTATCGCCTTTAAAAACAATTGGTAAATCGTTTTCAAGAAGCTTATCCTTTTCTTTTATTTCATTCATATATTTGCCGACAACATCAATACGGTGGTCACCGGTAATCAGTGTTACACCCGGTCCGAACATGACATTGTCACCTATAATCACCGGTGCATTCACACACATAATACACATGTTTTCGTTGAAAGAAACATTGTTGCCTATTTTAACATTATACCCGTGAAATCTTGTATCTGCATACATCTGCACATTATTTCCGCAAGAGATAACTGCCTTTTTATAAAGCTTACATTTTACACGATTCCATATGCGATAAAAAAACAACATATTATTTAACATTTTCTTTGCATCCATAAAGTTCACCTCTACAAGAGAAAAAATAGTGTAAAACGATAGTCTAAAAACATTGTCAATGTGAACGCATATAAAATCCAAATAGTTTTACCAATAAATAAAAACAAAAATCTATTTTCTTTTGTTCTTGTATAAAAACTTTTATACTTTATTGTATTTAAGAACAAGTAACCTAACATAAAGAATGTACCAATCAAGCCAACATTAATAAGCAAATCAATATATTCATTATGTGCTGCGGCACGCAAATCAGGGTGAATATAAAATGCATTAACAGAAGTTCCGCCCAACAACATTTTAGTTAAAGATGAGTTAAGGAAATATTGGAAATGCTCCTTACTCAAATCTGTACGATTTGTTGTAGCGGCGTTAATGTTATTTGCCTGAAGTTCTCCAAGTTTTATATCAATTCGGTATACCAAGTCACCGATAACGGGAGCGTCACGGTTTTCAAGACCATATGAATACAATCCATAAGCCAGCAATATCACGGCAATTATCAACACAAAGTTTTTTATACCCAATCTTTTTGTAACAACCAGATATATAAGCCATGTAATGATGTTAATTATAATAGCCGTAATACTAAGTGATGTGAGCATCATAGCATAAAGCGCAATAACTATCAAAACTCGCGTTTTTGGGGTGAAAAGTTTCAAGGTAACAACAGAGAAAACAGCTATTGTATAGAAAAATCCCATATAGTTGGGGTCCTCAAAGGTTGCCATAAATCTTGAAACCTCATCCTCACCACCCATATCAATCTGTTCCAAGGTGTTACCGCCAATTACACCAGTTAAAAATGCGACAAAAGCAACCAAAGCAAACAAAGTGAAAAATCTCTTTAATTTTTCATCGCTTTTTAATTGTGTAATTATCAAAACACAACAAATAATATCAACAAATGCAAAAACAGCTGTTTTTATATTGTGCTGTGTCATTACAAGAGATAAAAACATAAAATATATGATTAATGGAGGTAAATTTTTTATGTTTATTTTCATTAAAGAAGATAATCTTAGAATGCAGGAAAATAGCAAAAGAATCGTATAAATTCTTAAGACTGAAATCCCCATAACCACACCATACAAATTATTGTAAAATAATATAAACGGGAAGGCTAAATAAAGCTCATCAACAATCAGCAAAATTCCCAAGCAACCAATAATCACAAGCGATAACATATACTGTGATACCACGCCGGTCAAGGCAGAACAAGCAAAAATGACCGCAATTACACAGTTTGCAACTCTTTTTTTTGCTGTGCTTTGACCATTTGGCACTACCATATCCAAATCAATCACCTCTTAATCAAACAAAACTTCTTCGATATATTTAATGTAATCTTTATTACTGTATTCGTGAGCCAAAAGATATTCATGCATTGATTTTATCTTTTCGCTATCGTTGATAAAATCATACACTGTTTCATACAGTGAATAATCATCATTATTTATAACAATACCCTCTACTCCGTTTTTAATTTGCTCATGCGCAGAAAGGTATTCCGTAACAACAGGAGGAGTTCCCAAAATCATACTTTCAGTAATTACCATTGGTTTTCCTTCATAACGCGATGGCATACACATAAAATCTGCAGCTTTAATAAATGGGTATGGATTCATTCTCTTTCCGATTAATGAAATACAATCGTCAAGACCTTCTTTTTTTACCATTTCTTTTAAAACGGGCAAGTCAGCACCATCACCAATAATACACCATACGAACTTTTGACCTGCTTTTTTCAACTTGCTTGCACAATCGACTATACGGTCAAGTCCTTTAGTACTGATTGTGATTCGACAAACTGTAATAATCTTACACGCATTACTTGACACAAATGATTTATAAGCCTGGTCTTCACTATCAACAAGGTCGCTTCTTTTTCTGATAATACTGCTATCCGTGATATTTTCAATAGTAATTGCCTTTTCACCCATTGAAGGCAAGGCATTTATAAAATCATCACGACAAGCGTCTGTAACAAACACAATACGGTCAACATGATTTAACCATGTTAAATCTGCGTCCTGCGAATCTCTGGTTTTTGAAAATGTAGAGTGATTCCAAGCATATTTTTTATCTGCATTAACCTTATAAGCTAAAAAGCTACTGCTCCACCCCTCTAAAAAACTGATGGCATAATCATAATGCTTTTTATTTTCTTTGCTAAGATACTTTGACTGAAATTCCATAACAACAGAATTTGCTGTACCACTTCTGCGTTTTTTAGCAAGAGCTTTAAAATAATACCCACTAACCAAATATTTTATTGCTTTTATTATACGGCCAACTTTTCCCGAATATTTTTGTGCTTCGGGCAAAACCTTTACAAACGATGGAAGCTCGCTTATCATTGGACCATTATTCTGAAAAAGCTGTAAATCAATATCATACTTATCTGAATCAATGTTATTAAGTAATCCCAGCAAACTTGTTGTACTGCCACCCATAATCATGGAATGATAAACAACAAGTAATTTCTTTTTTTTCATCTTAGCACCTTCAAAACTAAAAACTATATCAATTAAGTTTTATTGAAAATCATTTTCAATAATTTATTTGCTTGAACAACATTGTTCTTTTCTTTCATTACAAATTCTTTTGCAGACATACCCTTTGCGTGTAATTCTTCAGGTGAATTTTTGAAAATTTCCTGCAAAACGTCTGCAACACCATCAACTGTTTCTTCTTTGAGAAGAAATACATAGTCGTTATATTCTTTTGGCATTCCGGGAAGACAGGTTGTAAGAACCGGTGTGCCCGAAGCCATATATTCCATATTCTTTGAAGGGAAAGAATATTTTGTGTAATCTGCATCTGTGGGACGAGGGTTTACAAGCAAGGTCGCTTTTAGCTCGTTCTCAACAATTACGTTATTAGGTGCAATTCCCATATATTTTACTGAACTGTACTCTTTTGCAAGTTCTTCAAGCTCTTTTCTAAAGTCGCCCTCACCATAAATGTGCAGTTCTGTATTTGGAATATCCGCTTTTATGAAGCCTCGCACAAGATTTTCAATGCCATAAACCTTACGAAGTGTTCCTGCATAAAAACAAACCTGTTTTTCATATTTTTCGGCAAGATTATTTTCAACCTTTGCCATACTCACGTCAGAATGACCTTCAAGAACGACATAAGGAACATTTTTAGGGTTAACAATATCATTCATCTGTTCTGTGAGCAAAAGATAACTGTCAAATTTTTTCATTAACCACAAATTGAGTTTTTCGTGGAAAGGAATTTTTGCATTATTGGGTCGGTGACAAGGAACATCGGTTACAATGCCGACTGTTTTGATACCACGAAGCTTGCAGGCAATCAAAGCGGCAAAGGATGCAATGATATTGAGTGCATCGCAAATCATCACTCGCTCTTTTTCGGTACGCATAAAGAGCACTTTAAAGAAGACGCTGAAGAAAACAGTTAAATTTCGAAGGATTGGATAGTTGATAAACGGAACATAGGAATAATCAATTCCGTTTGCTGAATCTTTTTCGCTTTTATAGAACAGCTTACTGTCAACGGCACGGTTAATGGGGCGGCTTGAAACAGCATCAACCTTTGCACCGTTCTCGACAAGACCTTCCATAAGCAGTTGATTGTACTTCTGTGACTGCTGCTGTACGCGAATTCCTTTGGTCTCTATGTATTCTTTATATTTTGCAGGCGAACAACCGCCGTATACATATATAAGATGCATCTTGTTACCTTCTAATTTTACTTAAATAATTGTTAAATTTCTTAATCGGGTTTCTCGCTATATTTTTTACCCTTGAAAGCTTATCAGTTAAAGTAACCTGATTTACGGGAATACTGAGCGCTTTGGGTTCAAGGATTTTTATTGTTTCATAGGAAAGTGCAAGAGTTTTGCGTTCTTCATCATTACAAGAAAGAAGAACTGACAAAAGCTCAGCACAGTTTGCAATCTGAATTGATGTGAAATCATTAATATCTAAAGACTGCTCAATTGCCGCTGCCCAGCCACCTGCACGCTGTTCAATGTAAAAGCGGTCACGGATATCAACATAATCAATTGAATTTTCTTTTGCATTTTGTAGCCATTCGCTGAAAGCAGATTTCTGACTTTCATCATTCTGTAAATCGCCGTAATATGTAGTTATACCTTTTTCAAAGCCATCAATATCAGGTGCGGTATAACTGCGAGCGTAGGTCTGCCCTGCCTCGAATAGTCCGCTACGGATAACTATTGTATCCTCACCAAAATGTGAGAAAAGATTACAAGCATAAAAGCTTGCGTCGGCACCCTTTGAATTGCCTGCACAGAAATTATAGTAATCGACAAGCATTTCTTTATTCAAGGGGTCTCTTTTTATGAAATTATGCTTAACATCAAATTGCTTTGCAAGTTTTATTGGAACTGTTTTGTCAGAATTGCTGAGATTTTCATGGTCGGCAGTATAACATTCAAATGGCACGCCTGCCTTGAGAAGAGCTGAAAAAGTAACTCTTGAGTCTTTTCCTCCTGTAAGGGCAAGCATAAGCTTTTTACCTGAAAATTCAGCCATATTTTTAACAGCATTTACAAGTATATTTGCAACTGCGTTACATTTTTCTTCAGTTGACTTTTCGCGGTAATCCTTTATCCAATTATTATTAAGAATTTGAATATTACCGTTTGAAAAGACAATTTTTTGTGTACTCAAAAGTTTTTTTACACCGTTTATAATTGAATCGGGTAAAATCTGCCAGCTTACACCGCGTGACTTAACTGTGCCGTCAACTGCGACACCCATAATCTTTGAAATGAGTGCCGGTGACGAAGAAACAAAATAGTTACCGTCTTTTTCACCGTAAAATGCACCCATAAGACCTGTGGCATCAGTTATCAGCTCTGTTTCGTTAATAAGAGCCCAACGACCTGTCCAATATGAAGTTGCAAACACAAAATTTTCACCATTGAACGCAGATATATCATCTTTTGCCTGCTTATTAGGTGCATCTGTGCAATAAGCATTACCTAAAATAACAACCTTTTTACCGTTTGCAGTTTCGCATTTGCTTATATTAAGTTTATCGCTTGTGTAAAGATACATTTCAGCAATTTTATGCTCTTGCATATGTTCGATTGGAAGCTTGCAAGAAGACAAAATATACTGTTTTTTTGCAATATCAGTCATTATTCTGCAGATATGCTCCTTTTTGCAATTTCACTATACATAAACTCGGAGCTTGCTTTCTTTGCAGATGCAAGCATTTTTTCGTAATTATCACCGTCAAGAATTTCTTCAATTGCGGCTTTGATTTCTTCGGTGGAATCCTGTGTCAAGAACTTAACGTTACCGCCACAGTCAACATGAGTTGTACCGTCCCAACGTTTTACAAGCAAGGGAATTCCCTGCCCTGCCACCTGCTCCCAAAAAACAGAGTGTCTGCCGGGGAAAACTGCCAAATCTGCCGCAGCAAAATACTGATAAGAATCTGCAGCAAGCACCCAGCCAATATACTGAACACGGTCAGAGCATCGTTTTTCGATTTCTTCTTTAAGCTCGGGAATAACAGAACCAAAGATAATAAGCTTTAATTTAGGATTGTCAATTTGATTTACAGCATCCATCAAAAGCATTGTCTGTTTTTTATAGTTATCGGTTTTTCCGCCGTACATAATGAGAAAATCATCATCTGCAATACCGTATTTTTCACGAAGTGCAAGCTTTGATTCCTTTGTATCAGCGGCAATTACAGCCTCATCGTCAGCGCCCATTACGAGCAACTCAACTTTTTCGGCAGGAAGCTTATATTCATTGATAAGAAAATCAACTCGTGCGGGTAAAACTCCGTAGAATTTTGTTACATAAGGGTTAATTTTCTGTGCGCATCTGCGCCACATAATGCGATGCTGAATATTCTTTGAAATCCAGTTTCTCGCACTATTTGAGAAATCGGCGTGGTTATCAGCATAAACCTTAACATTTTTATGCTTTTTCAAATATTTAACAATAATATCAATATCACAGAACTGAACCCCGTGAATGAAAAGTACATCGGGGTTAAAACGCTCCAATTCATCCATAAGACCTACATATCTTCTTATACGAGAAGCGAATTTTGACTTTGTAAAGGCAAGTCTTGTAACAGGAATATCGTGCTCGTTCATATACTTTGTAGCCTTTGGAAGCCACGCACCCTTACCATTTTCGTCAAAGGTATAAAGTGATGCTACAATTTCAACCTCGTGACCTGCTTTTTTATGATATTTAGGCAAAAGATTTTCTTGATATGAATAATTATCAATATAAAATGCACCAAGCATTATATGCATTATTTTCATAAACTCATTCGCCTACCTTTTCTAACAATTTTTCGGGACTTTCAAAGCAGTCGCCATACTTTTTCAGTTCTTCCTCTGACATATTCCACCATTGAAGTTTTAACAGGTTTTCGATGGTTTCATCGTCAAAGCGTTTTCTTATAACTTTTGCGGGATTGCCTGCTACTATTGTATAAGGCTCAACATCTTTTGTGACTATTGAACCCGCACCAATAACTGCACCATCGCCGATTGTTATACCCTGCATAATCAAAGCGCGGTTGCCAATCCACACATCATTGCCGATTTTTGTTGTTTTATATGGTGTAAACTCAATATTTCCAAAATTGCACCCTAAAATGTTTCTTCCCTTATTAAATGCTGGTGAAGTTGACACAGCATTAATATCGTGAGCACCGCCACCTATGCCTACACCTGCTGCAATTGAGCAGAAACTGCCAATTTCTGCATACACAACACCTGAACGGGCTGAAACATATGTGTATTTACCAATTTTACTGTAACGCACATTTGCATGATGCTCAACAACTGAAGTTTTATGAATATCTGAATCTACAACGATTGCCCTTAACGATATACCATTAAAAAGTCTTAAAGGATACTGTAAAAGCATTCTTAAAAGTTTCTTTATTCTTCCCATAAACTCACTCTATCTTTTTTGTATAATTTTCTAAAATATAGTCTTTGCTTAAACGTGTAGATTAACATCATTCACCTGCTGTGTTAATACTTCAACATATTTTTCTACACAAACATCTTTTGAAGCATTTGCAATAACAAAATCACGACTATTATAATTCTCACCATTATTTTTGTTCTCATATCTTTTTAATATTGCACTAACAAGGGACTCTGAATTACCAGGTTCAACACAAACACCTGCACCAGCTTTTTCAATGATTTCCGCTAATTCACTATCAACATCGAATGAGGCAATAATTGGTGTATTACAAGCCATTATACTCCAAGTTTTACTTGGCATACCGCTATTCCCTACGCCTTTTTTACATGTTATAAGAGCAACATCGCCGACACTGTAAACTTCAGATACACGTTCATGTGGTAAAAGACTATTAATTATAACATTTTGTAGTTTCTTCTTTTCAACCATTTCCTTTGCAGCTTCAAACTCTGAACCACCTCCAAAGATTACAAACTGTATATTATTGTTGTCTTTAAGAAATTCAGCGGCTTCAATAATAACCTCCGCGCCTTGAGCAGCACCAAAATTACCAGCATAAAGAACCGTAAACTTATCTTTTGAAATTGAAAACTCGTCATAAAGGTGATTTTCTTCCTTAGCTATAGGTCTTACCTCATCTGTATCAATCCAATTAGACACTACCTGTATTTTTTCTTCGGAAACACCTTTTTTCATTATATTTCTTTTAAAACTTTCGTTTATTACAATAATCTTATCTGCGTTTTTGTATGTAAAATCTTCAATCTTTCTTCCAAATTTCCAAATAACCGAACCTTGACTTGTAAGACCTGTTGTAACTAAAGAATCTGGAAAAATATCCTGTAAGTTAAAAACAAAAGGAACTTTCTTGCCATATTTTTTGGAGAGTTTCTTTGCAATTAATGCACACATCATTCCCTGAGTGGGAGGAGTACTACCACAATTGATTAAATCGATATTTTGAGCCTTTGTTGCAACTCTGTATTGCTGTACATGAACAAGGATATAACGCAAAGCTCTAATAATAGGATTTTTACCTTCACGAAACATTGAAAATCTATAAATTTTCATTGCACCATCGTACTTTTCACTATATTTAATGTTTTTATAATTCTCATACTCTTCGTCTGTAAGTCCGCGTGTAGGTGTTGGAGCATAAACCTCAAACTCAAATCCGGACTCTACATATTTTTGGTACAAATCATGTTCCAAATGCGAACTAGATATACGTTCCGGTTCGCAATATGAAGGAACTCTTAATATTTTCATTTTATCACCCTATTTTTTCAACTCGCATTTCAATGCATTTAAATCAAATATTTTTCCATTAACAAAGGAATTACTAATAAAAAACAAATAATATTTTCTTATGACATAGATTAATCTTGCAATAGAACTGTTATATTTCTTGCAATATTTACCAATCTCAACGTTTTCTTTTTTACAACATAGTTTGTTTTTTTGTTGATAGAGTTCAGACACACTAATTTTACCATTATTGTCATCATAATTTATTGCAAGAGACGTCCTGTTCCACTTTTGCCATTTAAATCTGTACTCTCTCTTTGCTTTTCCATTTTCATCGAAATGACTTGGTTGGTCAATATTTGCAAATAAGCCATTTCCAAGACTATAGCAAATATATTTCCCATTATATTCTTCTATAGGCTGAATGCAATGGGGATGGTGTCCAATAATCAAATCCACACCTTTATCAATAAGCCAATGACCGATTTCTGTCTGCTTGGAATTTTGAAGAGGATGGTTTTCGATTCCCCAATGCATCTGAACAATTATTTTTGTCTTGTTGTTTTTTAATTTAATGTCCTTTATCGTTTTTTCAACTTTATTGTAATCAAATGAAAAACTATTAACACTTTCTAAAGCAACATATGATAACAAGCAAATCGTATCATCTATATAATAAGGTTCTTTTCCCACTAAACCTATATTTTCTTCAACTATTTTATCAATGGTCGAAGAAACACCATCTTCTCCATAATCATATATATGATTATTAGCTATACTAACTGCTATTGGATTCTTACCAAAAATTCTCTCACAATCACAATTTTGAGAACACAAATTTATTTTATTGGGTATAGGCTTAAATCTTTCTTTATCACCAAAAACATATTCAAAGTTAAACACGTATGGATAAGATGGCTTATAATCACTTTCCAATGCTTCAGATATAAGCGCTACATCACCCAAAAATGTAATCATAATACTCTCCTTTTATTTACCATAAACCTCGTTCATTACTCTCTCTGTAAGGTCACCAAAAAGCGGACCATTTGAGAACTGATGAAGGTTAATTCCGCCTTTTCTCATATTTGCTTCAATAAGAACAGCGTCGCCCACTTCGTCAATTGCAATGTCCCAAGAAACAAGTCTGAAATGACCAATTACGGGATGTGCTTTCATAACAAGCTCAACGGCTTTATCATATGAAGGAACTTTTTGACCTTTAAACACATAACCCTGAGGATGAACTGCTGTTTTTTCGCCTGTATAATAATTGTATGCAAACTCTTGCAAAGTACCGTCAGGGTTGATACCTGCACTTATTCCGCCTGCAGTTACATTATCAACACGGCTTTTATTCATACCCATTCTAAGACATGAAGAAAGAATGTGCACACCATCTGACAATAAAATCGAACAAATTCTTACAGTATTAATTGAAGAAGCGTGAACCTTATTAAGTTCTTCGTGCTGTTTTAAAACTTCCTGAACAACATAATCTTCATTATTGCTATCGTTTAAAAATGCTTTAATCTTATCTTTATCTTCTGCACAACGCCAGAATTCAATGCCTCTACCACTGCCTGATTCCTGTGAGGGTTTGCAAATAACCTCATCATACTTCATAATCTTTTCAAAGACTTCTTCAACTGTAATTTGGTGATAATCTTCATCAGTAAAAATAGTTCCGCAATTTCTTGCAACTGTTTTGGGTTGTTTAATTTCTGAAAAGATTTTTGAATAATAGTTTTTGTCGTTAAATCCCCAACCAAGCTTTCTTGCATTAAAATGCTGGTCGATAGTTGTGTAGTAAAGAGTATGGGGAACATATCTTACGTCAACATTTCCGTTTTTTGAAGCATAATACCAGCCCCATTTAGGAGAAAACTTTCCATATTTACTCCAGTATTCCTTATATTCCTTTGCAAAATCCTTTGGTACAGGTTCTTTAGTCAAGTACTTATGCAAATCTCTGCATTCCTGAAGCTTTAAAATTGTATTTGCAGCAAATTCTTCCATTCCGTCAAAAACTGCATAATACAAAGCTTTTGCCTTTTTACTTACTGACATAAGTTATATCCTCCAATTATTTATTGGTTTCTTCTGTTGTTACTGTATCGTCAATATAAAGGTCTTCTTTTGAAGTGCCTTCTTCATTTGTATAAACCTGCTCGGTTTTAAGAACTGTTACTATGGTTTTAAAGAAAATCTTTATATCAAGCGCCAAGGTAACATTCTCAGCATACCAAGCATCTTTAAGTCTTTTTTCACGAACTGTAAGTCCGTTTCTGTAATAAGCCTGAGTGTAGCCTGTAATACCGGGCTTAACGTCCATTTTTGCAACCTCGTCGGGCTCATAGCTGTCAAGAGCGCCTGCACCGCTTGCACGAGGACCGATAAGAGTCATATTACCAATAAGCACATTAAAAAACTGTGGTAACTCGTCAATACTTGTTTTGCGGATAATTTTGCCAACCTTTGTTACGCGGTCGTCGTCTGCCGCATTATATGTACTGCCGTCAGGGTTAGTCCAGTTAGGTGCGTCGACAATCATTGAACGGAATTTATACATATCGAAAATCTTACTGTCTTTACCGATACGCTTTGCTTTATAGAAAACAGGACCGCCGTCGTCAAGCTTAATTGCGAGACCTACAATAATCACCACAAGTGCCAAGAATGGCAATGCAAAAAGTCCAATTAAAATATCTACCACTCTTTTAACTACTTTTACATAGAAGCTTTGACTGTTAGGTTTTTTACTCATATCCCATATCCCCTATTTATTTGATAATAATATAATCTTCAAGCAACTTTTTAGCATTTACTGCGTTGTTTTCCGCCTCGTCGGGAGTGTTACCCGTTGTGATTACCCAACCGCAAGTATCTGACTTCTCGCGATATTCGTTTTGTGTATCACCAACGCCCTTACGCATAACAACATCAACAATGTTATTTGTGCCGATGATGTTATCCATGGGCTTGATTTCAGTGATTACACCCGGTTTATAAATAAGTAATCGTGTTGCAATACATTTATTGAACTTGGGTTCTGCATACACTTTTTCACCAAGAGCTAACTTAATTGTATTATCAATTACGCTGACACCGCGTGAAAGCGGAACAAAATGTGAAGCAATAAGATTTTGACCAACTCGGATACCGCAATCTATTATATAAGGCTTGCCGTCGTCATTTGAAACAATTACATCGAAATTCACGCTTGCCATTGTGATATTCAAGGCTTTAATCGCCTTTTTAACCTCGTCGGCAATAAGCTTTTCGGTTTCAGCGGGTAAGCCTGACGGAGTTCTGTGTCCGTATGAAATCTCACCATTCGGAAGTCTTTCAAATGTAGTTTTTACAATGGCATAAACATAGATTTCACCGTTTGCCACAAAGGCTTCGGCACTATATTCTTCGCCGTAAATAAGACTTTCGGCATAAAACTCGCCATATCTTGCACCATCAAAGGCATACTGAACGGCATTTTCGATTTCATTCTCGTTATATACAAGTGAAACGCCCTTACTGCCTGAGCCGTCGCTGGGCTTTATTACGCAAGGAAGAGTAAATTTGTGATTTTTTGCATCCTCTACCGAATACATTTCAAAGAAATCACCTTTGATGTTGCATCCATAATCTGCAAGACGCTTTTTGATTTTATACTTGCTTTTTGAAAGCTCGGCTGTATCGACAGGCAATGCGGGAAGCCCCAGCTTTTCGCCGATATATGCAACTGTGGGGAGTGTGAGTGTTGCACCGTAGGTCATAACGGCATTAATGCCCAACTCTTTTGCATATTTAAGGCAAGCGTTTTCATCAAGGACATTAATGTGCTTATATCCTGTTGCACACTCAAAGCCCATAGCATTTGGATTACCGTCAACGCAATATGCTCCGTGGCCCGATTCAATTATTCTTTTGATTAGCGGAACTTGATAAGCGCCACCGCCAACTACAAGTATTTTCTTCATAAAAATCACTTAAACTTACTTTCTTACAATTTCAGTATCAATTCTGTTTTTAGCCTTTATGGCTTTTTCTTTTGCTATTGCCATATTTTCAGCGGTGCAGACAACATATCCGCAACCGTCAAGATTTGTTCTGTATGGAGTAATTGTATCTCCAACACTTAAATGATGCTCAATTATTGTCCCGTCTGCTGAGATGCTGTCAAAATCGGGAAGCTTTTCAACCACGCCGGGCTGTAATGCCAACAAGCGAGAAGCTACGGGGACACCTTGTTTTTGTGGTGTGAAATCACACTCGTCACCGACTGCCGCTTTAAGCATATTGCCTATGTAGTCAATTCCTGCACCGATAGGCACAAGATGTGAGCCGATAAGATTACCTCCCATTCGAGCACCAACGTCAACAATATGAACATTACCGCTTTCGGTAATAAGCAAGTCCATATTAACTGAGCCGTGATTAACCTCTAATGCGCGAAGTGCTTTTTCAACACAGCTTTTGACCTTGTTTTCCAATTCACAAGAAAGTCCTGACGGAATTGCGTGGCCAAGCTCTGCGTAATATGGTGGCTCGGTCATATCCTTTTGCATAACAGCCATTATATGAATATCACCGTTTTCAACAAAGGACTCAACGCCGTATTCCTTACCCACGATAAATGGCTCAACGGTTACCTTATGTGAAAGTGACTCGTTTAACGCATCAACACAGGCAGAATAGAAATCCTTTTCGTCATCAACTCTTGCCGCACCGCGACTGCCAGAGCCGTCGCAGGGTTTGACCATTACGGGATACTTGATTAAATTCTTGATATTTTCAATATCCTCTTCCGAAGAGATTTCATAAGCGAGCCCTGTGTCGTCTGCCTTTGCATCATAAAGGCATTTACGAACCTGATATTTATTTTTAATACGCTGTGCAGAAGAGTATTTAATTCCGGGAAGTCCCATCTCTTGCGCCACATAAGCGGCAGAGAGAACACCGTAATCTGTTGCGGCGGTAAGAACACCGTCAACATTATGCTCTTTTGCATATTCAAGGCAGGCTTTTTCGTCAATGATATTTACTGCGGCATATTCGTCGGCAAACTGAAAGCCCATTGCATTGGGGTTACCGTCAACCGCAAGAACATAAAGTCCGATTTCTTTTGCACGCTTAATAACATAACTCTGTAAAAAACCCGCACCGATTACAAGTACTTTTTTCATTACTGATAGTCCTTTAAAATCTTCAGATAATTCTCGATTACATAATCAACCTCTTCGTCTGTAAGACAAGTGTGAAGCGGAAGTGTAATCTCATTTGCAAAATGCTCATAAGCATTTGGATAATCTTTAATGTCAAAGCCCAAATTCTTATATGCAGTATGCATTGGCAAGGGCTTATAATGAACATTACAAGCAATGCCTGCCTCTGCCATTTTGATTATTATTTCATTTCTCTGCTCATAAGTTATATTGGGCACTCTTGTTATGTACAAGTGACCTGAGCTTTGATGCTCGGCAGTATAATGAGGAAGCACCTCAACGCCTGCGGGAACAAATGCAGCGTCAAACTTTTCGATAATCTCTTTTCTGCGTTTGAGCATTTCGGGGTAACGCTCAAATTGAGCAAGTCCCATAGCGGCGGCAATATCTGTCATATTGCATTTATACCATGTACCGATAATGTCATATTCCCAAGCACCGATTTTTGTTTTTGCAAGAGCGTCTTTTGACTGACCATGCAAAGAGAGAAGCTGAATTTGACGATAGATTTCTTCACTATCTAACCCAAGATTATTATTCCAGCTGAGCACTCCACCCTCGGCAGTTGTGAAATTCTTAACTGCGTGGAATGAAAACGATGAGAAATCAGCGATACTGCCAATCATCTTGTCCCCTTTTGTTGCACCAAAGGAGTGTGCGGTATCAGCAAGAACAGCAACTCTGCCGATAGTTTTCTGCAATTCGTTTGACGGCTTGAACAATGAACGCTTGCTCTCAACAATCTCAAAAATCTTATCATAATCGCAAGGCACACCACCCAAGTCAACGGGAATGATTGCTTTTGTTTTTTCTGTGATGGCATCAGCCAATGCGCCATAGTCCATTTGGAAGCTGTCTTTTTGTGTATCAACAAGCACAAGCTTTGCACCGACGTGGCATACTACTGAAGCAGATGCAGTATATGTATAAGCAGATGTGATTACCTCATCACCCTCGCTAATGCCGAGAACTCGCAAAGCCATTTCGGCACAGGCAGTTTGTGAATTAAGGCAGACTGTTCGCTCAACACCTAAGTAATCTGCAATCTTTCTTTCTAATTCTTTTGTACGAGGACCTGTTGTAATCCAGCCTGAGCGCAAAGCACTGCTGACCTCTTCAACTTCAAGGTCGGAAATATCGGGAGGAGAAAATTGAATTTTCATTATTACACACACCAATTCTGAATATTTTAACTGTAAAAATTGACTAATTTTTTCTATGAATTTTAATGCAAAAAATATTGTTTTCACAAATGTGCACAAAGACCCACGCTATCCATATTATTATAATCCAAATACATATTAGTGTCAATAAAAAAATCAGCACATTGCGACTAATTTGTCGTTTATTTTTTGGTAATTTTGCCCCTTGAAATACAAGTTTCGACAAAAAAGTGCATAAAAAACAGCACCCACTTGCGTGAGTGCTGAAATTTGTTTGAGAAGAATAAAGTTATCTCTTTGAGAACTGTCTGAGCGTTAAGAAAACGATTCGGGGAATCGTTTTTAGCGAAGAGCACCGAGTGCTTTGCCGAGGTGCCCGAAGGCCGAAAAGGGATAAAAGCATTTCTGTAAAACAAACATAGATTATAAAAAAACAATGCCCACCAATATTGGTGAGCATTGATAATTGATAAAATGCTTTTATCTCTTTGAGAACTGAGGTGCACGACGAGCGCCTTTGAGACCGTACTTCTTTCTTTC
>CALFTO010000056.1 GCA_937916195.1 uncultured Clostridia bacterium
TGAGCAATAATTGAAAAATTTCTGATGTTTTCTTTCTTTGCCATAGTTTACCTCTATATATTCTTAAATCCGTTGCCGAGAATTTGCTTTGATTGTGTCACAATGAAAAAAGCATTTTCGTCGGCTGATTTTATTTTCTTAATAAATTTCTGTGCTTGATTGTCATAGCACGCGCAAAGCAGAACGTTTTTATCTTCGCCCGAATATCCGCCCTGACCTTTTAGCACAGTCACACCGCGGTTAAAATCGTTTATAATCATACGGCGGATTTCGTCACTTTTTTTGGTGATAATCATAATCATAGCACCGCGGCTCACACCATAAATTATATAGTCAAGCACTTGTGCGCTGACAAAGATTACCACCGCCGCATAGAGCATGGATTCAACATTGCCGTAGACAATTCCGCCAAGTACAACAATTGCCGCGTCAAAAAGCAGAATTGACCGCCCCATTGAAATGTGTGGGTTTTTAAGTTGGATTAGCTTTGCAATAATGTCAACACCGCCGGTTGTGGCGTTGCGAACGAAAATTATGCCAAGCGCAATACCCGTAAGCGCTCCGCCGAAAAGAGATGAAAGCAATAAATCATTTTGATATACGGGTAAAAGCACACCGATATCAATAAGTGTTGAGTTAATAAGCGTTGCCCAAACTGTGCGAAGAACAAACCTTACGCCCAGCTTTTTAAAAGCCACCGCAAAAACGGGAATGTTCATTATAAACAGCACCGTACCGATGGGCAAGTCAAAAAGGAAATTGATTATTGTTGCAACACCCGTAAATCCGCCGTTCAAAATATTGTTTCGCGATAAAAAACAGTTGATTGCAACAGAATACAGAATTCCGCCCAATATGAAAACAAGCGTATCCGCCAAAAATTCCTTAATTTTATTTCGGTGTATTTTCACCTGCGTCATCTCCGAGAACATTGATGACTTCATTAAGCAAAATGTTTAAGCGTTCTTCTTCGTCTTTTAAATATAAATATCCGATAAGTGCCTCAAAGCCCGTTGCATAATGATAGTCACATCCGCTCTGGTTCTTCGGAGTGTGTGAGGTGTGGGCATTTCTGCCACGCTTGAACACCTCAAGCTCCTTTTCGGTGAGCAACGGCATAATTTTTCTCATTGCCGCCGCCTGCGCCGAAGCCTTAACCGATTGAACCGAAAGCCTATGTAACTCGCCAACGGGACGGTTGGCATCGCAAACTAACATTTCACGGACAAACAGTGAAAATACCGCGTCGCCTGTGAATGCAAGTGTCAGCGGGCTTAAAGTGTCCGCCTTAATATCTTTACCATATAATCTCATAAAGCAACCCCAATATTACGGTACATAATCAAATTCAAGGTCATAAATGCTAACTGTGTCGCCCTCTTGAATTCCCTTGTCAATAAGAGCCTGAATTACACCGCGTTCTTGAATAACTCGCTGAAAATACTGAAGTGATTCGTAGTCGTCAAGGTCTGTTTTGCAGAGAATTCTGTAAATCCAATCTGCCTCAACAATATAAACGCCGTCCTCAACGGTAACTGTGAAGCCGTCCTTACTCTTTTTAGCAAGAACTTCCATCGGAATTTCTTCGCTTTCATATTGCTTGACAGGGGGGAGAGTTGCGAGCATTCTCGCCACCGCATTTATAATCTCTTTTGTGCCGTGCTGAATGGGTGCTACCATTTCATAGTATTCGTAGCCACGGGCTTCAATATACTCTTTGAAGCGTGCTAACTGCTCGTCTTCTGCAAGGTCGATTTTATTACCCACAACAATTTGCGGACATTTTGAAAGCTCGGGGTTGAATTTCTCAAGCTCTGCGTTGATTGCCTCAAAATCTTCAATGGGGTCGCGCCCCTCACTGCCTGCAACGTCAACAATGTGAACGAGCATACGACAACGCTCAACGTGACGTAAGAATTCGTGACCTAAGCCAATGCCGTCAGCCGCACCCTCAATAAGACCGGGAATATCCGCCATAACAAAGCTCTGCTCAGGGCCCATTGAAACAACACCCAAAACGGGAACAATTGTTGTGAAGTGATAATCGCCAACAAGCGGTTTTGCTTGACTTACAACTGAAATGAATGAAGATTTGCCAACATTGGGAAATCCTAAAAGTCCAACGTCTGCAATAAGCTTTAATTCAAGACTTACTTCCCATTCTTCACCGGGAGCACCGTTTTTAGCAAATTTCGGAGTTTGACGTGTAGATGTTGCAAAGTGTGAATTACCCCAACCGCCTCTGCCACCTTTAGCGCCGATAAATTCGTCGTCAGATGACATATCGGCCATAATAACTCCACTCTCAACCTCGCGGATAATTGTACCACGGGGAACTTTGATTATTAAATCCTGCCCACGCTTACCACTACGCTTACCGCCACTGCCGTTTGCACCATTTTCAGCCTTGTATTTTCTCTTATAACGGAAATCTGCAAGGGTAGAAAGATTGTCATCAACCTTGAAAACAATGTTGCCACCGCGACCACCGTCACCACCGTCAGGACCGCCTGCGTTTATATATTTTTCTCTGTGAAAAGCAACAGCACCGTTACCGCCGTCACCCGCTTTAATTTTAATTTTTGCAATATCAACAAACATATTTTTACCTCGATTTATATACAATTAAATATAAATTCCCATTATCCATAATATTGTACACTAAAATGAATAAATAATAAATAGAAAAAGTAAAAAAAGTCTTAGTTTTTGCAGAATTTTTTTATTATTGAATTAAGAATTAACCCATTTTATGTGTAGTGTCTTTGTAGGGGCGGGTCTCTGTGCCCGCCCGTAGTAAAACTATATTTTACGGGAAGGCACGGAGACCTTCCCCTACATAGTGCCTAAGTGAAATGAATAATATATTTATTGCAGATGTCGAGCAACAATAAATTTTGTTCGTTTTTTCTCATAAAAACAGAAAAATATTTATTTTTTGTCGAATAAAATCGTTAAAAATCAAATATTTTGTGCTTATTCTTATTGACAACCACAATATATTGTGTTATTATTCAATTGCAAAAGGAAATCAAGGCAAAAATTAACGTTTTAGTGTCCATAAAAACGGACTAAAAACACAAATTTTTACGAACATTTGTATTGACTTTTGCAAAAAAATGGATATAATTAGACTTGTAAAGAACATTTGTTCAAGTTTGTTCGGTAACGAAAAATATAAAAAACTCATTCGGAGGTTGATTTTATGTCAGCAACATTTGCAATCACAACTTTAATAGAATTAGCAGTTTCAATACTTCTCATTTACGGCTTTATGCACGAAGAAAAGGTTATCGCCTTTGAGCAGGCAGTTAAAAGAATTGTTCTCGGCAATATCCGTCGTGCAATCCGTATCAGAAATCACAAAAAGGCAGTGGCTCGCGGTGAGCACCTTCGTTTGCACACAAACCCTAATCGCGTTCGCACAACAAACTCAACAGTAGCATAATTTAATTAATTTTGTCATTTTAACATCTTTCTCTTTCACATCTAAAATGGAAAATCCCCAAGGTGAGTAACCTTGGGGATTTTTCTTATGCTATGTATTTTTCTATTGCATCTTTCCAAAGTGAGTATGCTTCGGGCTGAATGTGAATTCCGTCTTTAGTAAGTTTTGGGTTAACCTCGCCGTTCATATAATAAAGACTATGCAAATCTATGTATACTAAATTGTGTTTTTCGGCAAGCTCTTTTAGTTTCTTATTAAATTCGATTATTGATGAGTTTCGACAAACTGAGCTTTCCTTTTCTTTGCTTATTGGCAGAACGCTTTCAATATAGATTTCTGCATCGGGCACGGCTTTTTTAAGAGTGACAATAAGCTCGTCAAATTTTTCGGTGCACTTTTCAATATTGAAATCGGTAAGAGCGTTTATTCCGCCCATTAAAAACACCTTTTTTGGTGCAACGGATTCCACCATTGAAACTCTGTTGAGAATTGCCTGAAGATTATCACCTGTGCAACCAAGATTTATTATTTTGTAATCCTTGAAATACTCGTGAAAATCACCGCCACGTGTGATTGAATCACCAAAAAAAGCAATATCAGCCTTGTAGTTTAACTTTTTCAGGCAACTATCCCATGAAAACGCGGTCCAGTTTGTTGATGCGGTGCTTTCTTTAAGTCCTAATTTAACTAACACCTTGTTCAAATAACCGGCACGGACGAATACAAGAACGAAAGCAGCTAAGAATATTAATGCGACAATTGTTGCAATTATTGAATACAACATAATACAACCTCCACAATGATGATAAGTGTATTATGCCATAACTTTTGTAACGTGTCAAGTTACAAAAGTAACGTCAAAAGTTGTCGTAATTTAAAGCCTCAACAGTTATACTTGTATTGGGTGAGATTAATGAAAGCTGACCAAATCAGAAAATATAAGCAATTAGGACTTAATATTTCATACTATCGCAAAGATAGGGGAATGTCGCAAGCAAAGCTTGCAGAGCTTGTGGATATAAGCAGGACTCATATGAGCAGAATTGAAACTGCTGATTGTGCCGTTTCGTTGGATATTGTGTTCCAGATTTGTGATGTCCTTAAGGTTTCACCTGCAAAACTGTTTGATTTCAGAAATGATGAATAAAAAGCACTCGAGTTAAAATGAACTGCCCCAAATTGTGCGGACAGTACAAAAAAGCACCTAATGGTAGATAAA
>CALFTO010000057.1 GCA_937916195.1 uncultured Clostridia bacterium
CAAGTTCATCAGCTGAAATATCGCCGTAAATTGCATAGATTTTTGCAGTTTTAACAAGAGGTCTGTCCCCTTTTGAAATAATCTGAATACACTGTGCGGCTGAATCTGCACGCTGGTCAAACTGTCCTGGCAAATATTCAACAGCAAATACAGTTGCATTTTCATCAGCAAAGCTATCAGTAACAATATCAAGCTGAGGCTCTGCAAAAACTGTCATTTTACAGTAATCAAATAAATCCTTATCAATATTCTCAACATCATAACGATTGAGAATACGAATATTCTTGACAGAGTCAATAAGGAGAAGTGAATTTACATCAGAAAGCAAAGACATAGCTTCATGTGCAAGTCCCTCTTTCTTTTCAACAAATATACGATATACCATCCTTATTTACCCTCCTTTAATACTTTAAGTGCCTTAGCACCAATGTCATTTCTATAAAAAGCGTTATCAAAATGCACTTTTTTAACTGACGCATAAGACTTTTCAATTGCCTTTGTCAAATCATCTTCAACTGCTACCACGCCGAGAACTCGTCCGCCCGCTGTCACGAGCTTGTCGTCAGCAATTTCTGCACCCGCAATATAGAGATTATCATTGAAATCATAATCAACAGTGATTTCAAATCCGCTTTCATACTTGACGGGATAGCCGTTTGATGCCATAACGACACAGCAAGCAGATTTATCAGCAAATTTTACCATATCTTCAGTCAATTTCTCATCAGCAACCGCCATCATAATGTCAAGTAAATCACTTTCGAGAAGTGGTAATACAACCTGTGTTTCAGGGTCACCAAAACGGCAGTTATACTCAATAACTTTAGGTCCGTTAGGTGTGAGCATAAGGCCGAAATAAAGGCAACCTTTAAATGTTCTACCCTCAGACTTCATTGCATTAATAGTAGGAACAAAAATTGTTTCCATACATTCTTTTGCAATATCAGCAGTATAATATGGATTAGGAGCAATTGTGCCCATACCACCGGTGTTAAGTCCCTCGTCATTATCAAGAGCGCGCTTGTGGTCCATTGAAGAAATCATAGGAACTACAATATTACCGTCAGTAAATGAAAGAACTGAAACCTCAGGACCTGTTAAGAACTCTTCAATAACAATGTTGTTTCCGCTTTCACCGAAGATTTTATCTTCCATAATTGACTTAACCGCGTCAACAGCCTCTTCGCGTGTCATTGCGATAATAACGCCCTTACCAAGTGCAAGACCGTCAGCCTTAACAACTGTTGGAATTGGAGCAGTTTCAAGATATTTAAGAGCATCTTCTGCATTATTGAAGATTTCAAATGCAGCTGTGGGAATATTATACTTTTTCATTAAATTCTTTGAAAAAGCCTTACTTCCCTCAATGATGGCAGCATCTTTTTTAGGTCCAAAGCACTTAATACCAACTGCATTGAGATCATCAACTGCACCGAGCACCAACGGGTCGTCAGGAGCAACAACTGCAAAGTCAATTTTATTATCAACTGCAAATTTAACGATACTTTCAATATCCTTTGCGCCGATATTTACAAGTGTTGCGTCGTCTTTCATACCGCCGTTACCGGGAAGAGCAAAAATCTCGGTTACAGCTTTATTTTCTTTAATTTTTTTGATGATGGCGTGTTCTCTTCCGCCACCACCGACAACCATAATTTTCATAATGTATCCTCGAATTAATGGTGGAATAAACGCATTCCTGTGAATGCCATTGCAATACCGTACTTGTTGCAGCAATCAATTACTACATCGTCACGGATTGAGCCGCCGGGTTCTGCAATATAAGAAACACCGCTCTTGCGTGCTCTTTCAATGTTATCGCTGAATGGGAAGAATGCGTCAGAACCAACTGAAACACCTGTAATTGTGTCAAGATATGCTCTTGCTTCTTCTGCTGTAAGTGGCTCGGGCTGAATTTTGAAGTATTTCTGCCAGATACCGTCTGCACAAACATCTTCTTCGTTCTTATTGATATAACCGTCGATTACATTATCTCTGTCAGGACGGCGAATTTCATCCTTAAATGGAAGATTGAGTACTTTTGGATGCTGACGAAGGTGCCAAGTATCTGCCTTTGTGCCTGCAAGTCTTGTGCAGTGAATTCTTGACTGCTGACCTGCACCAACACCGATAGCCTGTCC
>CALFTO010000058.1 GCA_937916195.1 uncultured Clostridia bacterium
AAAAATCAATTTAATTGAAGCATTTACTTTGTAGTTTTTGAAGTCTTTTTCTTTGGTTTCTGTGTGGTAAATTTTGCACCTTTTTTACATAGTATCTTTCGGTGAGTTCGGTAATTGAGTGGGTATAGCAATTTGATTACAGGCTAAATCGAAAAAAATCTATAAAAAACACCACGCAGTAGTCTTTTTCATTGATTACTGTGTGGTGTTTTTATGTTTAAATGTAAAAAACTTAATTAGTGATACTTAGGCAAGTAGTTGCCGTGAGCTACGATTAAATCGTCGACCATTTTCTTTATTGTGTCGATATCGAGTTCGCTGCCTGTATGGGGGTCAAGCATTGCTGCTTGGTAGATATGTTCTTTTTTGCCTGTTACTGCTGCTTCGATTGTAAGTAACTGAACATTGATATTTGTCATATTCATTGCGGCGCATTGAACTGGCAATGCACCAACATGGCAGGGATGAACGCCATAACCATTCACAAGGCAAGGCACTTCAACGCAAGCATTTTCGGGAAGATTTGTGATGAGATGTCCTGTGTTAAGCACATTTCCGCCGATTTGATAAGGCTCACCCGTTACGATTGCTTCCATAATTCTTGAAGCGTATTCCTCTGAACGCTGATGCTCTTTAACACCTTTTTCGAGCATTTCGGCATATTCTTTTTTCCAGCCCTCAATCTGATTTACGCAACGGCGCGGGTATTCGTCAAGCGGAATGTTATATTTTTCAATGAGTTCGGGATATTTACTCTTTATGTAGAACATATTGTACTCTGCATTATGCTCGCTTGACTCGGTGCAGTAATAACCGAAATTCTTGATATAGTCCATTCTTACTTTATCGTCAGCATCGGGTTTAGCCATATATTCGTCAACTCTTGACTTGATTTCGGGGTACAAATCAACGCCGTTTTTATCTTTGATTTCAAGTAACCAAGCCATATGGTTGATACCTGCAATAAGCTCTTTTCTGCCGTCGAGTTTGTCTTCCATATTGAGTTTTTTAAGCAACCATTTTGAACAACCCTGAACGCTGTGGCAAAGTCCGACGGTTTTGATTGGTGTGTATCTCTGTATATAGCCTGTAAGCATTGCCATTGGGTTAACATAATTCAAGAAAAGTGCGTCGGGACAAACCTCTGCCATATCATCTGCAAAGTCTTTCATAACGGGAATTGTGCGGAGTGTACGCATAATTCCGCCGATGCCGAGGGTATCGCCGATTGTCTGTCTTAAGCCGTATTTTTTAGGCACTTCAAAGTCGATAATTGTGCAAGGGTCATAAAGGCCGACCTGAATGGCGTTAACTACAAAATCAGCACCGCGAAGCGCATCTTTTCTGTTCTCTACACCAACATAGCACTCAATTTTACCGTAGCCACCTTTAGCCACTCTCATTGCTTCAAGAATTGTACGGCTTTCTTCAAGTCTTTCTGCGTCAATATCGTAAAGTGCAAACACGCTGTCGCGAAGTGCTTCTGTACACATACAGTCGCCGATAACATTTCTTGCAAAAACCGTACTACCCGCACCCATAAATGTAATTTTCATAATAATTTCTCCTTTTTGCTGACCTTAATTTAAATGTATCATTCAAGTTGGGTTTTGTCAATAAAAAAGGGCGAGAACTGCGCCTCGCCCTAATTTTAGATTTGATTATTCAAACTTCAATTGTCCGTTATCATCACAAGAGCAAGTGTATTCTTTGCCCTTTTCGATGGTTTTATCAAGGATTTTTTCTGACAATACATCTTCGATTTTGGTCTGGATTGTGCGTTTTAACGGTCTTGCGCCATAGACCTTGTCGAAGCCCGCCTTTGCAACGAAATCTGTTACCGTTTCATCAAAAGTCATCTTGATTTCAATGTCTGCCATTCGTTTTTCAAGATTTTTAAGAAGATTTTTCGCAATTTGCTTGATATCTTCTTCGGTAAGTCTGTTGAAAACGATAATATCGTCAACACGGTTTAAGAATTCGGGACGGAAGGTATTTTTGAGTTCGCCCATAACCGCCTCTTTAATTCTTTCTTGCGAGGCAGTATTGCTGTTTTCGGTAAATCCGAATGAAGTTTTTTCTTCGGTAATCATACGCGCACCCACATTTGAGGTCATTATGATTACGCAGTTTTTGAAATCTACTCTGCGACCCTGTGAATCGGTTAAAATACCGTCATCGAGGATTTGCAACAGCATATTGAAAACGTCAGGGTGTGCCTTTTCAATCTCATCAAAAAGCACTACCGAATACGGCTTTCTGCGGATTTTTTCTGTAAGCTGACCGCCCTCGTCAAAGCCCACATAACCGGGTGGTGAGCCGATAAGCTTTGAAACGGTGTGCTTTTCCATAAATTCGGACATATCAAGCCTAATCATAGCATTTTCGTCGCCGAACATTGCTTCTGCCAACGCCTTTGTAACCTCGGTTTTACCCACGCCCGTAGGTCCGCTGAAAATAAACGAGCCGATTGGTCGCTTGGGGTCTTTAAGCCCTGCTCTACCGCGTCGGATTGCCCTTGCGATTGCCGAAACTGCCGTATTCTGCCCAACAATTCTCTTGTGAAGCTCGTCTTCCATTTTAAGAAGTCTTTCGCTTTCTTGTTCGGTCATCTGTGTTACGGGCACACCGGTCCAGTTTGACACGATTTCGGCGATTTCTTGCTCAGTTACGGCTAAATCGCGGTTAGTGTCTGCTGACTGCCATTTTGCTTTTTCGGTGTTATATTTCTGCTGAAGCTCTTTTTCTTCGTCACGAAGCGCGGCGGCACGTTCAAAATTCTGCTGATTTACTGCCATTTCTTTTTCTGCTGAAAGCTGTTGAATTTTCGCTTCAAGCTCTTTGATTTCGGGCGGAGCAGTATATGATTTCAATCTTACCTTTGATGCAGCTTCGTCAATCAAATCAATCGCCTTGTCGGGTAAAAACCTATCACCGATATATCGAGTTGAGAGTGTTACTGCACTTTTGATTGCCTCGTCAGTGATTTTTACCTTGTGATGAGCCTCATATTTATCGCGGATACCTTTGAGAATTTCAATTGCATCTTCAACACTCGGCTCGCCCACTTTTACGGGCTGAAAACGGCGTTCAAGGGCAGCATCCTTTTCAATATTTTTACGATATTCGTCAATAGTTGTTGCACCGATTACCTGTAAATCTCCGCGGGCAAGTGAGGGCTTTAAGATATTAGCCGCATCAACTGCACCCTCGGCACTGCCCGTGCCGATAAGAGTGTGCACCTCGTCAATAAAAAGGATAATATCGTTTGAATTTTTAACTTCTTCAATAATACCCTTTATTCGCTCTTCAAAGTCACCGCGGTATTTTGTGCCCGCCACCATACCTGTCAAATCAAGGGAAATTATTCTTTTGTCTGCTAACAATTCAGGCACTTGACCGTTGGCGATGCGAAGTGCCAAGCCCTCTGCGATTGCGGTTTTGCCCACGCCGGGCTCACCGATTAAGCAGGGGTTATTTTTAGTTCTTCGGCTTAAAATTTGAATTACTCGCTGAATTTCATTTTCACGACCTATTACGGGGTCAATTTTGTTTTCTTTCGCCAAGGCGGTCAAATCACGCGAGAATTTTGCAAGCACGCTTTTGTCATTCTTTTGATTTTCCTTACCGTATTTATTGTTACTGTTTTTATTTCCGCTGACGGAATTTGCTAATTCTTTTAAAAGTGATTGTGGGCTTACACCCGCAAGATTTAAAAGCTCACAGGCAAAACCGTTACCCTCACGGCAGATTGAAATTAGCAAGTGCTCAGTACCCGCAAGGCTCTGCTTCATAGATGTGCTCATTACAATTGCGCCCTCGATAATGTGCTTACTGCGGGGTGTGAAATCGGCGGGCTGTAATTCTGTTGGCATACCCGCGCCAACCTGCGAACGTAAAAGCTCGTAAATTTTCTTGTAGGTCAAGCCCTTTGCAGTGAGAATTTTACCTGCAACGGAATCTGTGCTGTCTAAAAGTCCCAACAAAATATGTTCACTGCCGATGTATGTGTGACCTAAATCCTCGGCAACCTCAACCGCTTTGTTGAGCGCCATATTTGCCTTTTCTGTAAAGCCTGTAAAGTTGTACATAATATCACCTCTCTAAAGTGTAAAGTGTAAAACGCAAAACGCAAAATGAAGGGTCTGCGACGCAATTTGAAAATAAAACTATTTCATTTGACTTTGTTGCGTTGTTTTGCATATTGATGTTAGTAATGCAATTATTTCTTTTATATCGTTTTCAATCGAATTGAATTCTTTTTCTGTCATATAGTCTGTTGCATACAATAATCGCAACCAATAGTATGTTTCTTTTGCCTCTTTCAGAGCTATGCTCATTTTAGCATAAAAATCAGCCTTTGACTGTCCTTGCTCGCCTTCGGATACATTAGCACCAATGCTTGTTCCGCTTTTCAAAAGTTGTTTGGATATTGTATACTCTTTCTTTTCAGCCGTTAGATGTTTATACAAATTCACAATTCTAACTGCAAACTCAAAGCTTTTATTTTCAACAATGCTTTCCATAAAACCACCCTCACTTTGCGTTTTCCATTTTGCGTTATGCGTTTAATTTTTTTCTTACTTCTGTTGCACGTACTTTATCTCTTTCTTGCGTTGGAAGTCTTTGACCTGCGCGGGCGTTGATTGTGGCGGGTTGCATTGACACCATAAGCTCATTCACAGTTTCAAGGGGGACATTTATTTTGCCCGAAACTGAGCCAAGACGCACAAGTGACAAGTTTTCCATAAGCTCTTTAGTATTAAGAAGTCTTGCCCATTTGAGAATTCCGTATGCTCTGTAAATTCTGTCTTCTGTTACGGGGTCTTTGAGTAATTCTTCACGGGCAGTTCTCTCTTGAGCGCAAAGCTGAAGTGTGATTGCTTTTAAGTTTTTGATTGCGAATTCCTCTGAAATGCCAAGGGTAATCTGATTGCTCAACTGATACATATCGCCAACTGCATTTGTACCCTCGCCGTATGCACCGCGGAATGTAAGACCTAACTTTGATACGGTATTTATAAGCTTGTGAATTTGTCCGCTAACGGTGAGTGCGGGAAGATGAAGCATAACTGAAGCACGCATACCTGTGCCCAAATTTGTGGGGCATTGGGTAAGATAGCCGATACGCTCATCAAATGCAAAGTTGAATTTTTCACCAAGAATATTATCGAGCTCGTCTGCAACCGCATAAGCCTCGTCAAGTGCGAAACCCGACTTCATAACCTGAACTCTGATGTGGTCCTCTTCACAAAGCATAATGCTTATATCCTCTTCGGGAGAAATGAGCAGTGCTCTGCCGTCGGCATCGGAAGCGAATTCGGGGCTTATAATATGACGTTCTGCCATTGAGGCTGCTTCAAAGCGGGCAAGAGTTTTCATTTCTTTGAAATCTAACCCAAATTTATTATTGCCCTCGACTGCCTCTTTAATCAGCATATTCAGTTCGGTACGGCTTTTAGTATTTAATTTGTTGGGGAAAGGATATTCTGCGATATTTCTTGCCAAGCGAATTCTTGTGCTTACAACAATGTCACTCTGCTCGCCTGCGCCGATGTACCATTTACTCATTTTTGCCGCCCTCCTTCATTGCGTTGATTTTATCGCGAAGCTCTGCCGCTTTTTCAAAATTCTGACTGTCGATTGCCTCTTTAAGCTCGGTTTCAAGGCGGATTAAGCTGTCGGCAGGGCTTGTGTTTTCAGCCTGACGGATACCCGGCACTTTACCCTCGTGTCGAGTTTTACCGTGAATTCTCTGGAGTGAGGGTAAAAGCTTATCATAGAAGGTACGGTAACAATCAGCACAGCCTAATTTTCCGCTGTTTACAATATCATTAAAGGTGTTTCCACACTTTTCGCAACGGATTGCGCGAGTGCTCAAAGCACTTTTTGCAGGCTCACCGAAAAATGAGCCGAGCAAGTCGCTAAAGGTATTGCCGAAGCCTCCGAAAACGTCTGTGTAACCTAATGCGCGGGCACAATCTGAACAAAGGTGAGCCTCTGCCGCCTCGCCATTTACAATTCTTTTCACGTGAGTTGTGGCGTCGTATTTACCACAGTTCTGACATAACATAAAACAACACTCCTTACAAAATTACATTATATTTAAAATCATTTGTTTGAAAATTGATGCACGAAGAATGTCTGCGTATTCGCGGGGTATTTCGCGGTAAGCATTTCCCGTTATTGCTGATAAAAGTATTTTTGCCGTTTTTTCGTCGGCAATATCACGCTCATAAAGATTTTTTATATGTGCACGTGCTGTGTTTTCGTCAAGGCTACCGCCGATTGAATTCACAAGGTGCATTTTAAGTGAATGCGGGTCATAGGTGGCTCGTGTAATTCTGATGTAGCCTCCCCCACCGCGACGGCTTTCTACAATGTAGCCGTGCTCGGGAGTAAAGCGTGACGAAATAACATAGTTTATCTGACTTGGCACGCAACCGATTTTTTGTGCCAGCTCATTTCGTTGAATTTCTGTATAGCCGTCGTTTTCGAGCATATCAGAAATCATAGACGCGATTATATTGCTTATATTCATATAGCCAACTCCTTTTTTTGACTTTGACTTTCTTTGACTTTTACAATTATAATTATAGACCTTATTTTTGCTTTGTCAAGGTCAAATAAGGTCAAATTTTAATTGTTTACAATTTTTTAATATTTTACAAGAGATATTAACCGTTCTAAAATTTATAGCCGACCACTCTAAAATTTATAGCCGACCACTCTAAAATTTATAGCCGACCACTCTAAAATTTATAGCCGACCATTCTAAAATTCAGAATCGACCACTCTAAAAATTGAAACCAATAAATAATAATATAAATAATAAATATAATTAATATATAAAAGACGAAAAATATTTTCAAAAATCCAAATGTAAATGTTTTGTTAAATATTCGGCAGTTTTATAAAAATGTCTCACTTTTTGCGGGACAAATCTCCCATTCCGCACTATATATGGGAGGTGTTTTTATAAACAATAATTTATCTTATGCAGTTTTTCCATTAGAACTAATAACTAACGAAAAGTATAATTCGCTTTCATCAGATGAAAAAATCTTATACATATTATTGCTTAACAGAAAGAATTATTCAAAAAAGAATTTAAAATCCTTCAGTGATAAAAATGGAATTTTTGTATACTACCCAAATATGCAAATACAAAAACATTTAAGTTGCAGTATAAGTACCGCAATCAAAGCTTTGAAAAGTCTTGAAAATGCAGGTCTTATTACTAAAGAATATCAAAAGTGCGGACAACCGCTGAAAATTTATGTAAATGACATAGCCGATTTATATTTTAAACAGAAAAAAGAAAAATCCCCCGCTGTTCAAGAAACCAGTTTCAACATTGAAAAAGCGAAAATAGCCTCAAAACAAAACAGGGAAAGCTTTGGAGAAAAAAAGAATAAACGCCGAAACCGTAAAAACAGTTCAGCGTTATAAACAGTTTGCATATATAAACAGATTTATTCTTCATTCATAATTTGTCTTATATCTTTTCCGATAAATTCTACCGTTGCAAAGTTGCCGATTATTCGTGACGCTATGCTTTCGGGGTAACGTGCTCTCACCTCATCAATATTAAGGTTTGAACTGATGATTGTGGGTACTCCGCGGGCAATACGGCTATTTATAATATTATAAAGTGCCGAAACGGTATAAGCGGTTGAAAACTCTGCACCCAAATCATCGAGAATAAGCAAATCGGCATCAATTAATATATCTTCTGTCTGGAACGCATCGGTTTTACCGAATTTTTCACGCTCCATTTTATTAAGAAAACCGATTACAGAGCCGTAAACAACATTGTAGCCTTTCTTTATTGCCTCGTTGGCGATTGCAAGGGATAAATGAGTTTTGCCAAGTCCTGTTCTGCCGAAGAAATAAAGGCTTTGTGAATCCATATCAAAGTTCTGGGCATAACCCACACAGCTTTTATAAACCTTTTGCATTTCAAGATAAGGTGATTCGCCGTTTTCTTCGCGTTTTGAATAGTAATTAAGGTCAAAATCTTCAAAGCTTGAAAGCTCAAGAGGAGTTGTGCGTGACATCTGCTCGCTTGCAAGCTTTTTAAGAAGCTCCAAATGACAGGTGCAATATTTTGTGCCGTACGAAACTCCGCGCTCGTCGTTGCGCTCTTCAATAAAGCCTCTGTCCTCACACTTTTTGCAGGTGTAATTAACATCGAGATAATTTTCGGGAAGTCCCATTGACTTTAAAAGCTCAGTACGGCTGTTACGGATTTCAGCATTCTTTTTACGAATTTCCTGAAGTTTTTTCTCTGCCTGCTCTTTTGGAAGTGCAAACACACCTAAAATCTCACGACCTGTTTTTGCAAGCTCGGTTTCGATAAATGCGAATTCGGGGTATTTTTCTGTTAATTCAATTTTGTGCTGTGAAGCCTCATACTCGGCATCGTTTCGTCTTTTCTTGATTTCTGCAAGTGCTTTTTCGTAAATCTCTTTTGAATATGCCAATTTTATGCCCCCTTACCCCTTGTTCGTTTTTTATTTTTCTTTGTACCGAAATCTGCACGGTTACGCTTTGCCTGTTGCTCGGCAAGCTCAACCGAGAATGAAGTTTCTTTTGCTTCGGTAGTCTTTTTGCTCTTTTTAGTTTCGAATTTCTTTGTGCCTTTTTCGATTTCTTCAACGGTAAATGTGCCTGCCGCACGCCATTTTTTCAGCGTTCCGTTAATATGGCACACATTTTTCCAGACAAGACGACCTGTCTGCTTTTCTTCTTTCATTATGTAAAAGGCTTTTTCTACTGTGTCAACACCGAAGCCCCAGCGAATCCACTCGCAAATCATTTCAAGCACCGCAAACGAGGGTGCTTTTTCGTCGTTATTTGTACGAACGGCTAATTCTCGAAACAGCATTATTGCCTTTTCGGTTTCGGCTATATAATCATCGGCAGCGGCGAGAGTGGTGATACCGTTCTGCGCCCAATATTTTGCGATTTTCTGAATATCATCCTGACTTGTTGCCTCAATGCTCTTTGCAAAGTGAAGCATATAATTCACAACATCGGGAGTAATGCCGTAGAAATTCACGATGGAATAAATTGTGCACTGCATTGTATAGCCCAAGGTTTTACCCAAAATCTCTTGTGCTTCATTGAAAAGTCGCTTCATTGAGCCGTTTTTCTTGATAATCTTTTCAATTTCAGCCTGAGTGGGATTAGTAAAACGAATATCGGGCAGAATTACTGCTTTTTCTGTTTTTAATTCGCTCTGTTTTTCGGTCTTTACGGTTTTCTCTTCTTTTATTGTGGCGAGAATACCCTCGTTTTCCCAATATTCAATACATTCTTTTACGCAATTTGGGGAAAGATTTGTTTTCTGTGAAATTTCTTCTGTGGTGATATTCGGATTTCTGAAAATGCAGATTATAACCTTCAACTGCTCTCCGCTTGCGAATTTAAGCCCTTTGTCAGCAATTTCTGTGGGCATTGAGAACATTGACGAATATACCGACGGCGAAATTTTAAACACAGTTTTCCCCTCCTTCACATAATATGGGAGAATAAGTATAACACATAATTTTATAATTTGCAATTATAAAAATTCGAATTTCGAAATGCTAAATTCTGAATTGCGGGTCTGCGACGCCAATTATAAAAAAATTCGAATTTCTAATTGCGAATTTCGCATTCATTACTGTTGACTTTAACACAGTAAAGTTATATAATAAATTTTGTATATATTCTCTTACAGGAGTGAAAATAATGAGCATTACAAAATCAGTTTTCGGTACAACAAAAGACGGCAAGCAGGTTGACGCATTTCTTATTGAAAATAACAACAACATGAAAATCAACCTTATTACATACGGCGCAACACTACAAAGCGTTCTTGTTAAGGACAAAAACGACGAAGAAATCGACATTCTTTTAGGCTTTGACGATATGGAGGGCTTTGAAAACCGTCACGATTATCAAGGTATGATTGTAGGTCCTGTTGCAAACAGAATTTCTGCAGGCGGTCTTACAATTGATGGCGAAAAAGTTCCCGTTACAACAACTCACGGTGATGTAACTTTACACAGCAACGGCGAATTCTCGACTGCAGTTTGGGACGCAATCATCGTTGACAGCGACGCTGTTGAATTTTCATATTTCAGTCCTGACGGCACAGAGGGCTTCCCCGGCAACAAGAAAGTAACTGTTAAATATACACTTACTGACAAAAACGAGATTATTATTGATTACAACGCGGTATCTGACAAGAAAACTGCATTCAATCTTACAAACCACGCATATTTCAATCTTAAGGGTTACCAGAACGGCGATATTCTCGACCACGAAATGTATATCAATGCTGACGCATTCACTCCTATGGGCGAGGGACTTGTGCCCACAGGCGAAATCCGTGATGTAACAGGCACTCCCTTTGATTTCAGAGAGCCAAAGACAATCGGCAGAGATATCGGTGTTGATTATGAACAGCTCCATGCAGGCAACGGTTATGACCACAACTTCTGCATTAATGATTACAACAAGGAATTAAGACTTGCGGCAACAGTTAAAGCTCCCAACGGTATAAAGTTAGATTGCTTTACAGATTTACCCGGTATGCAGTTATATGTAGGCAATTTCCTTGAGGGTAAAATCGGCAAAAATAACACTCCAATGGAATTCCGCACAGGCTTCTGCCTTGAAACACAGTACTACCCCAATGCTACAAATACACCAAGTTTCTATAACTGTGTGTTTGATAAGGATGAGGTTGTGAAGACTACTACTGTGTATAAAATCACTTTATAAATGCGAAATTCGTAATTCGAAATTGAGGTATAACATTATGCAAAACACTAAAAGAGTATATTTATCAGCTTTAGTTTACAACCGTACAGGTGTGCTTTTGCGAGTAGCAGGACTTTTTGCTCGTCGCGGATACAACGTTGTTTCTCTTACGGTTTCTGAAACTGAAAGCCCCGAATTTTCAAGAATGACCATCGTTTCTGACATTGAAGAATACAAGGTTGCTATGGTTGAGCAACAGCTTTCACGTCTTGAAGAGGTTATCAAGGTTGTTTGCCTTGACGAAAGCCAGACAATTCAGTCAGAGCTTTTGCTTATCAAAGTCCACGCACTTAATAAGGACAGAACAAAGGTATTAAAGACCATTAACGGCTTTGGCGCAAAGGTTAAAGACATCGGTCACACCACAATCACCGCTGAGCTTACAGGCTTACCAAATCTCATTGACAAGTTCATTGACAAAATGGATAAACACGGTATTATCGAGCTTTCCCGTTCAGGTCTTACTGCTCTTGAAAGTGGCGATAAGAGTATTAAAGGAGTTGAAGAATAATGGGAATGACAATGACACAGAAAATCCTTGCCGCACACGCAGGGTTAGATAAGGTTGAAGCAGGTCAGCTTATCAATGTCCGTCTTGATTTAGTAATGGGCAATGACGTTACAAGCCCCGTTGCAATCAACGAAATGAAAGCAAAAGGCTTTACTGATGTTTTTGACAGAGAAAAAATCGCACTTGTTATGGACCATTTTACACCTAACAAGGACATTAAATCTGCTGAACATTGCAAGCAGGTTAGACAGTTTGCAAGAGAATATAAAATCAAGAATTTCTTTGATGTGGGACAGATGGGTATTGAGCACGCTCTTCTTCCCGAAAAAGGCATTGTAATCAGCGGTGACACGGTTATCGGTGCTGACTCACACACTTGCACATACGGTGCTTTGGGTGCATTCTCAACAGGTGTTGGCTCAACTGATATGGCTGCCGGTATGATTTCAGGTATGGCTTGGTTTAAAGTGCCCTCTGCCATTAAGGTTAATGTTACAGGCAAGTTTAATAAATGGGTTAGCGGTAAGGATTTAATTCTTCACCTTATAGGCAAAATCGGTGTTGACGGTGCACTTTACCGTTCACTTGAATTCTGCGGTGACGGTATCGCAAATCTCTCTATGGATGACCGTTTTTGTATTGCTAATATGGCTATTGAATGCGGTGCAAAGAACGGTATTTTCCCCGTTGACGAGAAAACACTCCAGTATATGAAAGGCAGAACTGACCGCGAGCCCGTAATTTTTGAGGCTGACGAAGACGCTGTTTATGACGAGGTTATCAATATTGATTTAAGCGAACTCAAATCAACAGTTGCATTCCCCCACCTGCCCGAAAACGCTCACATTGTGGGCGAATTTGACAAGATTTATGTTGACCAGTCAGTTATCGGCTCTTGCACAAACGGAAGAATTGAAGATATGCGTGCGGCGGCTGAAGTTCTCAAGGGCAAAAAGGTTAACGAAAATGTTCGTTGCATTGTTATCCCCGCAACACAGAATGTTTATCTTCAATGTGTAAGAGAGGGTCTTGCTGAAATCTTTGTAGAAGCCGGTGCAGTTTTCTCAACACCAACCTGTGGCCCTTGCTTGGGCGGTCATATGGGTATTCTTGCCGCTGAAGAAAAGGCAATTTCTACAACAAACCGCAATTTCGTAGGCAGAATGGGACATCCCACAAGTGAGGTTTACCTTGCAAGCCCCTATGTTGCGGCAGCAAGTGCAATCGCAGGTTATATCTGCACTCCAGAGGAGGTACTCTAATATGAAAATTCAAGGCTCAGTACATAAATACGGCGACCACGTTGATACAGACGTTATTATTCCCGCAAGATATCTGAATACTGCCGACCACAAAGAGTTGGCAAGTCATTGTATGGAGGATATTGACAAGGAATTTGTCAATAATGTTAAAGAGGGCGACTTAATTGTTGCAGGCGTTAACTTTGGTTGTGGCTCATCCCGCGAGCATGCACCAATCGCCATAAAGGCAGCAGGTGTTTCTTGTGTTATTGCAAAGACTTTTGCACGAATTTTTTACAGAAACTCACTTAATATCGGTCTTCCCATCTTAGAGTGCCCCGAAGCTTGTGATGCAATTGAAAACGGCGACGAGGTTTCAGTTGACTTTGACAGCGGTGTAATCACAAATGTGACAAAAGGCACAAGCTATAAGGCTCAGCCCTTCCCCGAATTCATTCAGAATATAATTTCAAAGGGTGGACTTTTAGCTTCGCTAAAATAAATTCGAAATGCAAAATGCTAAATTCGGAATTAAGGGTCTGTGACACCAATTATCAAAAATTTCGAATTGCGAATTACGAATTTCGCATTTGTAACACATTTTTTTCTTTCCCATAGAATGTAATGTAAGTTCAAATGGGAGGGAGGAAAAACAGAATGTGTAACT
>CALFTO010000059.1 GCA_937916195.1 uncultured Clostridia bacterium
CGAAGGAGGTGTAACGAATATGCCAAATATCAAATCAGCTAAAAAGCGTGTTCTCGTTAACAAGACAAAGGCACAGCGCAATAAGTCAGCTAACTCAGCTCTTAAAACTGCTATTAAAAAGGCTAATGCAGCTATTGACGCTAAAGCAGAAAACAAGGAAGAGCTTGTAAAGGTTGCTGTTAAGAAAATCGACCAGGCTGCTGCTAAGGGTCTTCTTCATAAGAATAATGCAGCTCGTAAAAAGTCTGCTCTCGTTACAAAGCTTAACAAGGCTTAATTTTACGCAGTTCTTTGCCGTTGACGAAAGTCTGCGGCATTTTTCTTTTTATTAACAAACTATTCATTGACATTTACTGGGTAATTATGTATAATAATTAAAACAGTATTTTGACGGAGGAAATGTTTATGAAAAAGGCACTTAAAGTTATCGCAATTATCGCAGGTATTGCTGCTGTTGCAGTTGCCGCTTATGTAATTATTAAAAAGTATGTTGACAGCAAAAAGGTTGTAATTGGTCACGATGCAGAAAACTATGTTTCTTGCTCATACTGTGATGACAGCTTTGTTTCAGAAACTGTTGCGTAAAGATAAAAAGCAGAAGGACTACTCGGTTGAGTAGTCCTTTATTTTTTTACTTAGATTTTGCTTTTGTGACAAATGCGACTACAAGACCGCAGACCATTGCAACGGTAATTCCGACTGCCGAAGCACTTAATGGTCCCTTAATTATGCCGAGTGCACCATATTCGCGTATTGCTTCTTTTGTGCCCTGTGCCAAGGCGTTGCCAAAGCCTGTAAGAGGAACTGTTGCCCCTGCCCCCGCCCATTCCACAAGTGGCTGATAAAGACCTAACGCACCTAATACTACACCCAACACAACAAACATCACAAGAATTCGTGCGGGTGTAAGTTTTGTAAGGTCAATAAGCAACTGACCGATAAGGCAGATTAGACCGCCAATTAGAAATGCTTTCAAGAAAATCATTAAAACTCCTCCCGACTTTATTTTGTCGGGATTTTATTCTTTTATACAAAAAAACACGGGGCAGTTCAAAGCCCCGTGAGTTTTATGTATTATTCAGCTTTCATCTTTGCAAAGCATTCGCTGCAATAAACAGGACGGTCATCCTTCGGAACAAAGGGAATCTTTGCTTCGCCGCCACATGAAGCGCAAACTGCTGTGTGGTATTCTCTTGCGCCATTCTTTGCATTTTTACGTGCAATACGGCATTCTTTACATACCTTTGGCTCGTTTACAAGTCCTTTCTCTGCATAGAATTCCTGTTCACCTGCTGTGAAAACGAATTCGTTTCCGCACATTTTACAGGTGAGTGTTTTGTCTTCGTACATTTTTGCTACCTCGCTTAAAGTTTTTTACCCCGCTCCTTTTTTTGAGAAAGGGCATATAATAAAAGGTTTTTCACCTAATATCACGAATTTTTTTGCGAATACGCTGAATTGCATTGTCAACTGATTTTTCAGTACATTCAAGAATGTCGGCAATTTCAGCATAAGACATACCGAGCATTGAGAGCTTGAGCACTTTTTGTTCAGTTTTGGAAAGATTAGTTTTGATAAAACTATTTATTTTATCAAGCTCTTCATTATAAATAATAATCTCTTCGGGTGTTGGCGAATAAGAAAGCAGATTATTTTCTTCTTCAATTGAAATATAAGACCGAAGCGGAAGATTTGATTTATTATTTGACTTTTTTAATGCCGAAAGCATTTTTCTTGCCGCTACAGTTACAGCATAGGTTGAAAACTGAATTTCGCGGGTTTCGTCAAAGGAATAGACGGCGGCGATAAAGCCCATCATCCCCTCTTGATACAAATCATCACTTTCAATACCGCTTAAGCCTTTAAAGGACTTTGCTTTTTGAAGAACAGTATCAGAATAACGCTGAATAAGTAAGGTGAGTGCCACAGTGTCACCGGATTTTGCGTGTGATACAAGAGTGTTGTCATCTTTTGCATCAACTAAGGACACAGAAGCCAAAAAATCACCTCGAAAAGTTAGAAATCTACATAATAGAATTATATTTATATAAAAGTATATCACAAAAATTTATAAAGTCAATAAAAATTTTTGTATAAAATATATAAATATTTACATTTCGACACCATATGACAAAAAATACCCGCAAACTCTTTAGTCTGCGGGTAAAATTTTCACATAAGTATTTGCAAAAGGACTGATGCAGTACTCATAAGCATTAACACTGCCAGACCAATCGCAACGATTTTAACAATTTTTTGCTGTTTCATTATTAAACTCCAAGAATTTTTGAAATACTTTTTGACATAACTTCTGTTTTTGCTTCGGACTCTGCACGCGAAGCGCCGTAAGCAGTGATGTAAGCCTTGATTTTGGGCTCTGTACCTGAAGGACGAACGATTACCTTACTGTTATCTTCAAGTGAATATGAAAGCACATTTGATTTTGGCAATGTGATTTCAGTTTCTTCGCCAGTTACAATATCCTTCACAACGCTCAATTTATAGTCGGCAACTGCCACAACCTTTTTACCTGCGATTTCTTTTGGTGCATTTGTACGAAGTGAGGACATAATATCGCTCATTTTCTGCATTCCGCTTGCGCCCTCAAATGCGAAGTTGAGAACAGAATTAAGATACATACCGTATTTTTCATAAATGCCATCCATAAACTGTTTGAGAGAAATACCGCGGAGTTTATAATATGCTGCCATTTCGCAGATTATGAGAGAAGCAACAACGGCATCCTTATCGCGAGCGTGAGCACCACGAAGATAGCCGTAAGATTCTTCCATACCAACAATAAAGCGGTTTTCTTCGCCTGTCTTTTCAAGATTTGTAACAAGCTCGCCGATATACTTGAAGCCTGTAAGCAAATCAGCAGTTTCTGCGCCGTAAGCACTTGCAATTGTTTCAACAAGAGGAGTTGTAACAATTGTTTTAACAACGATTGGATTTTCGGGGAGCTTGCCCTGTTCTTTGAGCGTTGAGAGAAGATATTCGCAAAGCATTGCGCCAACTTCATTACCGCTCATAAGAACATAGTCGTCACCATCGCGAACTGCAATACCAACGCGGTCGCAGTCAGGGTCAGTTGCAAGAAGCAAATCGGCATCTGTGCCCTCTGCGGTTTTGATTGCACATTCAAATGCCTGACGGATTTCGGGATTAGGATAAGGGCAGGTTGGGAAATTACCATCGGGTTTTTCCTGTTCTTTAACGATGATTACATCTTTAATACCTGCTTTTTTGAGAATTTTACGAACGGGCTTATTACCTGTGCCGTTAAGAGGGGTATAAACCACTTTAAGTCCCGCCTTTTTAATGTCAGCAGGATTTACACAACAAGCAAGAACTTTTTCGTAAAACTCATCAACAAGCCATTCTTCAATAAAATCAATCATATCCTCAGCGAGTGCGTCGTCAAAATCCATAGTTTTAACACCTGAGAACATATCAATATTCTGAATATATTCATAGGTTTTTGCAGCCGCCTCGTCAGTCATCTGATAACCGTTGGGGTCATAGCATTTATATCCGTTATATTTTGAGGGGTTGTGGCTTGCGGTGATAATGATACCTGAAGAACAGCCTAATCTTCTTACCGCAAATGAAAGCATTGGGGTGGGAACAAGCTCGGGGTAAATATAGACTTTAATTCCGTTAGCAGCGAGAACGCCTGCCGCACTCTTTGCGAATTCTTCTGACTTAATGCGAGAGTCATAAGCAATTGCGATTGATGGCTCTTCAAAGTTTTCATTAAGATAATCGGCCAGCCCCTGCGTTGCCTGATTAACAGTATAAACATTCATTCTGTTTGTACCTGCGCCGATAACTCCGCGAAGTCCCGCAGTACCGAATTCGAGATTTTTATAAAAACGGTCAAGAATTGCCTCTTCATCCCCTTTTATGCTTTCAAGCTCAGGGATAAGGTCTTTATCTGCCACCGCCGATTTTAGCCACTGTTCATAGAGAGTATTGATGTCGTTCACGATAATGCCTCCTATTTAATAGTTATCGTTTCTATTTTACTCCAATTTATGTAAAAAGTAAATATAAAAATATATAGGTAAAATCGGTTGAAAATTAGTTATTTTTTATTTATAATATTTTCAGTTGATTTTAGGGGTGATTTTAGTGTTTGCAAGAGTTACAAGTCTTGGACTTTTCGGCATTGAGGCATACAAGGTTATAGTTGAGGCTGACATTTCGGGTGGATTACCACGATTTGACATTGTGGGACTTCCCGACACCGCAGTTTCAGAGAGCCGAGAGCGTGTTCGCTCTGCCATAAAAAATGCTAATTTACAATACCCCGTCAGCAGAATTACGGTAAACCTTGCCCCTGCGGATATGAAAAAAGAAGGTCCGCTTTACGATTTACCAATACTCATAGCTCTACTTTGTGCCAACGAGCAGTTAAAGGGTGTTACTGATGATATGGCTTTTATCGGTGAATTATCCCTTGACGGACAGCTTCGCAAGGTAAACGGCGTATTGCCAATGGTGATTTGCGCTCAGAAATCGGGCATTAAAAAGATTTTTATTCCTGCCGATAACATAAGCGAGGGCGCAGTTGTTAAGGGGATTGAGGTTTACCCTGTTAAAAATGTATTTCAGTTGCTTAAGCACCTTACAAATATGGAATTAATTAGTCCCGTATCGGCTGAAAGCTACACAGAATACAGAAATCCTTTGAATATTCCCGACTTTGCAGATGTACGTGGCCAAGAGGAAGCTAAAAGAGCGTTGGAGATTGCCGCGGCGGGTGGACACAATGTGCTTATGGTGGGGCCTCCAGGCTCGGGCAAGAGTATGCTTGCAAAGAGAATGCCGTCAATTCTGCCCGATATGACCTTTGAGGAGTCAATTGAAACTACAAATATTTATTCTATTGCGGGTGCGTTGCCGTCAGGTGTTTCGCTTTTAAGGTCAAGACCGTTCCGCTCACCTCACCACTCAGTATCCCCTGCGGGACTTTCGGGCGGCGGTGCAATACCAAAGCCGGGTGAAGTGTCACTTGCACATAACGGTGTATTGTTTCTTGACGAGCTACCCGAATTCACAAGAAATACTTTAGAGGTGCTTCGTCAGCCCATTGAGGACGGAGTTATCAGCATTTCACGTGCGGCGGCGAAGTTTCAATACCCTTGTTCAGTTATGGTAATTGCGGCTATGAACCCATGCCCCTGCGGATATTACGGTCACCCTACCCGCCCCTGCACTTGCTCAACGGGTGCGGCGCAGAGATATTTAAACCGTGTTAGCGGACCGCTTATTGACAGACTTGACATTCACGTGAGTGTTCCGCCCGTAGATTTTCAAAATCTTTCAAGTGACCGCAAATCAGAGCCATCAAGTGAGATTAAAAAGAGAGTTGACAAGGCACGAGCTATTCAGCACGAACGTTTCAAGGGTACGGGAATTACCTGTAACGCAAAAATGGACGCGGCAAGCACAAGAGAATACTGCAAAATGACATCTAATGCTATGTATATTTTGCAGGCGGCATTTGAAAGACTTTCACTTTCAGCACGTGCTTATGACAAGGTGTTGAGAATTGCACGAACAATAGCAGACCTTGATAATTCGGTGCAAATTGACACAAAGCACATTACCGAGGCGATACAATATCGAAGCTTTGACAGAAGATTTGATGAATAGAGCATAAATTAACTCCCATGCTTATGCAAGGGAGTTTTTTGTTACCTTTGATTGTTTCAGCATTGCGGTAGTTGACACGGCGGTTAGAAGCCACGCAACAAGTTGGAAAATGCTGAAAATATCGGTTGTGAGACATTGTGCGAGCAACCCGAATGTTATGGGTGAAAGTAAGATGCTACAATACGATATTGCGCCTTGAAGTCCTATGAAAGACTGCGAAATATCGCGTCCCATATGAATTGGGGTTAAATGTGTCATATTTGGAAAAATTGGTCCGTTGCCAAGTCCTATTAGGAAAAGACCGATTACTGACACAACAAAATTCTGTGAAAATGTCAGCAGAATTGCAACAAGGGTAATACTTTCGCCGATTACGATTATTTTCTTGGGTTCAATTTTGTTGACGAGCAAGCCTGACAAAAATCTGCCCAAGGTCATTCCAACAAAATAAAATGCAATCATTTCTGCCGCTTTGTCGGGTGTTAAGCCTTTGGAATTCACAAGGAATGTACTTCCCCACGCAAGACAAACAGATTCAATTGCACAAGAGCCGAAATAAATAACAAGGCTTGAGCGCGCAATCGGGATTTTAAGGAGTTGCTTTATTGATACAACCTTTGTTTCTTCTTCCTCTGCCTTTTGCTCTTTGACCTTTTTCCACACGGGCAGAGATATAAAGCAAATAATTGTGAGTACGAGTTGGAAAAAGAACATTGTTCTGTATCCGCCCTGCCAATTATTGCTGTTACTTAACGCAATAGACATTAAAAACGGGCTGATTGTTACACCTACGCCGTATGAACAGTGCAAGAAATTCACATGAGTTGCTTTGTAATTCAGCGCCACATAATTATTGAGAACATTGTCAATTCCGCCTGCACCAAGTCCCAAAGGAATGGCAAAAAGGCAAAGCATCAATACATTCTGCGAAAATGAAAATCCGAGGATTGCAACGGCCGTAAGCGCAGTGCTGAATGCCACAACCAACGGTGTACCGAACTTTTTCACAAGTCTTGCACTCATAAGACTAGAGAAGATTGTACCTACATACATAAGTCCTGTTACAAAATTTGAATAGGACATAGGCAACTGAAATTCGGTATATATTGCGGGCCAAGCGGTGCCGAAAAGTGAATCGGGAATACCAAGCCCCACGTATATAACAAAGATTATAATTACTAATAAGGTTGCCATAACTTATCGAAAAATCTCCATATTTTCGGTGTAGGATTTAAGTTTGATAACATCAACGTCCTGCTCGTCGGTATTAGTGTCTTTTGTGAGTGCACCGATTAAAAGCATAGGGTTTATATTGGTTGTGGTGCCTGAGGCGAGAACGGTTTTAAGAATGAGTTTGCCATTCTCTTCTTTTAATTCGTAAGTTCTTATATGCTCTTTGATATTAACCGCTATTGCCACCTTTTTTCTGCCCTGCTTACCCTTTTTCTCAACGAGGATTTCGTCGGCAGAGAGGATTGAATGAGCCCTATTCAATAACAAATCATCGGGATTGTTGAAGATTATTTCATACTCTGCCCAGCGAATGTCATTGGGTGACATATGGGGTAATGAAATCTTTTTAACAGTAATATCAACCGGTAAGGCATTATTGAGTTTTTCAGCGAGTTCATTCAAATCAACGTCTTCTGTAAGGCGAAAATCAACGGTTTCGCAATAGCTTTCAAAACCTAATGATAACGGCATTGCAAAGGTTAAAAACGCGTGGGGGTTAAAGCCCTCGGTATACCAAATCGGCACCCCAGCACGCTTCATAGCACGGGTAATACAACGGACGGTATCAAGGTGTGAGATAAACTTTGCCATACCTGTTTTTTCGTAAAACATTCTGACATCTGTCCACTTTTTAATTTCGGGCATCACATTTACCTCCGTTCAACTTATTTGCACCGCAAGCGGAACATTTAATTCGGCAATGAGGTGTAGTTTCACTCTTATGAGCTTTCTTATTCTCTTCAACAAGGAATTCCTTACGCACACCGTAATCCATAATATCCCAAGGTAAGATTTCGTCATAATCTCGACGACGGTTTGCATAAAATTCGGTTGTTAAATTACACTCATTGAACGCTTCGCGCCATTTTGAGAAGTCGAAGAATTCGTCCCAGCTATCGAATTTACAGCCTTTTTGCCAAGCCTTATAAATAACTTTGCCAAGTCTTCGGTCACCGCGGGCAAGAACGCCCTCTAATACAGAAGTATCGGACTGATGATAACTGATTGAGATTTTACGACTTGTGGTTGATGACAACAAATGCTTTTGCTTTTCAATAAGCATATCGGCGGTATCTTGCGGCTCCCATTGGAATGGTGTAAAGGGTTTGGGAACAAATGAAGCACAGCTTACATTGACCTGCACGCCCTTACCCTTTTCTTTGTTGGGATTGCGATAAAATGTATCGACAACCTTTTGGGCTAAATCTGCGATACCCTTTATATCGTCAAGAGTTTCGGTGGGTAAGCCCATCATAAAGTAAAGCTTAACGCTTGTCCAACCGCCGTCAAAGGCTTTGAGAGCGGTGCGGAGAACTTCTTCTTCGGTTACATTTTTATTTATTGCATCGCGAAGTCTTTGTGTGCCTGCCTCGGGGGCAAAGGTAAGACCGCTACGGCGAACTTTTTTAAGCTCTTCCATCAACTCGTCAGAGAAATTATCAACACGAAGTGATGGGAGTGAAACATTGATATTCTCTTTAAGTGCCCAATCGAAAAGCATTGGAAGAAGCTTATCAATCTTTGTGTAGTCACTTGTTGAAAGTGAGCAGAGAGAAATCTCGTCATAGCCCGTAGCGTCGCTGATTGCACGACATTGACCATTGATTACTTCGGGTGATTTTTCGCGGATTGGACGATAAATAAAGCCCGCCTGACAGAAACGGCAACCGCGAATACAACCGCGGAAAACCTCTCCCACAGTTCTGTCCTGAACAACATCGATAAATGGCACTACGAAATCCTTAGGATAATGAGCATTATCAAGGTCGGCTATAACTCTTTTCTTTACCCTTGCAGGTGCAGTTTCAATATTTTCGATTGATTTGATTGTGCCGTCTTCGTTATAATCTACATTATAAAATTCGGGCACATAAACACCCTCAATTTTTGCGGCTTCACGCAGAAACTCGAGCCTTGTTGAGCCTTTTTCTTTGTGCTCAATAAGTAAATCGATAAGTTCGTTGGTTACTTCTTCACCCTCGCCAGGTAAGAAGATATCAATAAAATCAACCATAGGCTCTGCATTGCAGACACAAGGTCCTCCTGCGATTACAATGGGAGCAAGTGCAGTTCTGTCCTTTTTGAGTACAGGAATTCCGCCCAATTGAAGCATGTTGAGAACATTGGTATAGCTTAATTCATACTGCAAGGTAAAGCCTACTAAATCGAACACATCAAGACTATCTCCACTCTCTAATGCGTAAAGCTTTACGCCGTTTTCACGCATTAAGGCTTCCATATCCTCCCAAGGCGCAAAAACACGCTCGCACCAAGCGTCCTCGCGTTCATTTACAAGACTGTAAAGAATTTTCATACCGAGATGCGACATACCGATTTCATAATTATCGGGGAAGCAAAAGGCATAACGGCACTTTATATTTTCTTTATCTTTTACAACGCTGTTAAGCTCGCCACCCGTATAGCGCGCGGGCTTTTGAACTTTTTTCAGCAATTTTTCAACTTCTTTTTTTACCATAATTGACCTCACAAAAAGTTATTCAATACATTTTACTACAAAATATGATTTTTTTCAATATTCATTACCACCGAACATTGAAAGAGTTAGAAAAATTGCGATAATAATCACCGAAAAATTGTATCCGCTTGAAATAAATACATAAATACCCCAAGCATAAATAATGGTTATAAAGATAATCGAGGTAATTTTGAGAATTTTTGAACAGAATTCTGCATCAAATCTGCGGGATAGTAAAAAATACAGTGCCATTCCTCCGTCAAGTCTTTTTACAGGCAAAAGATTAAAGGTCATAAGAATAAGATTTATGCAGGCAACAGTGAGTACAAATTCGTTTTGGTAAAAGCAGATTACAAAGCAACAGATTGTAAATATTACTGCGTTGGCTAATGGTCCGCCGAGTGCAATAGCTAATTCATTTTTTGTGCTGATTTTAATGTTCTGTGTTCTTTTCATATTCATACCCGTAATTTCAAGACGCACTGCTTGGGGCTTGTTACCCACTGCGGACATTGTGAGAAGGTGTCCCATTTCGTGAATAAGTGAAGAAACAATTGTAATTAGTACATTTGCGGGGGCTTTCATTGTTATTATAAAGGTTATGAGTGCCACAAAAAGAAAGGTTATTTCAACATCAATTCCTTTAAGTTTAAACTTCATAATTAAGCACCCACAAAGGATTGATATATTTGCCGTTTAAGATTACTTCAAAATGCAGGTGATTGCCCGTTGCCCACCCCGTTTCGCCCACAAGGGCTATTTTTTCGCCTTTTTTCACCTTTTCGCCCTCACGGACAAGCAATTTATTGCAATGATTATAAGTAGTTTTTAGGGTATCTGAATGCTTGATAACTATATAATTTCCGTTAATTTCGTTGTACTCGGCTTTTATAACCGTGCCGTCATACGCGGAATAAATTTCGGTGTTTTTGGGGGCGGCAATGTCGAGCCCTGAATGGAGTGAATATTCTTCGGTTATTGGGCTTATTCGGTAACCAAAGTGCGAGGTTATATTCCCCTCTTTTATAGGATTTTGAAAATTCACAGTCAAAAAAACAGGAGAAAAGTCTGCCTTTTCTCCCGTTTGGGTTGTGGTTTCGCCTGCCGCTTTTTCTGTTTCTTCCTCAATTACAGTTGGTGCAAATGCGGATTTAGTCACATTTTTAAACACATCTAAAATTTCTGATACGGTCATATCCTTTTCGCAAATTCCAGAATAAAAGCTTTTAATTCCTTGTGACAAATCGCCATCGTTTCGACAAATCAAAAAGAGAAAACCCGAAATAAGCAAGGATAACACAAGCTGTACTGCTATGATTTTGGTCATTATATTTTTAGGTTTTTCTTGCGTTTTTCGAGGTCGAGTTTCGCGGTTGTATTCATAAAAATTATTGTCCATAATATCACCAATCAATTGTATGATGAAACTATGGACAATATGTCAGTTATTATCTTTTGAAAAATCTTATGATTTTTGTAAGCTCTGTGCTGTTTACAGTTTGTTTTCCGCTTGTCTTTACTATGTAATCAAGCAGTTGCTTTTCTTTATTGAAAACTGCAACGCCCGTCTCGGCATCGTCTTGAATTTTTAGTTCGGAGCGGTTATCAACAAAATAAACAATTGGGTAAATATCGGCAGTAATATCGAAATCGCGGAACATTTCAAGCATTCTGCGACCTTGACGATGTGCTTGCTTAACGGGATTACCTACTTCTTTTTCATAGACCTTATCGTTTTTACCGTGTTTGATTTGCTTCCATTTTGCACTTGAGGTTTTACCGCTTATTATTCCGCGGTAATTCTTGCTCTCAACAATGAAAACGCCGTTTTTGCCAATTACCACAAAATCGAGTTCAAGGGTTACACCGCGATTGAGAATTACAGGGTTTGTGATAATTGTGAAATCCTTGGGAAGCTTTTTGAGAATTTCAAGAGTGTCACTCTCACCGCGTACTCCCGACAACAAAATATTGTATTTTTTGCGGAAGACGAAAAAGCATATGAGCATTGCAACAGCAACAACCAAAAGAATTATTGGAAATGCGATATGCAATTTAGATTTTTCGGTTAAAATTGCCACGAGCATACCTGCGCCCAAGCCTAAAAAGGCAAGAGCGAGCAATGCAAACAAGGCAGTTTTTAAGAATGCCTTATTTTTATTCTGTTTAAGCTCTGATTTAATTTTAACTATTCTTGACATAGATTAAAACACCTTTTTCATAACTGCGCCGTCTTTTGCAGATGACACAAGTGTAGAATATCGTGCAAGCCAGCCTGATTTAACATTTGGTTCGGGTTTTACATATGATTTTCTTCTCTCGTTAAGCTCTTCGTCAGAAACCTTAACATTGATTTTGCTTGCGGGAATATCAATTTCGATAATATCACCCTCATAAATCAGACCGATTTCGCCGCCAACGGCTGCCTCCGGTGAAACGTGACCGATTGAAGCACCGCGGGATGCACCGCTGAATCGACCGTCAGTAATAAGAGCAACTGTTTTATCAAGCTTCATGCCTGCAAGGGCTGAAGTTGGGTTGAGCATTTCTCTCATACCGGGGCCACCAACTGGACCTTCATAACGAATAACAACAACATCACCGTCAACGATTTTTCCATTATAAATCGCATCGATTGCTTCGTCCTCAGAATTAAACACTCTTGCAGGACCTGAATGAACAAGCATTTCAGGAGCTACTGCTGAACGCTTAACTACACAACCGTCTTTGGCAATGTTACCCCAAAGGATTGCGATACCGCCTGTTTCGCTATATGGGTTATCAATAGGACGGATTGCATCTGTATTTTTAATGTATGCTCCTTCAATATTTTCGCCGACAGTTTTACCTGTTGCCGTAATAAGTGACAAATCAAGAAGATTTTTCTTTGCAAGCTCTGCCTGAACCGCAGGGATACCGCCTGCATTGTTAAGGTCGTGCATATGAGTTCCGCCTGCGGGGGCAAGATGACAAAGATTGGGCACTTTTGCGCTTATTTCGTTGAACATATGCAAGTCAACGGGAACTCCTGCTTCATTTGCGATAGCAAGCAAGTGAAGAACGCTGTTTGATGAGCAACCAAGGGCCATATCACAAGCAAGAGCATTACGGATTGACTTTTCGTTAATAATATCGCGAGCCTTGATATCTTTTTCCACAAGGTTCATAATTGCCATACCTGCGTGCTTTGCAAGCTGAATACGACCGCTATGTACTGCGGGAATTGTGCCGTTACCGGGAAGAGCAATACCAACCGCTTCTGCAAGACAGTTCATTGAGTTTGCGGTGTACATACCTGAGCAAGAGCCACAACCGGGGCAAACATTTTCTTCAAATTCAAGGAGCTTGCAATCATCAATCATATTTGCTTTGCGTGCGCCAACTGCCTCAAACATTTTTGAAAGTGAGGTTTCAACGCCGTCAATAAGACCTGACATCATCGGTCCGCCTGAACAAACAACTGCGGGGATATTAAGACGAACTGCCGCCATAATCATACCAGGAACGATTTTGTCACAGTTAGGTACAAGCACCGCACCATCAAAGCCGTGAGCCATAATCATTGTTTCAACGCTGTCAGCAATGAGCTCGCGTGATGCAAGTGAGTATTTCATACCAATGTGTCCCATAGCAATACCGTCGCATACGCCAATTGAGGGCACCATAACGGGTGTACCCCCTGCCATACGGACACCTGCTTTTACGGCCTCTGTAATTTTATCAAGATGAATATGACCGGGAACGATTTCGCTGTGAGCAGACACAACAGCAATCAAAGGTCTTTCAAGTTCTTCTTTTGTATAGCCCATTGCATAGAAAAGGCTTCTGTTGGGTGCTCTTTCAACACCCTTTACTACATTTTCGCTTCGTAAGTTCATAAGTTTTGCCTCCTATAATATAAGGGAGTGAATCCCTCCGCCGTGCAAGCACGGTCCCCCTCCCTTTGACAAGGGAGGCGAAAATATGTTTCTATTTTATACTTATATGACAGTTTTTGCAAGTGGGAAATATAAAAATCATTTTGCATTTGCATTTTTTGAAAGAATGGTGTATAGTTGTTTTAATGTTTTCTTGATTGGAGAATGTTTTATGGAAAATTTGTCACAGAGAACTGCTGAGACACTCAAAAAAATGATTGTTGAAGAGCATAAATATAATTACGGTGAAAAATTACCTAACGAAAACGAGCTTTCGCAAGAATTAGGTGTTAGTCGTTCTACTCTTCGTGAAGCCATCAAGACACTTATTTCAAAGGGTGTGCTCGTAGTTAAGCGCGGTAAAGGCACTTTCGTTGCAGAAAAAATTGACCAATACTCACAAGATGTTGATGTTAATGACTTTCTTAATAAAAAGGTTACACTTCGTGATTTATATGAAACCCGTTTGATTTTCGAGCCGGAAGCTGCTTCACTTGCTTGCAAGCGTGCTACTGACGAGGAAATTGCAGAGATTTTGCGACTTGGCGAAATTTGTCAGACAGAATTAAAAAAAGACCCTCGCGGAGATAAAAGAATTGAGTCAGAAAGTGCTTTTCATGGTGCTATTCTTAAAGCATCACACAACGAGTTTTTAGGTCATTTCTTACCTATTCTTACAAATACCATAAGAAAAACTATTGAGCTTAATTATAATCTTGATGTTATTGCTGAAGAAGCATACAAAGACCACATAATGATTATGAATTTCCTTAAAAGCAGAGATTCAGTTGGCGTTAAGAGTGCAGTTACCATTCACCTGCATCACGCTGTACTCAATGAAAAAATTTCTTTTGATTAATTTGAAAAATTATTTTAAAAAAGGTATTGACAATTTAATTTTATCAGATATAATAGTTGTATGACAACACAAGCAAGATGTCAAACAACTATTTTTTATATTTAGGAGATTTTATTATGTCACAGCAAAGAATGTTCTATCAAGAAGATTGTAATTTAGGTTTATTAGACGGCAAGACCATTGCTGTTATCGGTTACGGTAGCCAAGGTCACGCTCATGCACTTAACGCTAAAGAGTCTGGCTGTAATGTTATTATTGGTCTTTACGAGGGCAGTAAGTCTTGGGCAAAGGCTGAAAAGCAGGGCTTTGAAGTTTATACAGCAGCAGAAGCAGCAAAGAAAGCTGACATCATTATGATTCTTATTAATGACGAATTACAGGCTGATATGTATAAAAAGGATATTGAGCCAAACCTTAAGGACGGCGATATGCTTATGTTCGCTCACGGTTTCAATGTTCATTTTGGTTGTATTACTCCCCCATCATTCGTTGACGTTACTATGATTGCTCCAAAGGGACCCGGTCACACAGTTCGTTCAGAATATCAGGCAGGCAAAGGTGTTCCTTGTCTTGTTGCTGTTCATCAGGACGCAACCGGTAAGGCTCTTGACAAGGCTCTTGCATATGCACTTGCTATCGGTGGTGCTCGCGCAGGTGTTCTTGAAACAGATTTCAGAACAGAAACAGAAACAGACCTTTTCGGTGAACAGGC
>CALFTO010000060.1 GCA_937916195.1 uncultured Clostridia bacterium
TCTCTCCCTCCGTCAACGCTAACGCGTTGCCACCTCCCTCGTCAGAGGGAGGAAAATCGTTTTTTATTCAGTTCCTTCGCCATTATCTGATGATGGCTCTTCTGCTGTTGTGCTTTCGGTTGTACTTTCTGTTGTACTCTCGGTTGTTGATTCTGTAGTAGACTCCGTTGTATCCTCTTCATCTTCTGTTGTACCTTCAGTTGTTGAGGGCTTTGGTTGAGTTGGTCTGGGATTTGTGGGCTTTGGAGTATAATTATTATATCTTGTTGTTGAAGAAGATGAGTTTTCTTCTGTCTCCTCTTCTGTTGAAGATTCTTCAGTTTCACTTTCTGTTTCTTCTTCGGTGGTAGTTTCAGTTGGTCTTTCTGTTATTTCAGGAAAATCGCCAACCAATTCATATTTCGGCGCATCAGAACACGCCACAAGCAATATCGATAAAGCCAATATCATAACAAACACTATTATCTTCTTCATTACATATCTCCTTTTAATTTACAACTCCATTATATTGCCATATATTTGAACTATTTCTAACTTATCACTATGCAAAAGCTCTTTCGGTGTTACCATTCCGCCGTCAGAGTCCAAATCAATATCAAAGCACTTGTAAGCATACCACACAAAATGTGCGCATTGTGTCGTAATAGGTTTTGCCTCTGTGTTTCTGCCACCGATTACTCCCGCAGAGAGCGCATAGGGAATTCCAATCATATTTTCTTTAACAAAATCCGCAACTTCATTTTGAGTTGCATCGTCAATATCTTTTACGCGCAATACTGCAACAAGGGGGAAATCATTCCATTCCCAAACCGTGCCGAAATCGGACTTTTCAAACACTCTTACTGCCTGCGCAGTTTCACCGTTTTCCGCATCTGTCACAATTGCCGCGTGGCCGTGACGCCAGCCGAGAGAATGAATGCTCAACGTAATTATTATATCACCGTTTTCGATATTTGCAAAATCGGGATTTAAAATCTGCTTGCCGTCGTTATCGGTCAGTATATCGTGCTTGGCAAAAATTGCGGTACGAACACAGGTGAAATCCTTATCCTTTAAATAATAGTTGCGGTATTTTTCAATATCACTTATGCGATTTTCAGCAACAAGATTATCAACTGCAGGCTTGCCCAACCCCGATTGCTCAAAAATAATTTCGTAGTCTTCATCGGTGAGTTGCTCATTTGTTAAAAGCTTTTGATTAACCAAATCCCACTCTGCCACATTAACATTGGCATCTTTGTACGCAAATTTATCGGTAATTTCGGTTGCCACAAAATCAAAGCTCAGAAACACTATACATATTATAAGTATGACGGAAATAATTTTTCTGATTTTCTTCTGTCTTTCGATAGTCACGGGGTAGCCTCCGTGTCAGCCGACAAAAAAGACTTGATTTTGCCCGCATCTTCATAGCCCTTGTGATAAAGAGCCTCCACACCATGTCTTTCGTGCTTAAGCGTTGTAACTCCGCAACAATCATCGGGCGAGAGAATTAACACCTTGCCCTCTTTTTCAAGCTTGTTGATATAATCAAGGTCAGCATTGTATTTGTCAATCATCGAATACATAAGGCGGGCACTTTCGGGATATTTCTTCAACACCGCTTTGTAAAGGGTTTCGGGTGCTTTGTGGGGTTTGTGATAATCTTTGGGCAATGTAAGTGTTATAACCACCTTGTCGCAACCGTCTTGGAAGGCTTTTCTTACGGGTATGGGGTCAGAAAGTCCGCCGTCGTAGTATTCTCTGCCGTCTTTTTCAACCACAGGACACACCACGGGAATACAGCTTGAAGCCTTGAGCTCATAATAGTCGTTTTTCTCAATATTTCTATAATCGAGATATTCGGTTTTACCCGTTGGTGCATCAGTTGTGACAATGTAAAAATCACAATTATGTGAGCGCATAACCTCAAAATTCAACGGGTCCTCGCCACCCTCTTGAGTGAGAGTAGTGTAAATATAATCAAGGTCAAGATATTTCTTATTCTTAACCCAATTTTTAAGGCTCATATATTCAGGTCGGCAGGAATAGTCACGATAAAAACGCAAAGTTCTGTCTCTGTGCCCGCCAAGATGTGAAATAATATTTGCGCTACCCGCTGAAACACCAATATAATAAGGGAATTCTATGCCCTCGTCAAGACAAAAATCCAGCACGCCTGCGCCATAAACCGCACGCATACCGCCACCAACGTCAATATAACCGACCACAGAATTCACCTCGCAAAACTTATTGAAAATTGATTTTACCATATATTTCTTATTATTGCAAATTTTGTGAGCAGTTAAACAAATAAAAATTGGAAATACTCTAAATAAAGAATTAAGTTAGCGGAAGTGATATAGTGTCAACTACTGATAAAGAATATGACAAGATGGCGAAAAAGGCGTCACCGAATTCGCCAAAATTTATGAACGGACTTAAAGCATTTTTAATTGGTGGCTCAATTTGCGCCTTTGGTCAACTTTTAAACTATCTTTTTAAGAAAATGGGACTTAACGAAGAAGAAGTCAAGGCAATGACCCCAGCAACGCTCATTGTGATTACCGCAATCCTAACGGGAATTGGCGTGTTCGACAAAATCGCCAAGCACGCGGGTGCTGGAACTATTGTTCCCATTACGGGCTTTGCAAATTCAGTTGTTTCCCCCGCCCTCGAATTCAAATCAGAGGGATATGTTTTGGGTGTGGGCGCAAACCTTTTTAAAATTGCAGGCCCTGTTATCGCCTACGGTATTTTCGCTTCGGTAATCTACGGCGTGATTTGTTATATATTTAAACTATACTGAAAAGGCGGGGTAAATACCCCGCCATACTATTTTTATTTAGTTTCATCATCCAAAAAAGAAACCTGTTTATCTTTAAAAAATTTTTCTGTGCGTTTTTTCAAAAGCTTTTTATCATTATTTGAAATCTTCGCACGTTTTGGATAACGCCAGAACTCATCTGTTCCGATTTCAACAACTGACGGATTATCTTCATCCTCAAAAACAGAGAATACCGCAAGTCTTTCACCATGTTTTAAATAAAGGAAATCATCTTTAAACTGTACATCTCCGTCACCAAGAGATTTTCCCATTCGTTTTGTGTCTGCAAAGTTTTCAGCGTCAGCTTTTTTAAAGTTTCTGTACAGTTCAGCAAGTGTGGTTTCGGGAAGTTTACGGTCGATTAAATCGTAATCATAATTCTCATTATTTTCAATCGGAAGCTTACCATTAAAAACAGTTTTTATAATCAGTTTTATTGTACGGTTTTTAACAGGAGTACTACCGCCAAGCGAAATATCTCTCATACCATCAAAATAACAACGCTTCGCCGATAAATCAACAGCACAAGGAATAATGGCTGTATCATTAAAGTTGGGAGTTTTACGCACCTTTTCTTGCAAATTGAAATCCATGTATTCCGCAATAATAATTACCGCAGTAGCAGTAATAACAGGTGCTTTTTTCTGCTCTTTTTCAAGTAATTTAAGGTCTTTCACCTTACATTTCATTTCTTTAACCGCCGATTTTGCAGAGGACATTATATTATTATATGTATTGTTGTCAAGATAATCTGTACGATAAAGCAAGACAATCTTTTCACTTGCTGCCACATCAATCATCCATGAACGGTATCTTTTGTATCTTACACTTATTAATTCGGGGCAATTTGTCTTTATTTGCTTCTCTTTACCGTGTTTTTTACATTTTGCGATAATTCTCTGTGCAACATCTTCAGCTTTTTCATTTTCATCACCTAAGGCAAACCAAAGTCTTGTTTTCTGCCAGTTGCTTACCTGTTCGGCAATAAGACTGATGCTCATAATTTCCGCAAAATTTTTTATAAGATAAACCAAATCAAGAACTATGGCAACAAAGAAACACGGCACTCCAATTTCTTCACTAAAAACAAGCATTGCAACAAATCCTAACAAAGTGATTAAAATCACCGGAAGATAAAGCACAATGCAACACAAATTAGGATTTTTCATCTTTATATTTTTCATACCGCACCTCCACTTTTTATTACATTATATCATCAACTACTCGAAGTGTAAATACTGTATTGATAAACAAAAAGGGCTATGGTTAAACCATAGCCCTTTCGTTTAATTATTTATTGTCAACGTGAACATCAATCTGCTTATAGGGGATTTCAATTCCGTTCTTGTCAAATGCCTCTTTGACACCTTCGAGTACATCAAAGTAAACATCCCAGTAATCAGCATTTTTACACCATACGCGAACTGTGTATGTAAGTGCGCTGTCAGCACATTCTGAAACGCGAACAAAGGGTTCAGGCTTTTTGAGTGTCTTAGGATGAGCTTCAACAATTTCGCTGATAACCTCTTTAACCTTTTTCATATCGCAGTTATATGCCGCGCTGAAATTAAGGTCAACTCTGCGAAGCTCTTCTGACGAATAATTCTCGATTACAGAGTTTGTAAGTCCGCCGTTGGGGATTGTAACGCGCTTGTTGTCAAGTGTGAGAAGTTCAGTATAAACAACAGAAATCTCTGAAACAATACCTGCCTCGCCTGATGCTTCAATGTAGTCGCCAACCTTAAAGGGCTTAAAGAGAAGAATCATAAGTCCGCCTGCAAAGTTGCTGAGTGAGCCCTGAAGAGCAAGACCGATTGCAGCACCGCAGGTTGCTAAAACCGTAATGAATGAAGTTGCGGGAATACCAATAATTGATGCAATAACAATTACGAGAATTGCATAAAGAGCAATGCTTGTAAAACTGCTGAGGAATGAGCGCAAGCTATCATCAAGTTTGTCGAGCTTTGGAGATTTTCTGAGCCATTTAACAAGTGACTTAACTGCCTTTAAGCCAACAATCAGAACGATTGCCGCACCTAAAATTTTACCGCCCCAAGTGGTAGCGAATTCAAATCCTTTTGCGGAAATAGTTTCCCAATTCATATTTATTCCTCCAAAAAGAATTATTTTGTAATATTTTAGCAAAATTCCCCTCCCAACGCAATAGCAAGAATAAATATTTCTTATCATCACCGCGCATAATATTAACGGTGATGATAATGAAAAAAGAAAATAAAAACAGAAATAAGGATGCGGGAAGATTGAACGAAGCAACAGAAGCTATCATCGACGACCCCGAAACTCCATACGAGATGGTGAACAAATACGGCACTTATGAAATTCAACCCACCGCCGAAACTGAAAAGGCATTCCCAACAATCGCACAAGGACTTCCCAAAAACGCCAAAAAGCCTTCAATCAGCCGTACCCGTAACCCAAAGCAAAATTCAATTTAAAAAATTTTTAAAAAAATTAAAAAAACGCTTGACACTACCGATTTCCTTTGTTATAATGTCTCTTGCGTTCGAGAGAACGTCCGATATGCGAGAGTGGCGGAATCGGCAGACGCGCACGTTTGAGGGGCGTGTGGTAATCCCGTACGGGTTCAAGTCCCGTCTCTCGCACCATATTGAGTATTCATAAGGGATTTGACCTGTGAATACTCAATTTTTTTGCTTAAAATAGAGTTTTCTATATAATTCAATAGTTTTTATGTATCGTCGCATTCCTTTCGGAGTGCGACTTTTTGTTATGCTGACTTTTCTGTAGGTTTCGCAATATAACCTATTGCTACTCCCTGACGGGTATCTGTTGTGAAGCATGGCTCATCATTCTCGGGTATTTCAAGATAGCCTACGAAGTTATAGTGAATTACAACTCTCTGTGTCTTGTTTTTACCCTTGCCCTCTGCTTCATAAACATCAATGTGGTCAACGAGCTCGTGAATGAGTGGTGCCGTGATTGTATCCATATCAAGAAACTTTCGTACCGCACAGATAAACATATCCTTGCTGTGCTGAACCGTCTGTATATTTGCAACCTTTTCTCTCAGGTTAAATATCTTGACCTTCAGTTCTGCTCGTTCAACCTCGTACTTGTGGGACATGTGGGTAAACCATTCATCCGTAACCTTGCCCGTTGCATTGTCCTCATACAGCTTCTCATAAAGAGAAGCAACTGTCTGTTGACGGACTATGGCTTTCTGCAGTTCACCCTCAAGGAATTTCTTCTCGTCATAAAAATCTTTGTTCGATTTCTTTTCGAGGATTTCAACAAGTAACGGCTCATCCATCTGAAGCATTATTGCAAGGCGTTTCAGCTCATAAATGACTATCTGTTCAAGAGCATCTGCACGGATATAGTGTCTTGCCTGACAAGTACCACGTGTATCCTTTACATAATTACCACAACTGAAATAATGAATTTCCTTGTTGACGGTATTAGTGTGATACCTCATATTACTGCCGCAATCTGCACAGCGTATAAGACCGCTGAAAATGTGCTTTCTTGCATTTTCTTTTTTAGGTGCTCTGCGTTTTGTCCTTGCCACAAGCTTTTGTACTGTTTCCCAAGTATCACGGTCAATGATGGGCTCGTGAACATCCTTGAAGATTTTCCAATTCTCTACGGGATTATCAATACGTGTTTTGTTCTTGAAGTTTTTTGAATAGGTTTTGAAGTTGATAACATCACCGCAGTATTCTTGCTGAGCTAAAATCTTCTGTATGGTTGTTTTGCACCACTTGTACGGATTGGGTTGAGTCTTTTTACCTGCACGGTTCAAGCCTTTGCTTTGCCAATATGCCATTGGAGTAAGCACTTGTCTATTCTGTAATTCTCTTGCAATAGCCTCATTACCCATACCCTCAAGACACATTCTGTAAATGTCCTTTACAACCTCTGCAGCTTCAGGGTCAATTATCCATTTCTTTTTATTTTCAGGACTTTTCATATACCCGTAAGGTGGCTGTGATAAAGGCTCTCCCATATTACCTCTGATTCTGTGTGCGGAGCGAACTTTTCTTGAAATATCTCTCGCATACATTTCATTCATAACATTCTTGAAAGGTGCGATTTCATTTTCACCCTCATCACTGTCAACCATATCATTAACAGCGATAAACCTTACGTTATGCTCGGGAAAGAAACTGTCGGTGTAATGACCTACCGTAACATAATCTCTACCCAAACGAGAAAGGTCTTTCACCATAACAACAGAGATATATCCCATATCAATATCATCAAGAAGCTCCTGAAATCCCGGTCTGTTAAAGTTGGTACCTGTGAAACCGTCATCAACATAAAATTTAGTGTTTGTTAAACCTAATTCTTTTGCCTTTTGTGCCAGCATTTTCTTTTGGTTGCCTATTGAATTACTCTCTGTCTCTGTGCCGTCTTCTCTTGATAATCGGCAGTAGATAGCAGTAATTCCGATATTTGATTTAGACTGCATTAGTCCTCCTTCCCGGCAGTCAAACATAAATATTCTGCTTTAATTGTATTTTCATCATCTTCGTTTGTCAAATGTGCAAAATCACTGCCAACATATTTTTGTGCTTTATCGCTTATAGTGTTTTCAATCTTGCAAATATTAACGGGTGCAAATCTTGAAGAAACCTTGTAGCAGACAACATTAATTACATATTCGCTGTCGCACCCAAGACCGTAAAAACTTTTAATTTCCTTCATTATCTGTCACCTCTGTCTTTCTTCCTTTGAAGATGCTTTCCGTAATACTCCACAGCCTTTACGAGAAAATCCTCTTTTTCTTTTATTGTCGCAGAAGGCTTTAAATATTTACCGATTTTATCTTCGGGAATTTTTACCATCTGCACCTGATTGGGTTTAGGCTGTTTCATAATGCCAATAATTTCCTCTGTATTAAGATTTCCTTCCTGTGACAGCTTTTTCAGCTTCTGCGCCTGTGAAAGTGAGGGTGTGCAAAGGTCTTTGTTTATTACATCAAGTAACGCCTTTTGCTCTGTTTTTGTAAGATACGAAAGCTCAACAGCAGGACCAAACGCAATTTTCCCATCATCCACCATAGAAAGAAGCTTTGAAATCAAATTGGTAAGGCGGATATACCTTTTCACCTGAGATGCACTGTCGGTTTCGGAAACTTCGTCTGCAGCCAACTTCGGTCCGACTTGGTCCGAAGTTAAATCCGTGCGTTTACCTTGCTTTTTCAAAGCATCCATTTTCATCTTGTAAGCAAAGGCTTTTTCCGAGGGCAGAATATGCTCTCGATGCAGATTACTGTCAACAAGGATAATGTCTGCTTCTTCCTTTGTGATATCTAAAACTACCACCGGCACCTCTGTCAGCTTAAGCCTTGTTGCTGCAAGGAAACGTCTGTGTCCTGATATGATTTCATACACATCAGCCTTATCGTCCTTTCGTACCATAAGAGGCTGTATGATACCGTTTTCACGGATACTATCTTCCAACGGCTTCATATCTTCCTCACGGCACTTGTACGGATTCTTAAAATTGGGAACAATACTGTTCATAGGCATCTTTATGATTTCTGTTGTCTTAGGCTTTGCTGCCTCTGTTTCTTCTGTTTTCTCAAACAGGGTGTTAATAAATTTTCTTCTTTATTCATTTAATTCTCCTTTTCATTCTTGTGATAAAAATACAATCTTCAATTAGATTCTCTGTACACTCAACCGCATCAGCTGTCTGCTTAATCTCCTTGCCGATTGGTAAATCTGATAAGCCGTAATTTCTGAAAAGATTGTTTAAGGTGCTTGCAATTCCACGGAGCTTCAGAATAACCTCCATACATTCAGGCTTTCTGTCTTCCTGAATCGGGTAGCCGAGAATAATATCTCTCAGCACCTGTTCCTTTGTAAAAAAGCTACGCTCTGTCAAACGACTGATTTTGTTATACTGCTCTTCACTTACTCTAACTGCGATTCTTCTTGCTCTTGTACGCACTGTGCCACCTCCTTTGCTTTTATGATTTTAGGCATAATTTCATTAGTGCTTTTAAGAACTTCACGAAGCATTACAACATCCAGCATTTTTGTTTGCCACACTCTTTTTGAGATAATACTCAGCTTGTCGCATATAGGCTCAAGCAAATTGATATATTTCTCATAGTCCATATCCAATGTGGGCTTCATTTTTGCATTATCAATCTGATGCCTGATATACCGTGACATGCTCATATTTGCTCTTTCAGCATCCTTTGTCAGCATTTCAAATTCTTTCTCATTCAGATACAAAAATATTGTTTTTGTCAGCTTCAATTTTTTCACCTCCTGTCTTTCGGGTTTTAGGGGCAGTCCCTAACAAGTGGGATTTGTATGCACAAATCCAGTGCTTGTTAAGACTTATACCACATTTTTTACTGCTTTTTCGGTTGGTTTTCTAAAGCATTTTTTCACTTCCTTTACTTAAAAATTTTGCATAAAAAAATCCTCGCACTGAAACTTAAAGTACAAGGATATGTATTTAGGTTGATTTGTTTGGTGGGAGTGTGGTATAATTCAAATAACATATAAATTATGTTGAAAAAATATTAATGGTGGATAATGCTATGATTGATTCAATCAAAAATAAATATCTGAGTAACAATAAAGAAGATGTTTTGAAACATGTTGAAGATGTTGCAGAGATAGCTGTCAGGTTGGCTAAAGCATATAACCTTGACGTAGAAAAAACAAAACTTGCAGCATTGCTTCACGATATCAGCGGAATAATGACATCACAGGAAATGTATGATTTTGCTATTTCTCGTGGATTTGAAATAGATCCTGCAGAAGAAAAATATCACGCTCTGTTACATCAAAGAGTTTCAAAAATTATTGCACAGAAAGAGTATGGTATTACAGACTCGGATATTCTGAATGCTATTGAATGCCATACAACCTTGAGAAGAAATGCAAGCTTATATGATAAGATTGTTTTTATTTCAGATAAAATTTCATGGAACCAAAAAGTTGTACCTTCATGTGATGATTTATTAAAAAGTGCGACTGTTGAATCATTAAATGAAGCCTGCTACCTTTATATAAAATATCAGTTTGATAACAATCTATTGGTTATGCCTCATAAGTGGCTGATTGAGGCTTATGAGGATTTGAAAAAAGCATAACCTTTTTCAGGGGGTACAGTGGCAAAAATGATTAAAATAGATTTAGGCGATTTTTTATTGGTTGAGCCAAGTGAGGAATATGCAGAACAAATTGCTGAATATAAACAGGCTTTTCTGGATGCAGACTCATCAATGGATGGTTGCGGTCCTCTTCGCAGATGTGAGGATTCACTTACATATATTTCGGAGTGCAGAAAATACACATCGCCCGAAACACTTCCTGACGGGTGGGTTTTGTCAACGCAATTTTTCTACATCCGCAAGGCTGATAATCGACTTGTGGGTATGATACAGGTGCGCCATTATTTCAATGATTGGCTT
>CALFTO010000061.1 GCA_937916195.1 uncultured Clostridia bacterium
ACCAAGGTAACAACTACCAAAAAGCCTTCAACAGATTCATCTGTTTCAATGCCAAAGCCCAAGCCCTCAACGGGCAAAACGGTTTATTTAACATTTGATGATGGTCCGTCGCGATATACGCCCGAAATTCTCGATGTGCTTGATAAGTACGGCGTTAAAGCGACGTTTTTTGTTATAAACGGCAGATATAACAGCACAATGAAAGACATCGTTGACCGCGGTCATCAAATAGGACTTCATACCTATTCTCACGACTATAAAAAGATTTATTCTTCCGATACTGCTTATTTTAATGATTTGCAGAAAATCCACGATGTTGTGCTTAAAGAAACAGGGGTTGATTGCTCGATTATCCGTTTCCCCGGTGGCAGCAGTAATACCGTAAGCCGTAACTATTCAAAGGGTATTATGTCAAGAATTACCAAAGCAGTTGGCGAAAAAGGATATGTTTATTTTGACTGGAACTGCTCAAACGGTGACGCTGACGGCGCAAACACAGTTCAAAAGCAGTTGAATTATTGCAGTCAGTTCCCGAAATCTGCATCAAGAATAATTGTTCTTATGCACGATACTAAAAAGACAACTCTTGAAGCATTACCTAAAATTATTGAATATTACCAAAGCTGTGGAATGACCTTTGATATTTTGACACCTTTCACAACTCCCATTCACCATAACGTGCTTAATTGACCAAAAAAGTATTGAATATACACAAAAAAATCATTTGACTGTTGTCAAATTCACCAAACTTGATTGTCGTAAAAACGTGGTTTTTGTTTTTCTGACCGAATTATTAAAACTCGAATTTTTTTCGTTGACGGCAAAAAGATTTGTGTTATAATATATTAGTAACAAAGGTGTAATTAACCGTTATATAATTAATAAATTATCATTTGGGAGAATGAACTATGTATACTAAAGACGTTGAAGTTAAAAATCAGGTTGGCTTGCACGCTCGCCCCGCAACTTTCTTTATTCAGAAAGCAAACGAATTCAAGTCATCAATCTGGGTTGAAAAAGAAGACAGAAGAGTAAACGCAAAGAGCCTTCTCGGTGTTCTTTCACTCGGTATTATGGGTGGCACAACAATCCGCATTCTTGCAGGCGGTCCAGACGAAGAAACAGCAGTTGATGAGCTTGTTAAACTCGTTGAATCAGGCTTTGCTGAATAATCAATCGGCACTTTAGCACATCACTTTTTGTGGTGTGCTTTATTTTTTTCTATTTATATGTTATACTTTAGAAAAGGCAGGTGAACTTCTGTGAACGAAAAACTGCATATTCTTCGTGAAAAGGCAATGAATTTGCCAATGACCCCAGGTGTTTATATTATGAAAAACAAGCAGGGTAAAATTATATATATCGGCAAGGCTAAAAAGCTTAAAAATCGTGTAAGTCAGTATTTCGGCTCACAGAATAAGCACGCCGTCAAGGTGCGTAAAATGGTTGAAAATGTTAATGATTTCGACTATATTCTCACCGACAGCGAATTTGAAGCACTTGTCCTCGAAGCAAGCCTTATTAAACAAAATCAGCCCAAATATAATATCCTTTTGAAAGATGATAAAGGTTATAGCTATATTAAAGTCACAAAAGGTCCTTATCGCAAAATTTCCGCAGTCTTGCAAAAAGATGACGAAAATGCTGATTATATTGGTCCGTTTACAAGCTCATATTCGGTAAAACAGTCAGTAGACGAGGCAAATAAAATCTTCCGTCTTCCCCAATGCAACAAGAATTTTCCCAATGATTTTCGCAAGGGTAGACCTTGCCTTAATTACCACATAAATCGTTGTATGGGTGTCTGTACAGGCAAAATTTCTAAAAGCGAATATGATGAGGCGGTGCAGGGTGCTCTTGATTTCTTGAACGGCGATATTTCAAAGGTTATTCGTGAATTAAAAGAAAAAATGAACGCTTGCGCCGAAAATCTTGATTTTGAAAATGCAGGTAAATACCGCGACCGTATCCGAGCAATTGAGAATATGCAAACCAAACAAAAAGTAGTCACCGATACGGGTGAAAGTAAAGATGTTTTTGCAGTTGCTACCAATGAAAAAGATATCTGTATTATGGTTTTGCGTTATGATAAAGGAAGATTAACTGACAGCGAGCATTTCTTCTTTGACTCAGAAAAAATGGTTGAAAATGTCCGTTGTAATTTTCTTATTCAGTATTACGGAATGAACCGTGCAGTTCCTCAGAAAATCCTTGTCGATGAAGATTTTGAGGATATTGACCTTGTTTCCCAACACCTCACAAATGTAAGAGGTAAAAAATGCACTATAACCGTTCCTAAAAGAAGTGATGGGCTTAAGCTTGTGAATATGTGTCGCGAAAATGCCTTTGAAAAGCTTGCACAACGCAAGGGCAAAAAGGGTGGCGAAATAAAAGTCCTTGAAGAACTTCGCGAGCTTTTGGGAATGGAAAAAGTCCCCGAATATATTGAGTCTTACGATATCTCCCATACCGGCGGCGAAGATAATGTTGCGGGTATGGTAGTGTTCAAAAACGGCAGACCATTAAAGCGTGCGTATCGTACATTTAATATTAAATCTTTTACGGGACAAGATGACTACAGCTCAATGCGAGAAGTGTTGGAACGCCGATTTAACGAATATCTTGTGCATAAGGACGAAAATGCAGAAGAGGGCTTCGGCAAAATGCCCGATTTAATACTTCTTGACGGCGGTAAAGGTCAGGTGAGTGCCGTAAAAGAAATCCTTGACAAAATGAACATAAATGTCGCGCTTTTCGGTATGGTTAAAGATTCAAAGCACAAAACCCGCGCAATTACGGGCGACGGTGGTGAAATAGCCATAAATTCAACTCGAAGTGTCTTCACTCTTGTGTCAGAAATTCAAGAAGAAGTCCATAGATTTTCAGTTGGCTCCCACCATAAAAAGCACACAAAACGCGGTCTTGAATTATCTCTTACAAAAATTGACGGCATAGGCGAAAAGAAAGCACAGGAGCTACTCAAAATCTTCAAAACAATTAAGGCTATCAAAGAGGCGACAGTTGAAGATTTAGAACAGGTCAAAGGCATAAACCACGCACTTGCCGAAAACATTTATAACTATTACAATAACGGTGAATAATATGATTGATACAATTATTTTTGATTTGGACGGAACACTTTTAAATACACTTGAGGATTTGAAAGACAGCGTAAATTACGCACTCAAAAAGCAGAATTTTGAGCTTCGCACATTGCCCGAAATCCGTTCATTTGTAGGCAACGGAATCCGTCTTTTAATGGAGCGCTCAGTCCCCGAAAATACAGATGCCGAAACATTTGAAATCTGCTTTAAGGATTTTTGTGATTACTATAAAATCCATATGGAAGATAAAACAGCCCCATACGAGCATATCAACGAAATGCTCACAACTATAAAAAAAGAGGGCTTTAAAACCGCAATCGTTACAAATAAAGCAGATTTTGCCGCGCAGGATTTGTGTAAGAGAATGTTCGGTGATACCATCGATTTGGTGGTGGGTAGTATCGACGACAGACCCAACAAGCCCGCCCCTGACGGAGTGTACTATGCCCTTGAAATATTGGGCAGTAAGCTTGAAAATACAGTTTTTGTAGGCGATGCAGATACAGATATTTTAACCGCAAATAATGCAGGGCTTGTATCAATCGGCGTGCTATGGGGCTTCCGTGACCGCGAGGTAATCGAAAAAGAGGGCGCAAAATATATCGTTTCTACGGTAAAAGACCTGGAAAAACTGCTTATTTCTTTGAAAAATGGTTGATTTTTCTAAAAAAGCATAAAAAATTTGACAAATAGATATAAAAATGCGATAATAATGTGTACTGATAAAATGGAGTGAATTTATGAGAGTAATCACAGGCGAGGCAAGAGGCAGAAAACTCATTACTTTAGAGGGTGAGGATGTCCGTCCTACTACCGACAGAGTTAAAGAGGGTATGTTCAATATTATTCAATTTGACCTCGAGGGTGCTGCGGTGCTTGATTTATTCGCGGGTTCAGGTCAATTGGGTATTGAAGCACTCAGTCGCGGTGCAAAGCATTGCACTTTTGTAGATGCTTCAATAAAGTCAATCGACGTGGTAAAACAAAATCTTAAAACAGTGGGCTTTGAAAAGCGCGCAAGCGTTTTCTGTGGCGACAGTAAAATGTATATCACGCTCAGTCGCGACAAATTTGACATCGCTCTTTTAGACCCGCCTTACAATAAGAACATTATTGATAGCGTTTTACCCGTTGTGGCAGAAAAGATGACAGAAAACGGTGTAATACTCTGCGAAAGCGAGTTGAGAGAAATCCTGCCTGAAACTGCAGGTGAGTTCTCAAAATACCGTGAGTATAAATATGGTAAAATTAAAATTACCGTGTACAGAAAGAATAAGTGAATAATATGAAAACTGTAATTTGTCCGGGTAGCTTTGACCCTGTTACTAACGGACATCTTGATATTATTGACAGAAGTGCGGCACTTTTTGACAAGGTTATCGTCGTTGTAATGAAAAACCCTGCAAAAACGAATTTCTGCTTTACTCCTGAAGAACGTGCAGAGCTTATCCGCCGTTGCATAAAGGATATCCCCAATGTTGAGGTGGATATTTACGAAGGGCTCTTGGCAGAATACGCAAAGCAAAAGGGTGCCGTTGCAGTTGTTAAAGGACTTCGCGCTGTGTCAGACTTTGAATATGAATTTCAGCAGGCACAGATGAATAAAAAACTCAATAGTGAGCTTGAAACAGTGTTTATCAACACAAGAGTTGAAAATCTTTATTTAAGCTCAAGTGCAGTTAAGCAAATTTGCGAATTGGGCGGGGATATAAGTGATTTTGTTCCCGAGATAATTCGTGATGATATAGTAAAAAGAATTAAAAGAGGTGTGAGCAAATGACAATAGAAAGCTTACTCGAAGAAATCGAAACCATACTTGAAGAAGGTAAATCAGTTCCCTTTACATCAAACCTTTTGGTAGATGCAGGGGCAATCAAAACAGCCATTGAGGATATTAGACTTAATATGCCTGATGAGCTTATGCAGGCAAGAAAAATTGCTTCAGAGAGAAAAGAAATTCTTGCAGGTGCTCAGGACAGTGCCGATAAAATTATCGAAAAGGCACATTTAAGAGCAAAAGAGATTATTTCTGAAGACGAAATTACTCGCGGTGCAGAGGCACAGGCTGCAGAAATTCTTCAACAGGCAAGACAGAATGCAACAGAAATCGTTGAGCAGGCAAGACAGAGCGCTACTGAGCTTACAGAGCAGGCAAGAAACTGGTCAAAAGAAATGCGTCAGAGTGCAAGTGAATATGTTGAGAGCATCGTAGCAGTTGCAGACGAAACTCTTACAAATTCAGTAAACGAAATCCGTCGCGC
>CALFTO010000062.1 GCA_937916195.1 uncultured Clostridia bacterium
ATTGTAATCTGTATACCATGTTCTTACACTCTTGTTTACTATGTTACTCTTGACAACGGAGACCCGACCCTACATAGTTTGAGTTATCATATTAGATTGATATTAACAAACACGGACAGACGAGGACGTCTGTCCCTACGCCCCTCTGTCAAAATCTTCGATTTTGCCACCTTCCCATCAAGTGGGGAGGCTATTTTGCGGGACGACGTGAGCATCTTGCCCTGCAACCTACCAAATTGGTAACATATAAAATTCGCGTCGCAGACCCTTCATTTTGCACTTTGCATTTTGCGTTTTGCGTTTTGCGTTTATAAAGAATCCCTCCACCGTCTTCGACGGTCCCCCCTCCCTTTAATAAGGGAGGCTAAATTTCTCTTGACATAAAAATAGTATTATGGTATCATATTCCTGCAAAAGTGTATTATATAAGACAAAAAACGGTGGTAAAATGAATAAATCAATATTAAATGACGCATTGACTCACCTGAAAAATACTCAAATATTTAAAGATTCGGATATTTCTTTGCTTACAGAAGTTTTAAAGGAATATTCTTCGGTTATCTCTTACCCCAAGGGTGAAACGGTTTTTTGTGAAGAGAACTATTCCCCTGTGCTTTGCCTTATTATCAAGGGCGAGGCAAGAGTAAATAAGGGCGATACGGTAATTTCGCATCTTAAAGCAGGCGAAATTTACGGCGGTGCGTTTCTTTATAACCCCAACTTTAAATTCTTGAATACTGTTACGGCGGTCAGCCCATTAAAAGTGGTAATCATTGAAAAGAAAGGCATTGACAAGCTAATTCGCCTTGACAGTACGGTATCTTTTAACTACATCACCTATCTTTCTGAAAGAGTGAGCTTTCTCAACAATAAAATTGAGGGGTATATAAAGCCCTCTGCAGAAGAAAAACTGCTTCTGTTTCTTCGCAAAAATTGTGATGAGCAGGACGGAAAATGTGAAATATCCGTTTCAATGACAGAGCTCTCCAGCGTTCTGCACATAAGCAGAGCCAGTCTTTACAGGGTTATTGAAAATCTTGAAAAACAAGGAAAAATCTGCCGTGACGGTAAAAAAATATACTTACAAAAGGAAGATGAAAAATGAAAAAAGTAATTTCATTGGTTCTTGTATTTGCCCTTATGCTTTGCTTTGCGGCTTGTGGCAATACAGACAAAAAAGACGACACAACAACCACAACAGAAGCACCCTACCAGAGTGTTACAATAAGAGTTGCGGGTCTTTCAGGTCCCACAGGCATTGGCATGGCAAAGCTTATGTCAGATAAAGACAACGGTAGTGCAAAGAATGACTATCAATTCACACTTGTAAGCGACCCCAAAGAAATCAGTGCGGGTATGATTGGTAAAAACTTTGACATTGCCGCTTGCCCAATAAATCTTGCATCTGTTCTTTACAACAAGCTTGAAGGCAATGTTCAGGTGCTTTCAATCAACACAAAGGGTGTTCTTTACATTCTTGAAAACGGCAACACAATCAATTCGCTTTCTGACCTTGCAGGCAAAAAGCTTTATGCGACGGGTCAGGGCTCAACTCCCGAATATATTCTCAACTATCTTCTCGACAAGAGCGGAATCAAAGACAAGGTAACAGTTGAATATGTGACATCTCACGACGAGCTTGCAACTCTTGCCGCTGCAGGTAAGGCTACAATTGCGATGCTCCCCGAACCCAAGGTTACTGCTGCTATGATGCAGAACGCAGACCTTCGCATTGCTCTTAATCTTACAGAAGAATTTGAGAAATTAAGCGGTGAAACACTCATTCAGGGTGTTGTTATTGCAAGCAAGGATTTTGTAAAAGCAAATCCCGAAGCAGTTGAGATGTTCTTAAAGGAATATGAGGCTTCAATCGGTTATGCTAACAGTGATGTTGAGGGTGCAGCGGCACTTTGCGAGCAGTATAAGATTATCCCCAAGGCTGCAATGGCTAAAAAGGCAATCCCTAACTGCAATATCTCTTACATTGACGGTGCTGATATGAAATCAGCAGTAACTGCAAATCTTCAGATTTTCTTTGATGCAGACAAGACATCTATCGGAGGTAAGTTGCCAGGTGACGACTTCTACTACGGAGTATAAAAAGGTAACAATTAAAAAAATCGCTAAAGTAGCCCTAACCATTGCTTTTTGGTTAGGGCTTTGGCAGTTGATATATACTGTTGTCGGGCTTGACGTTTTGGTGGCATCACCATTGAATGTGGCAAAAAGAATTATTGAATTTTTGCCTGACGGAAATTTTTGGTTGAGTATTTTAAATTCATTTAAAGGTGTCGCACTCGGCTACATTCTCGGCGTAGCAGTTGGCACGGTTATTGGCATTGCCACCGCATTTTCAAGTGTGCTGAAAACTCTTTTCAAGCCATTTTTAACTGCGGTAAAGACCACACCCGTAGTGTCATTTATAATTCTTGCACTAATATGGCTTTCTAAAATCGAAGTACCCATATTCATAACATTTTTAATGGTTTTACCTGTTGTGTGGGCAAATGTTTCGGGCGGAATTACGGCAACGGACAAAGGTCTTATCGAAATGGCGAATGCTTACAACTTCGGGTTTGCAAAAAAGCTGAAGCTTATATATCTGCCCTCGGCTATCCCCTATTTTGTGACCGCTTGCAAAACTGCGGTTGGACTTGGCTGGAAAGCAGGCATTGCTGCTGAGGTGCTTTGCACTCCGCAAAACTCAATCGGCATAAATCTGCGCAATTCTCAAGTGTATCTTGAAACAGTTGACCTTTTCGCGTGGACTGCGATTGTAATAGTATTAAGTCTTGTGCTCGAAAAAGTGCTCGTTACAGTTTTTGACTTGGTATTTAAAAAGATTATGTCAAAGGGAGGTTATTTCATTGAAAATACAAATAAATAATCTCTGTAAAGGTTACGGCGATAAGGTGATTTTTGAGAATTACACACGCACACTCGACTTTGACGGAATACTCTTAATTCAAGGCAAATCGGGGCTTGGAAAAACCACGCTTATGCGAATTCTTGCAGAACTTGAAAAGGCAGATAAGGGTGAAATCACAAAATCCGTTGAAAAAGTTTCCTTTATGTTTCAAGAGGACAGGCTTATCCCGTTTGTTACGGTGCTTAAAAATCTTACCGCCGTTTGCGACGAAGAAAAAGCGTTGAAATACTTATCACTTATGGGACTTGAAAATGAAAAGGACAACTCCCCTCTTTCGCTCAGCGGTGGTATGAGGCGCAGAGTTGCCCTTGCCCGTGCGCTTTGTTTTGAGAGTGAGCTGGTAATTCTTGACGAGCCATTCAAGGGACTTGATGAGGCTTTGAAAATCAAGATTTGCAAAATCATAAAAGAAGAAAGCAAAAACAGAGCGTTTATAATCGTCAGTCACGATAGTGAAGATGCAAAAATTTTAAATGCGGAAATAATTGAATTATAAAACAAAAAGCAGAACCACACTCTTTGAGTGCCGTTCTGCTTTTTTGGTGCTGGTGACCGGACTTGAACCGGTACGGTATTGCTACCGAGGGATTTTAAGTCCCTTGCGTCTGCCGATTTCGCCACACCAGCATAACTGTTTTTCACAGCCTAATTATTATATCTTATGAAAATTGAAATGTCAATATGAGAATGGAAAAGTTTTAAGATTTTTGTTTTTCTCTCCCTCCGTCAACGCTGACGCGTTGCCACCTCCCTCGTCAGAGGGCGGCAATGAATCCCTCCACCGCTGACGCGGTCCCCCTCCCTTTGACAAGGGAGGCATATTTATAAACTTGACAAATATAGAGGTTTGGAATAAAATAAGGGTAATATATGGGAAACGGTGACTTTTGTGAAATTATTGATAGTTCGGGTGTTTGTTCTGGCAATCAGAATTCTTTATGCACCTATGAAACTCTGTAAAGTTCAGAATAAAATTGTATGGTTATCCCGCCAATCTGACAAAAAGTCGCAGGATATGGAAATGCTCTCAAATGAGATTGCAAGACTTTCGCCTGACACAAAGCAGGTGTTCAGGCTTCGTCGGTTAAAAGACGAGAGTGCATTGTCGCTGTCTTACATTTTTGGTATTTTCGGTGATATGTGGGAAATAGCCTCGGCAAAGGTTGCAATATGCGACACTTATTCAATTCCCCTTTCTTGCCTTAATCACAAAAGTGATTTAAAGATTGTGCAAATCTGGCACGCACTTGGCGCGGTTAAAAAGTTCAGCTTGCAAGCTGTCGGCAAGGCACAGGGCAGGGACAGCGGAGTTTCAAAGGCTCTTTGTATGCACAAAAATTACGATTATGTAATTGCACCGTCCAAGAAAACCGCTGAATATTACTGTGAAGCATTTGGGTGTAGCGAGGACAAAATTTTTATTGCCAACCTCCCCCGCGCAGACGTAATTCTTGACGGAACAAACAGACGCGATGAGTTTATAAAATTAAATCCCGAATATGAGGGCAAAAAGATTATCGCATATCTGCCCACATTCAGAAATGATGACGACAAAATCATTGAGTGTCTTTACAAGACTTTTGAAAGTGATAATGAAATAAAAGTTGTGATTTCTGCTCACCCGTTAAGCAAGGTAAGTGAGAAATACAAATTCAACGGTAATTTTGGCACTTATGACCTTATGAAATTAGCAGACGAAATTATTACTGATTACTCTGCCTGTGCTTTTGAGGCATCACTTTTGAGTAAACCTTTATGGTTTTATATTCCCGACTATGAAACCTACAAAAATGAGCAAGGCTTAAATACAGATATGCCGAAGATTTTACCAAATGCTTGTTTTTATGATGCAAATGAGCTTTTGCATTCTATAAAAAGCGGCAATTATGATTTAGAAAAGCTTAACGGATTTTCACGTGATTTCGTGGAAAACCGCGGTAATAATAACACTAATTATCTTGCAGATTTCATTTGCAAGTTGATTTAAAGGAGTATGAAAAATGAAAAGGATATTAACCTACGGTACATTTGACCTTTTGCACTACGGTCACATCAGAATTCTCAAGCGTGCTAAAGAGCTTGGCGATTACCTTGTTGTTGCACTTTCAACTGACGAATTTAACGCAATCAAGGGTAAAAAGGCATATCACAACTATGAAACAAGAAAAAAGATGCTTGAGGCAATTCGCTATGTTGACCTTGTAATCCCCGAAAACGAATGGGAGCAGAAGCTTCAAGACATTAAGGACTACAAAATCGACGTTGTTGTTATGGGTGACGACTGGGCAGGCAGTGATAAGTTTGATTATCTTAAGGAATACTGCGAAATCGTATTCCTTGAAAGAACACCCGGCATTTCAACTTCACAGATTAAAAACGACCTCGGTCTTCAAGAGCCCGTAAACGGCGTTGACCAAGTACCGAAAACCTAATGTGTGATTAAAATATTAAAAGCAGACTAATTGGTTACTACCAATCAAGTCTGCTTTTTGTTTATCCATATAAGTTTATTTAATTACCGTTTCAAGCACTCTGTCGGCGGCTTTACCGTCGTCGAGGGGATTGAATTTTTCATGGAAATCCTTATATTTTTCTTTATAATATTCGGTATCATATTTTACTGATTTGATTTCTGCAACTAAATCCTCTTGCTTTTCAACGATATTGCCGGGTAATTCTTTCAAATCAATATAAAAACCGCGAATTTCGTTGCCGTAGTCAGCTAAATCGTACATATAGAAAAGCATTGGTCTGTTGAGGTTTGCAAAGTCAAAGAAAACACTTGAATAGTCAGTTATGAGCAAATCTGAAATAACATACAAATCGTTAATATCATTGACATTTGATGCGTTATAAACAAAGCCCTCATACTTTGCAAAATCAAACTGACTTGCAACAAGATAATGAGCGCGGAAGAGAATTATATAATCTTCTTCAAGTTGCTCGCGAAGATAATCAAAATCAACACCTAATTTATAGGTATAGCCCACGCCCGCCTTGTGCTGATTATCGCGCCAAGTAGGTGCATAGAGGATAATCTTTTTATCCCTTGGCAAATCGAGGTCTTCTTTAATTTTCTGTGCCTGCTCATCAGTATAATTTATAAGAAAATCGTTTCGGGGATAGCCCGCAATAAGCATTGTGTCAGTTTTACCGAATTCCTTTAAATTCCAAGCGGATTCAAAGCAATCTGCTGCGAATTGTGAGGGGGCAAGAATATATTTGAATTTTTCGGCATCAACACGGTATTTGTCGCGGATTTCATCTTTTGAATTCATTGCGTTATCGCTGTTTTCAATGTCATATCCAAGACGCTTGAGAGGTGTACCGTGCCAGAGTTCAACATAAACTTGGTCGTCTTTAGGATAAATATGGTCTGCTACTCGATAATTGAAGAACCAATATTTTGCTGTTGCACACATTTCTTCAAATCCAACAGAATTTGTTTTTACAATATATGTATTGGGATTTTCGAGCATTTCAATATGGTTTTCGGGCTCGCGGAACACCCACACAAGCTTATAATCTTTATATTTAGGGTCTGAGAGCATACGAAGATAAATCGCCTTAGGGCTGTCGCTGTAATTTCTGCCGTCAAAGGTTGAGAATAATACGGTTTTTTCGTCGGTTGCGATACTGTCGCGAATTTTATTATATCTTGAAGTACGGCGGGTTTGATTAAACTTGCGCAAAAGCTTTCTTAATATTGTAATCTTTTTGCTGATTTCAATGACCATATTATACGCAAATTTTACAACTTCTTTTACGGGATTTTTATTTGGCTTTGCGGGGTTCAAAAGAAGCTCAATATTCTCTTTACTGTAAACTGTGCCCATAAAACGACCTCTCTTTTCTCATATGAAATAATTATACCTTGAAAAGTGAGTTTGTGTCAATAGAACGAGCATAGTGTCATAATAATATTCGTCATTTATAACAGATAAAGATTAAGAAATATGACATAAATTACAAAAAATTTCATTTTTAAAATCGTGACTTTATTTTACCGTACTTTTATTGTATAATTTTAGCATAGTTTTTGGAGAGGAATGGTTTAATGACAAAGAATGAAATCATAAGCACGGTAAAAGGCTTACCGAGCTATGTAAAGGACCATTGGAACACGCCAAACGAGGGTGAATATTTAACACTTAAAGAAATGGCAGCATACACCTTGACGCAGGCAGGCTCTTATGTTTTCTTGACTGCTTCAGGTATTATTTCATTCTCAGCAGGCTATTTCTGCGGTGCAGTTATGGGCATTGCCGCAATCGACTTTTCAATAATCAACATTATAAGCACTATTATTGGATATGTGCTTATGTTTATGAACCCTATCGGTGTTCTGATTTATGAAAATCACGGCAGACTTACAAATAAAATGAAAATTTTTGCCCACATTTCGTATATGGGTAAATTATTGATTGGTATTGGTTGCTATTTCCTACCGCAAGGAATGTTTGAGACGGTAATTAACGGACTGCCACAGCTTGTGGGTAATATTCTTGTTACGGGTGCTATCTGGGATTACTTTAACTGGTTTGTCCGCAGAAATTTCTGTGCAAAGCATGGACGCTTTAAGCCCTTTGTTTTACTTTGCGGAATCCCCTGCGCACTGTTAATTTCTGCAATTCCATATCTTCCTGTTCAGAATTTGACTTATACAAATAAGCTCATTGTACTTCATTTCGCATTCACATTGATGTCTTATTTCTATAACAACTACACATGTGTCAACACACTTGTTACCTTTATGACACCTAATTCACAGGAAAGACAAAAGCTTCACTCAATTGTACCGATTATTTCGGGATTTTTCTCATCAGTTGTAAGTATGTTGTTACCCATACTCATAGCAACAACGGGTGGATATTTAAGCCTTACAACATACAAGGTATTTATCCCGATTTTCACAATTATCGGCTCTGTTATGTCCTTACTTGCAGTTTTCTGCAAAGAAAGAGTAATTGAGCCACCCATTGAAAAGCGTGCAAGAGTTACCTTCTTTAAGGGCGCTAAAAATGTTCTTAAAAACAAGTATTTCTGGATAACCAACATTTCAAACGTAATCGGTCAATGGCACGGTCTTGTTGGAAATCTCTTGAGTTGGTGGTTTGTATATTCACTTCGCATGGAATGGTTCTCCGGTGTTGCAGCAAACATTGTTGTTATGGGTATGACGCTTGGCAACATTCTTTGTCCCATTCTTACAAAGCGATTCCAAAAGAGAAATATTCTGATTAGCTTCCGCGGTGTAACAATCCTTACAGTTTTGGGTATTGCACTTGCAGTTAAAACAGAAAACATTATTATCTTTATGGTGGCAATGTTCCTTAAAAACACTATTTCGCCCGTTGTTGACGGTGTTAATGTTGGTCTTAGTGCGGACATTCTTACATATCATCAATGGAAATACGGCGAACGTGCAGATGCTATGGCAGGTGTTTTCGGTTGGTTCTTGAACCCTGTAAATGTGGCAATCGGTTACATTATGCCGTGGCTGCTTTCAATGATAGGCTTTACATCTGACTGGGATGTGCTTTTCGATTCGCAAATTCTCAACAATGTATTCAGCCTTTACACTTGGGGCTCTGTAATTGGTCTTGTGCTTTTGACTGTTCCGTTTATCTTCTATGATTTAACAAGAGAAAAGCACGATATGTGCGTTAAGGAATTACAAGAGAGAGTTAAAGCCATTGAAGAAACAGAAAGCGAGGTGGCAAGTGTATGAAAAAGAGAATAATTTCTGTTTTTGCCTTGCTCATCTGCGTTTGCTTACTGTTTACAGGCTGTGACTCTATGACGTCACTTTTAAGCGGTGAAAACGAAAGTATTAAATATAAAATTGAAAACGGTGAAGCAATAGTACAGAGTGTACCTAACAAATCAACTGTTACTAAAATTGTTATTCCCGATGAATACGAGGGAGTTCCCGTAACAAAAATCGCTGATTTTGCCGCAACCAACCTTGAATATGTTACCGAATTTTACATCGGTAAAAATGTTAAGGAAATAGGCACTTGGGCACTTGAAAATAATCAGCATATCGCGGAATATAAGGTTGACGAAGCAAACGAATATTTCTGCTCAATTGACGGTGTAATCTACACAAAGGATATGAAAACAATTGTATTCTTCCCACCTGCTAAAGAGGGTGAATATGAAATCCTTGACGGAGTTGAGACAATTCGTACAAAGGCATTTTACAAATGCGGTAAGGTTACAAAAATCACACTTCCCGAAACAGTAAAATCTATTGAAGAAAAGGTGTTCTTCCGTTGTGGAGAAATGGCAGAAATAAACTTGCCATCAAACCTTGAGTTTATTGGTAAAGACGCATTCAGTTATTGTACAGCGCTTACAGAAATCAATATTCCTGAAAGTGTAAAACAGATTGACGAATATGCTTTTTACAACTGCACAAATCTTTTGACAGTTAATGTTGATAATGCTGAAAGCAATTTGACACTCGGCGAAAAATGGTATCCCACAAATAACGGACTTGAAATAAACGAGCTTGTTATTAATTGGAAAAAATAAGTAAAAATTAAGAGCAGTCTTGCGACTGCTCTTTTTATTATGCGTTAGTTTTTAAGGCTTCATATTGTCTTTCAATTTCATTCCATTTGAAAGAGTTTTCTGCTTTTAGTTTTTTCACCTCGTCGCAGACTATTTTTGCACCGAGGTATTTTTCTTTTTCGGCTTTGGTCTGATAATTTTCATATTCTTTCAAAGCGTTTTCAGCCTCATAAACGAGTTCGAGATTTACAAGAGTTGCGGTGTCGAAATCCTCGTGTTCAAAATCTGCGAACATTGCGCGAAGCTTGAGTGCATTAATCATATTTCTACGTTTTTCTTCACTCAAATCATAGAAAAGGAACGGAATAATCGAAAGAATTGTGCCCACGATTGCACAGACAATCACAATTCTTACAAGGGGATTTCTGAAGTCTGCATTATACAAATCGTCATAGTTATTTGTAAAGCCGTAAGTCTTGAAAATAAGCGGGAAAACATAGCCCGTAGCCAATGCCACAATACTGCCGATGAGAATTCCGCTTTGCTCAATAAAGCCTTCAAGTCTGTCGCCTGTTTTATACTGCTGATAGTCCATCATATCCGCTTTCATTGCGGGAAGATAGATAATTGAAACTGCGCCAACCATTTCCTTTATAAATATGCAAATGAACAGCAATATATAGTTTTTATAAAGGAATATCATAAGCACAAGACAAACAACCTGAATTGAAAGTGAAATTAAACAAATTCTCTTTTTACCAAGCTTATTTGTAAGCGGTGCTGCCGCCACCATACCGGGAGTGTAAGCCTCGCCTTTAATTACGGTCATAAGCGAATACACCACGGGGTTGTTCATTCCGTAATAGAAAATCCATTGGAAAATGTAGCCATAGCCTTGATTTAAGAAACTAAGCCATTGAGAAGTGTTGATAATCCAGAAATATTTGTTGTGAGAAACCTTTTTAAGTCCCTCAAAGAAATTCATCTTCTGAACATACTGCTTGGGTACAATAACGCGTTCTTTTGTGCCGAAAACACAGAGCATACTCACAAGTATACCGATTGTGCAGAAAATCGGGAAGCCAATACGGTATGTTTTGATATTATCAAGAGGTCCGATAAGTGGCATAACGGGGTTTATAACCGTTGGTGCGAAGGAGTAAATAATTGAACTGATTTCGATTATCCAAGAGCGTTCCTTTGAATTTGCTGACATAACCTGAACAAGCCCTGAATATGCTGAACTGTAAAACGGCGAGAAAAACTGCAAAAGTGTATAGCACACAAAAACCGCAATGAGTTTTTCATTATATTCCATAGTTTCATAGGGCAAATACACAAACACCGTGCCGATTAAGGCAGTCGGCAGACCCAAGGTCATAATATACGGACGGAATTTACCCATTTTGCTCTTTGTATTGTCAAAAAGCATTGCGCGGGTTGGGGCTATAAGCAACATAATGAGTGTTGTAATAACATTCATTGTCTGCAAATCAAGGGCTTTAATGCCAATTGATGCGCCCACAATCATACTGCCTGCGCTGAGGCCTATCATACCCACAATTGCAGTTATGAAATAGACACCTGCACCGCCGACGGAATATGCCGCAATTTCTTTATATGGCACATAACTACCCTCCGGCGCAGTATTCCAATTTGATTTAACGGTTTTTATTCCGTTGGATATTTTTCCAAAAAGATTACTTGGGTTTCCCATTTAATCACCCACCAAAATTTTCTTATGAATTCATTATAAAGCTTTTTAATCATAAAATCAATTATATACTTTGCGAAGTCTTGAAAAAGGTAAAAAATTATTGTAAAATATTGTCATAAAAATACATAAAGGAGATTGGATATGGATTTTTCAGTATTTGACAGCTTTGATTTTAGCGTATTCACATTTTTCGGCGAATACATTCAAAGCACAGTAATGAATGTCGTTGCAGAATTTATAACGTTTTTCGGTGGCGGAGCTTTTGTTACACCAATGGCAGTTGTTGGCGCTCTTTTAATTCCCTTTAAAAAGACACGTAAATTCGGAATGGCGGTGCTTTTTGCAGTTCTTGTGGGAACACTCTGTACAAATCTTGTAATGAAGCCTTTGTTTGCTCGTCCTCGTCCCTACGTTTACTATGCAGACAACCCGATATTTATGAGTTGGCATGAATTCGCAGGTGGTCACCTTGAGAGCGAAAAATCATTCCCCTCAGGTCACACAACTGCAGCATTTGAACTTGGTGTTGCAATATTCCTTGTGCTTAAAAATAAAAAAGTTGCTTGGATTTTCCCTGTATTTTCAGCACTTGTTGGTCTTTCAAGAATTTACCTTATGGTACACTATGTAACAGACGTTATCGGCGGTGTTTTTGTTGGTGTATTCGCAGGTGTTATGGGATATCTCATCATGAAAGCAATTATGAAAAAGACCGCAAACACGAAGTTTGCCGAATTTGATTTGATTGAAACAATCAAAAAGAAAAAAACAGCATAAATCAATTATAAATTCTCTCACCCGTGTCAAAACTCTACACGGGTGATTTTTTATGCACAAAAGAGTTGCACTCGCTTTTTTTACGATGATGGCAGTTTTTGGTCTGCTTGTTGTCAATCTTGCGTTGATTGTTATTGATACAGAGATTTCGCCGTCTTCACAAGGCACTAATACGAGAAGTATTACGCTTTCGACCTCTCGCGGTATGATTTATGACTGCAATATGAAAAGACTTGTAAATAATTCTTCAAGGTATATTACAGTTTGTCTGCCCACAACAGATGCGCTCAATTCAATTTCAAAAAGCGTTACAGATGAAGAAAATAACAAGATTTATGAGAATATGACGACAGGCAAAACGAGTATTCTCACTACTGCCGAAATTTTTAATGAGCCTCATTTGAAATCCATTGAGATTACTGACCGTTATTCATATAATCAGTCCTGCGTACACTTAATAGGTCATCTTGACGAAAACGGCGTGGGTGCAATGGGACTTGAAAAGGCTTATGACAGTTATCTTTCACAACAAAGAGGCGAATTAAAGGCAGTCTGGGGAGTTGACGCACTCAATCACATTCTTTACGGCGACGGAATAACAACAGAAAGTCACGACTATCTCTCCCCTGCGGGAATTCAGTTAACAATTGATTTGGATATTCAGCAGATTGCAGAAGACGTGCTTTCAGAATTTGAAATCGGCAAGGGTGCGACGGTGGTGATGGACAGCGAAACCGCTGAAATTCTCGCCTGCGCCTCTGTGCCCGAATTTAATCCTTTAGATTTATCGTCAGCAATGAATAATGAGGCCTCCCCTTTTATAAACCGTGCTACAACCCCTTACAGTGTGGGCTCTGTTTTTAAGCCATTTGTGGCAACTGTGGCGATTGAGAATAATATTGATTTCACACACAACTGCACGGGCAGTATTGAAATAAACGGTACAAGATTTAATTGCAGTGATTCAACTGCTCACGGATTTGTAAATATGACAACAGCAATGGAAAAATCCTGCAACACATATTTTATTGCTTTGGGGCAGAAAATCGGCATTGAAAAGTTATTATCACTTTGTGCTGATTTCGGCTTTGGAAAATCTGTGGAATTGGCTGACAATATGTATTTGAAATCGGGCAAGCTACCCGCCACAGAGACTATAACCTCACCGCAGTCATTGGCAAATCTATGCTTTGGTCAGGGTGAATTGCTCATAAGCCCCGTACAGATGGCTGTGGCATACTGCACCTTTGCAAACGATGGCTTTTACCGACCGCCAACGCTTATGAAAGGCATTGTGGACAAAAACGGTGAGATAATTCAAAAGGTAAAGCTACCCGATGCCTGCAGAATTATCAGCGAAAGCACGGCAAAGCGTATTGACGAAATTTTAGAGAGTGTTGTTACAAACGGTAACGCAAAAAGGGCTTATTCGGAATTCGCAGAATGTCACGGCAAAACTGCAACTGCGCAAAGCGGTTGGTATGAAAACGGAATTGAAATTAACCACACTTGGTTTTGCGGATATTTCACTGTTAATAATAAAAAATACGTAGCAGTAATTTTTAAAGAAGACGGAATATCGGGCTCGGTGGACTGTGCACCGGTTTTTAAGGAATTAGCAGAGAGAGTATATAATAAATTGGCATAAAAATAGCGGTGAAGGAATCCCTCCACCGCTAACGCGGTCCCCCCCTTTAACAAGGGAGGCTTTTCCGCTATGAATTTTTAGATTCTACTATCCCATAAGCCACAGAAGCTATCAATTGGGTCTGTACCCTTAAATGCGTCTGCGCCTGAAACGAGATTTTCAACCAAAGCAGTCATTGTTGAGGGCTTTGAGTCATAAGCGTTGATATATGTGCGTACCTGTGGAATATCAGCAAGCATTGTGGGTGCGTTCACGCTGATTGCAACAACGGGAAGCTCGAATACATACCACGGAATTTCACCGCCACCCTTTGACATACCGAATGCGGGACGTCCGTTTGCAACATCACAGAGAGTAATAACCAAATCTTGACCTGCTACGAAATCCTTGATAGCATTTTTACCTGCAAAATACACATTAAGGCTGGGCTTTTCGCCTGCGGCAATCTGCTTTTTAATCTGGTCGAGTGGGCTTTCATAAATAAACGCATCAAATCCCTTTTCGATAAGCTTATCACGAAGCACTTCTGCGGGGTTCTGCTGTGCACCGCCACCCATTGCCATTTGAACGAGCGCATCCATTGGTCCTGCCGCACCCTTAACATAGACAATCATAATTCTCTTGTATTTTTCGGGTGTGAGCGGAAGAACATCGGCATCCTTATATTTTACAAGTGTTATACTGTCGTTACTGATAGCCGCTGAAGCGTTTTTGTATTCTTCTTTACCAAGAATTGCAACTGCTTCAGGTGCAGGAACAAGCTCTTCTTTCGCCTTTTTGTTAAGTCCCATATGAGCCTTAAGACCGAGAATACGAGTAAGTGCCTCAACCATTCTTTCTTCGCTGATTGTACCGTTTTTATAAGCCTCAAGCATTGTTGCGAAGTCTTCTTCGGGGTCATTGAAGAAAAGGAACATATCGCAACCTGCATTGATTGATGCGGGAAGCATTTCTTTTCTTGTCATACGGTCGGTCATCGCAACCATATGGCTTGCGTCAGTTACAACCATACCGTTGAAGCCAAGCTTATCGCGAAGAAGTCCTGCCATAATTTCGGGACAAAGAGTTGCGGGGAGCATTTCTTCATCTTTGATTTCGGGGTTGATACCACGCATATATTCGGGCATCATAATATGACCGCCCATAATGGCATCAAGGTCGGCATCAATAAGAGTTTTATACACATAACCGTATGTATTCATCCACTCTTCTTCGTTGAAGCTGTTGATATTATTAGCAATGTGAGCATCGCGGAAATCCTGACCGTTACCGGGGAAATGCTTTGCAGCACAAGCGAAACCGTCAATTGTATGAGCGCCGTCAAGATAAGCCTTGCTCATTTCTGCAACGCGCTTGGGGTCATTACCGAATGCGCGGGCGACAACCTCGGTATTCTGCCAATTGTAGTGGATATCACATACAGGGGCAAAAGCCATATTGCAACCGATTGCGGCAGCTTCTTCATTTGACATACGGCCTAAATCGTGAGCGTACTGATTATTACCAGTTGCGCCGATTTTAATACCGTTTGCAATGAATGTACCGTCAGAGCAAGCACCGTTACCGCCTGTTTCTGTGTTACAAGCGATAAAAACAGGAACTTTTGCATACTTCTGCAGAATTCTGTTCTGCATTTGCACGGCCGCACCCGGCATATTGTTATATCGGCAACCGCCAAGGTGATATTTTTCCATAAGCTCTTTGAGATATTCTTCGTCAATACCTGCTGTGAGCTGAAAAAACAACTGACCAACCTTTTCTTCGTCAGTCATATTTGCAATTGTGTCATTAACCCATTTAATATCTTCATCTGTAAGATAATAGGGCTTTGCTTTTAAATCTACCATAATGTATAACTCCCTTACCTTTTTATATAAAGTTTATTTTCCGCCTAAGTTTTTGAGGAATTCTTGAGTTTTTGCGTCTGCGTATTCCCCACCATAAGTGCCGTTAAGAAGCTTTTCAAAGCCTGTGCCTATGAATTCTTCCCAACTTGCCTTTTCGTTACGGACTAAAATCGGGTAATAATATACTCCGTTTTTCTCTGCCGCTTGTTTATCCCCCGGAGCATCACCGCACATTAATATTTTGTCGGGTGAATAGCCTTTTTTGAGAAGCTCGCCAATGCAATAAGCTTTACTGCCTGCATCCTGTGCGCAGACAACGTCGGTGTGCTCTAAAAGTCCGTATTTTTCCCATTCTTCGATAACCGCGTCATAATTTGCACTTGAAACGATTGCCACATCTGCACGCTCGTGAACAAATTTAAGAGCCTCTAAAGCCATTGGGAACGGCAACTTCTGTTCGTCGGGAAGTGCGTTTATTGCTTTATTGACTTCTATACTCCAATTAAGCGCTTTTTTGAGCGAAACGCTGTCGGGATTCGTCTCAATTGCCCTTTTAAGTGCGTCATTTGAAAGCTCGTTACTTGTGTCTACCCAATGGGTAAGAGTTGCCAAATCGTCAATTTTTCGATATTGTTCGTTTATTTCACCAAGAGCGAGAGCTAAACCTTTGAAACGGTTTATTCCGCGTGTCATTGTGTAGAGATTAATGTCATTCCAACGAGTTAGAATTGCTTCTTTCCACTCGCCAAGCTCCCATTCGGTCACCATACAAGGACCAAAACAGTTATAGTGCTTGATATCCATTGTATCCATTGCACAGCCGTCGCTGTCAACACACACAAGATATTCTTTTTGTTTTTTGAAATTCACAAGATTTGTGGGCATAACTTGTCCCCTTTTCTTTTTGTTGTTTATATTATAAAGTAAAAACCTTGTTTTTCATATGTAGAAAATTAGCAGAATTTTGTAATATTTTTAGGTTCAAAAAACCAACACCAAATAAAAATACTTTTATTGCAAATTAAATGAATTTATACTTGACTTTTAGCATAATAAAATATATAATATTTTAGCAACTGAGGGCCAATAGCTCAGTTGGTTAGAGCATCCGGCTCATAACCGGACGGTCCGGGGTTCGAGTCCCTGTTGGCCCACCAAGAAATCATCTGCTACTTTTGTAGCGGATGATTTTTTCTTTTGTGGATTAAACAGGACGAGAACCCGCGAGGGTTTTGGCGTTAAGAAAACAATTCGGGGAATTGTTTTTAGCCAAAAGCACAATGCGAATCCCCCATTCGCATTGTGAGTCTATAATTCGACTCCTGTCACTCCGACCACCTAAGTACAACTTAGGTAATACAACCGAAATCCCTTGAAATATAGGGGTTTCGGTCTTTTTTATGCCTACAAGCACTCTGAAAATGAGTGTTTTCTGCATTTTTAGGAGTACCGGTGTAATTGCAATCGTTTCACGGAGTTTCAAATAGTTTTACGGAGTATGTAATAGTTTAACGGAGTATAAATAAAAAGTGTACGGAGTATGGGTAAAGGTGTACGGAGTATAAAAATCACCACGCCCTACAACCTGCAACAGCACTAAAAACTATTGCACTTCTCTTGGTATGGATGGTATAATTATCTGTACAAATAAGAATTTGGGAAGTATTTTATTATGGCTATGTGGAATCCGTGGCGAGGTTGTAAAAAATGCAGTGATGGGTGTCTGCATTGTTATATTCATAAAGGTGATGCCAAACACGGCATTGATACAAATGAAATTGTTAAAACAAAAGATTTTTATAAACCAACCGAGAAGTTAAAAAACGGGAATTACAAAA
>CALFTO010000063.1 GCA_937916195.1 uncultured Clostridia bacterium
ACAAGAGCAAGAACTACTGAAAGAACTTTAACCATTTTTTTCATTTTAAATCTACTCCTTTTTAAGTTGATTTTGAAATTTACGAGGTGATTATACATCATTATTCAAAAAAGTCAATAGTTTATGCAGAAAAAATTAAAAAATTCATTAAAAACAGTGAATTATTGTATTTTTATACATTAATTCACTGTATATACATATTATTTATTCTTTTTAAATATGACTGATTTGCTGAAAATATAGTTTGAAAGCACAATGAAAATCTGTGCAAAGGTTTTTACAAGCAATTCGCCCGCGGGAATTACCGTTTCGGTAAAACTCGGCTCCCAAACAAAACGGTCAGCGTGAGCCAAATCAATAAAGAGAAAAGAAATTACCAATTCAAGCCCATATGAAAACACTCTCGCACCCACAAAAAGTCCAAATTCCCGAAGCGCCTCTTTCCCTTTCGCCTTGCTGTTGAATACAAAAATTTTATTCGTAATATAGGCAAAAATCACCGCACCCGCCCAAGCAAAGCTCAAAGCAACGTAATAATTCGCATCAAAGCTACGCAAGGCAAAGTGAATTATATAATTCACCAAAGTGGTCAGCGCACCAAATACAATATATATAATTAATTCGCGATGTTTTTCTAAAAGCTTTTTCATAACTGTTTCCTTTTGTTTGATACAGTTATTTTAACACAAAGTTTTCAAAATAGCAACGGCGGGGTCTTGCCCCGCCTAAAATTATGTGTTCTCAAAAAGATTTTCATCTTCTATAAATTCTTCATTAAAGTCAATAATGTCATCCTTAACAGGCAACGAATTGTTATCATACATTACCACCCATTCTTCAATAGGTATATCTTCAATATAAAGACCGGTAACTGCTAAATTCCCCTCATAAACCTTGACTTTGATGTAAGCATCTTTGGTATATAAATCATGATATCGCGAAGACAATATTTCACCGTCATAATCCACAGGATATTCATCAAGGCGATTTGCATTTCTCTGTGTAGGTTTAAGATAATCCCCATCTTCAGGTTTTTCATCCGAAACCGACTCGCCATATGCCTTGCCATCTTCGTAAGTACCAAGTAAAACATATTTATCTTCGTACAATGGATACCACAAATCATATTGAACGGGTGAAAAAATTACTTTTCCTTTTTGAATTGATGCGATATTTATATCCAAAACGTATTGTGTACCATATTTTTCCACTTCAGTCTGTGCGCTATTTCCATAAACAACCATAGAAACAGGCACAAGCAACTGCACAATTATTACTATTATCAAAATTGGAAGGGTTAATTTTTTAAGCATTTTCATTATCCCCCTCTGCTTGTTCTTTCAGTTTCTTCTTTACTGAAAGCAGTTTCCAGTTTATTGCAATTATTACCGCACCAAAGATTACAAGAATTGTACCGAATGAGAAATATGTCAATTCAAAAATTCCGCTGTAAACAAGATTGATAATTTGTACAAAAGCAGTAACTAGTCCCAAATTTACAAGGAAAAGTCTTAATTCTTTTACACCCGCATAAATAAGCGCCACACCAAATGTTGCAATCACTGCTCTTGTTACGAGTATCATACCTCCTGTCAGCAATGATATAAAGTCATATTTCCAATCTGCAAAAGTATCAATGAATGTCATAATAATTGTTATAACCATTATTCCATATGGTAATGCGACTATTAAAATCTTACTAAGATTTTCTTTGAAACTTTTAATTCTGATTATCGTCGCAATAATGGGCAATAAAAGACAAATTGCGCTTCCGCTTATCATTGATATCAATTCATTTTCAGAATAATTTTCGTGGAACGCTGCCACTGAAAGTGCTCCTGTTGTCACAAATAATCCCAAAAGACTTAATGGTTTATATGGTAATGAATATGGTGACTTTTCTGCTGACAGAATGTACATACATAAGAAAGCAGAAATATATAGTAAAAGAATTCCATCAAAAGAGTTCAACAAAACACCGGCATCTATCCCCACAACATTATATATCCATACCAGAATTATTCCCGCAAATGTTGTAATCCATTGCACATACACACCTCTTGAATCGTCCTTATTGCGTGCAAATATGGTTGTAAAAATAATTGCAATAATAAATATAACTGTTGAGATTATTACATATTTTAATAATTCATATGTGATTATATGAATTGATGCGTAAAGCACAAACGCAAGCGGTGACACCGCATTGAAAAGAAACATTATGGGTATTACCATAAACGCGTCAATTGTAAGACAATTTATATAACCTAAATTTATGTTGTGAATATCATTGAGAAGTGCAATTGTCGCAACAAGACCCACCGTCCATAATATTGCCGAGCCCTCGCGCCATGCCACACTCTCTTTTTTCTTTAATAAAGTAAATATGGCTGCCCCCTGACCAAGAAGCATGGGCACAAATGCAAATACCGTTTGTAGGGCTACGGGGAATTTCTGCCAAAAGCCGAAAAACACAAGAGCTAAACCCGATGCTACAAAAAGTGAGCCCACAATTGCAAGAATAATTTTAATTCTGTTCTTTTCTTTTGTTTTGTCCTGCGAAACAATGATTTCTTTCTTCTCGCCGTATATAAGCTCTTCTACCTCAACATCTAAAGCCGTCGCCAAGGCTTCAAGAGCCTCAATATCAGGTTTGGTTTTGTCATTCTCCCAATTTGAAATTGCCTGACGTGTAACATGAATTCTTTCAGCCAGAGCGTCTTGAGTTAGATTTTTCTCTGCTCTGAATTTTTTTATATTTTTTGAAATTTTCGGCATTTTCCTCGCCTCCTTTACAACCATATTATTGCACAATGGCATTAAAATGTCACGCAATGATTTGTTGCAATGACATATTTACAGATAAAAATAAAAAATCCCACTCAAAAGAATGGGATTTGGAGCTGCTAACCGGATTCGAACCGGTGACCTCGTCCTTACCAAGGACGTGCTCTACCGCCTGAGCCATAGCAGCATATTCAAAATGCAAGAGTTATTATACAAGGGTTTTAAATGTTTGTCAAGGAATTTGTAAGTACATTTAAAATAGATTTTATAACAACAAACAAGAATTTGTCGGGGCTTTTATGCCTCCCTTGTCAAAGGGAGGGGGACCGTGTTAGCGGTGGAGGGATTCATAATGCAACAACAAGAATCCCCTCGCCACTTCGTGGCCCTCTCCCCTTTGACAAGGGGCGCTTTGTGTTCTTCATTCAATTCTATAAAACCCAATTTATTATCTTCTTAATCCTTTAGGATAATGATTTTTCGCTCTGCCGTTTGATACTTTTACTCCGCCCACGGTACAGCCGTCAACCATTACTACCGCCCAACCGTTAGGACAATCGGTCTCGAATTCTTCGCCGTGAAGATATTTTTTAATTTCGTCACTATCTGCGGTGAGCTCGATTTTTCTCTTAAAATCCGTTCCCATTGCCATAAAAAACTGATGATGTGGCTGAACATAATTCTTACGAATTTCGCCGATTGTCACTCCGCAAGCGAATGCCACACCCCTCGGCACAGGAAAATCGGGTGTGAAATAAACAGGGTTTCCGTTATAAATCTGCACATAATCTTTATCGTACGCTTTGAGCGTATCGCCAAGAAAATCGGCAAGAGTTTGCGGGAGTTTTTCTTCACCAAAAGGAACAAAGAAATGCTCTGAATCAATATCCGCATCAGCATAGCGAAGCACCGCTACAAACTGCCCCTCCCCTTTTGTTTTGTGAGGATAGCAACGGCGCGCATAATGAATATTTTCACACTTGCAACCGTCAAATTTTATTCCGTCAGCGGTGTTTTCTCTTACTCTTTCCGTTACGGGAACAAGCTCAAATTCGGGATGGCGCTGTAAAAATTCATCAACGGTCATTTCATTTTCTTCGAGCGAGAATGTGCAAGTAGAATAAACTATATAACCGCCCACCTTCACCATTTTAGCCGCGCAATCGAGAATTTCTGCTTGTCTTTCGGCACACATTTTCACATTTTCGGGCGACCATTCGTCAATTGCGATTTCTTCTTTTCTGAACATACCCTCGCCCGAGCAGGGAGCGTCAACCATAATCATATTAAAAAACTTTTCGGGGAACATTTTCACGATTTTCTGCGGGCTCATACAAGTTGTTACTACATTTTTAAAGCCCATTCGCTCGATATTACCTGTTAGGATTTTACAACGCGACGGCACAATCTCATTTGACACAAGCACACCCTTTTCGCCCAATTTATTTTTAATCTGACTGCTCTTGCCACCGGGTGCGGCACATAAATCAAGCACTTTCCAATCGGGGTGAATGTCGATACTTTCCACAGGCACCATTGCGGCGGGCTCTTGAACATAAATCATACCCGCGTGGTGATAAGGGTGATTACCGATGCCGTCATAATCAAAATAAAAACCGTTTTCGACATATGGGATTTTTTCGGTTGAGAATATATTTAGTTTTTCAAAATCTTCAAGAGAAATTTTGTCAGTATTCACACGGAATGCTCTTACAGGCTTTTCGTCATAGGATTTTATGAAATCCTCGTATTCTGCACCAAGCAGATTTTTCATTCTCTCTTGAAATTCAAGGGGTAATTGTTTCATTTTATTCACTCAAATTCATTTCAGA
>CALFTO010000064.1 GCA_937916195.1 uncultured Clostridia bacterium
TTTTATCTACCATTAGGTGCTTTTTTGTACTGTCCGCACAATTTGGGGCAGTTCAGTTTCCTATACCGCTTTATATTGACATTTTATCTTCAAAATGCTATATTTGAATTGAAATAAAACTTGGGGTTTTAATAAAAGGGGATATGAAAATGAAAAAAATAACAAAGCTTTTGTCACTTGTGCTCGCTTTAACTCTTGTTCTTACAGGTTGCAGCTTTTTTGGTGCCGATAACGACGAAAGCACTACAACTACAACAGAGAATAATCAAGACATAGTTATTGATGATGAAGATTTGTTCGACAATGAAGGTTGGCTTGGTGATGAAAATAATGAGCCTGCATCTTCTGATAAAGTCGAAAACAAAAAAGACGAGACTTCAACCAAAGCACCCGAAGCAACAAGCACAACTAAACCTGCCGAAAAGGAATGGACAACTGCCGAAATTGTTGATTATTTCAACAAGAGTGCGAACAAGGTTAAAACCGATGCCACAAAGGTAGTTAAGAATTATGAAGACAGAACGGTAGGCGAAGTTGAAGTTCCTAAAATTCTTCAGTCAACTGCCGAAGACCTTATAGCAACCGCTATGAAAGATGACACAGACCCCATAACTTACGGCACAAAAGAAGAAATTCAAGAGAATTATCAAGTTCCAAAGCAAAACTATGTAAGTCGTCTTACAGTTGATTCAGTTGAAAGTGCCCAAATAAAAGATAAAGGCAATGAATATGTAATCCGCATTGAATTGTATAATGAAAATAATCCCACCGCAGGCTCAGGCGTTGGCTCTGTGTTTGATGTTATTGAGGCAGAAGAGGTTGCCGAATCAGGAATGGTAGAGGATTTTTCTACCGAGTATTATGATTGCGTGGTAATTGCCACAATTGATAAAGAAACAGGTCATATGACACACGCAAACTATACCACTCCTCTTATTCTCAATGTAACTGTAAATATGTTCGGTACACAAAAAGGAAAATTAGGCTTAACTTTTGAAAAGGATTACACAATTACATATTAATTTTTAAACTTATACTGCCTCCCTCTGATGAGGGAGGTGGGCAAAATCTTTGTTTTTGACTAAGGGAGAGAAACAGCTTTGTTTCACTCTCTTTTTTTATTGACTATTTCCAGTAATTGTGCTATTATTTATACATATTTAGGGCATAAAAGGAGAATTTTATTATGGCAAAATTAAAAGACATCGACAAGGCTGCTGAGTCAAAGGGTTCACTTCTTGTTACAATCTGGCAGTTCGTTAAATTTATCGTTGTAAGTCTTCTTGCAATGATTGTTCAGTTCGTTCTTCTCAACACTCTTCAGCTTATCCCTGCAATCAAAGACCTTTATACGCAGGATTTCAGCTGGTGGGTATTTGTTTATCCCGTTGCAGTTGGCGGACTTGGTTACTTTATCGTAAGTAATGTGGCTAATGTTGTTGCACAGATTGTTGCTTTCTTCGTAAATAAAGAAAAAACCTTCAATTCAGGTGCAAATGTTGCGGTTGCACTTCCCATCTACATAGTGTTCACAATCGCACTTATCTTCTTCTCTGCATGGCTTAACCCCACACTTAAAGAAGTGTTCATCGGTTTTGATTGGTGTAATGAAGCACTTGCTAAGAATATTGCAACAATGATTTGCTCTGCTTTGCAGTTCTTCCTCTATTTCCCCGTTGATAAAATTCTCTTCCACAAGAAAAAGGAAGAAGCAACTGAATAATTTATTACACAACAAAAATTTTCCCCATTCAACCGAATGGGGAACTTTTTTATCTTTTTATAATTTTCCTAATCTTTGAATATCCTTTTTTTAGTATGGGTAATCCTTTTTCCATAATTGCATATTTTGTGTTGTTTATCACTAAATCAAATTCGCCTGCGTATTCTACAATAATGGGGTTAAACGGGCTTTTGAAATCATAAAGTCCGTCATCAAAAGTGCCGGGTACACCGCCTAAATCAAGAAAATCACAGCCCTTTTCAGCACAGTAGACGCATTGTGTGCAAAGTCCGCAAAGAGTAGCACAGAAAGACGAAAAAACTGTCAAATCCGAGCCTGCATATAAATATTCAGCGATTTTCACACCCTCTTGGTTTGGGGGATAAACCGTAAGTAACGCCGCAAGAGGAATTATCTCGCCTCGCTCTTCCATAACCTTTTTCGCATCAGCCAACTGTTCAGTAAGCTTTTCGCGATTTTCAGGCTCTTTTTCATATCTCTTTTCAAGATTTTGAATATAAGTATTAACATCGCATTTCTCAAATGCAAAGAATGCCTTATCACCAAAGGCAGAAGCCAAGAGATTAAAATATTCTTCATTTCTTAAAGAGATTTTCTGTCTTGCCTCGGTGTTGCTCAAAATCTTTTTGAAAAGTGCAATGTTTTCGTCCGTGTGCTCTGCACCCTCATAGTAAAGACCGCGAGCTACCTGAAAATTGCCCAAATATTTGCGAAGCTTCTGTTTGTAATTCTTTTTGAACATAGGAGCGGTGAGGGGATTTCCCGCACTATCCTTGAGCGGAATTAATGCGTTGTATCTGGGTTGAGTTGCAGAGTCAAGACTTTTTCCAAAGCCCTTGTGACTAAATCCGCAAGCAACAAGATTATCAAATTCAATTTTACCTTTTTCCAAATCAAAGGGGTCAAAATATTTGTCAGTTGGCATATCGGGGAGTGTCTTGCCAACGACAATTGTCGGGTCAACCTTTAAAAGATAAACACCCTGTGACTTGCAGTATTCCCTTGCTCCCTCGGTGAATGTCTTTACTGCCTCAGCGTCGCAGAAATCCATAATCGGACCACGCGGGCAGTAAGCATAAGTAAATCCGGGCATAAGAGTGCGCATTAATATGAGCGCAACACCGACTAATTCTTCACCCTTGTAAATTCCGCAAAAACTGCTTTTCCAGTTGTTCTTTAATTTGCTCCATTCCTCTGTCTGCTGAATTGTGGCAAATGAGGATTTTTCTACAAATACCGTAAATTCGCAAACGGGAATATCCGCTTTAAATTGATACATATTATCAAACCTTATTTAATAAGTTTTTTCTGTATTGCTTTCATTACCTTGTATCCCTTGAATAAAAGGTTGTATTGCTTATATAAAGACTTGTTCACAATCAAGTCAAATTCGCCTATTAACTCGTGTACATCAGCGTTGAAGCCACGCTTGAAATCGAATAAACCGTAATTTACTGAATTTTCATCAAAATTGCCGTCAATTCCATAGAAATTAAACTTGTCGTATCCCTCATCAATGGCAAATTTCAGCATTTCATACTGCAATAAATATTGTGAATTGTATCTCATAAACGGCTTGTAGCTTGCACCAAAAAGATAAACAATCTCTCTGCCGTAAAGCATATACCAACCGCCTGCAATAATCTTTTTCTCACCGAATTCTTCAACATTCTTGTGGAGTGTTTCAAGCCTCGGCTCAAGACTCTTCTGCTCTGAAGAAATTTCGTTGAATTCCTTTTGCTTTTTCGGGTTATCCTTGATTACCTCAAGTCTCTTTGCGTTCTTTTCATATCTTGCCTTTGTGAATTCAAGAAGCTCTTTGAAATTGATTTCTGCAAATAGCACTTTAACCGCATTTTCGCGCTTGAGAATTTTAAACATTTCTGTGTAGTATGAGAGGGGACGGTCAACAAAACCTCGACGCTCTGAGGTATGTTCCATTAAGTTCTTGAACTCAAACAGATTATCCTCGCTTGCTTCAACCATAGTAATAAAATTCTTTTTACTGTTGTTGATGCCCCATTTTGTACCACTGCGGAAATTTTTGAATAACTCGTCAATAGTCTTGCCTTTGATGTCAAGTACCGAAATCCAACGAGGCTCCAAATCCTTTTTCTCGTCCATATCCACATAAAAACCGTAGTGAGTATACCCAAGACTTTTAAGCTTTTCCATCAAAGCATCATTTTTTGTGTTTTCTATTGGCTCGCCGTTAACATCGCGAAGCTGATAATCAACATATGGGTTTATCTTTAAAAAGGCAACACCTAAATTTTTAAGATAAGACTTAATCTCATTGGTAAAGACTTCAAGTAATGGAAAATCAGAGTAATCAAGCAAAAATCCGCGGGGCGCATAAGCAAAACGAATGTTGCCAATTACCTTTTTAATAAGCAGAATTGTGGCGGCAATGATTTTGCCGTCTTTTTTAATGCCCACAATTTTGCCCTGCCAACCGTTTTGTTCTTTTATTTCAATCCAATATGGTGACTGAAAAAACAAACCTTGTGGGTGGCTTTGGGAATATTCAATGAATTCCTGTTTTTCTAATTCAACAAATTTCATTTCACTATGCGTCCTTTAATATTCTTTAAAAGCTTGTAAATGTCATAAAATGCGCCACATTTCAATTCAAATTGACCAATGTATTCAGTAACATCGGGCTTGAAACCGCGCTTGAATTCATAAATGCCGAAATATTCATTGTCTGGGTTAAAATCACCTGTAATTCCATAGAAATTGCAGTATTTAAAGCCCTCTTTGTATGCTTCTTCAATGTGGTGCTGATACATTAAATATTTTGGCGTAAAATTGCGGTATTCCATAAGCACACCGCTTGAAAGAGTAAGATATTCGTTACCGCTACGAAGAGAAAGCAAACAACCAATGTCTTTTCCGTTTGGATTTTCTTCTTTGAATTTGGAAGCCTTTTCTAACTCTTTTTCATATTTCTCAATCTGTCTTAAAGCCTCGTCCTTTTGGTTAAGAAGTCGCTCGCCGGCAGTAAGTTTTTCAATCTTTTTGAGAATACTCTCATAATTTGATTTTGCATTGTTAAGAAGTCCTAAAGTGTGGTCGTAATAAATATCGGGGTCAAGATAAGCAATGTAAATGGTCATTAAATCTTTCATATGCTTATACATTTTCTGATAATATGAAAGACTGCGATAGAAGAAATTACGACGCTTTGAGGTAGCCTCAAAAATCTCTGCCATAACATTGAGGTCTTCAATTGTGCCCTCACGCACCATCAAGCCCTTTTTTATGCAGGAGTTGATATTTTTTCTTGTCTGCTTTGAAAACTTCGACTTTTTGGTTTCGTAATCCTCATCAAGAGTGAAGCGACAGCACCAACGAGCCTGCAAGGTGTCAAGATAAATGTTAAATCCGTAATGACGGTATCCAAGGCTTAAAAGGTTGTCGATTGCCTCGTCATCAGTCTCGTTTTCGGGGATAATCTCACCCTCAGGAGTGCGAATTCTGTAAATCACATTAGGGTCGATTGTGAGCATAAATCCGCCGCATTTTTTAATGTATTTCTTAATTTCTTCTGTGAAAAATGAAAGTAACTCTTTGTTATGATAATCAACAATAAGACCGCGCGGAGCATAGAATTGTGACTGATTAAGAATTGTCTTGTCCTCTAAAACCATAGAGCCCGCAATAATCTCGTCGCCCTCTTTAACGCCGACAAAATGAACCTTGCTACCGAATTCCTTTTTAAGCTCTGAAAGCTCAACAGTCTGCATAAAAGAGGTCTGCTCCTGCCCCTTTAAAAACTCACGATATTCGTTTTTGTCAAGTACAACGAATTTCATTAAATCACCTTAATCTGAATTTCAAAAAATCAAAAATCATAGTATTATTATCAACTAAAAATTTTATCATATTACCCACATTTTGTCAACGAAACACAACCCACAAAAAAATCCTCCCTCTGACGAGGGAGGAGGCAAAACGAAGTTTTGGCAGAGAGTGAGATAATATATCATCTAAACTCCACAAACCCATAACTTTCTAAAATTCCAAAATACTGTGTAAGTCTTTCATACAAGGGCTCTGCATTTTCCCCAAAATGCTCTTTAATCTCTTTGCCTATTGCAAAAACATTCTTTTTGCCGTCAATTTTTTGCCATATAAAAGAGCCCATCTCATCAAGGTGAATAAAGCTTATCTTCGGTTTTTTCAAAAGAACTTGCAAAACTTTATTAGCAATACCCTTGTTTTCAACTTCAAGCATCACCGTACCGTTTTCGTCAATTGACCAGTTAAGACCGTCTTTGTGCATTGGTATTTTATCAAGATAATTCTCATAAACAGTTCTTTTATTCTTCACTTTTCTCACGCTTTTTCAATACCGTAAATTTAAAAACTGTAAGAATGATTATGCCAAAAAGTACAATTCCGCCAATGCTCATTATTGCACTTGAAAGTCCAAATCTCGCACCAAGGTCAATGAATTTATCAACACCGAAAATTGCAAGAATTGCCAAAAGAATTCCAATAAGCCCTTCACCCGCAATCATACCCGAACAAAACAGAATACCGTTATTTACAATTTCTTTCTTTTCTGTGTCACTCTTTTTGAGTTTTTCCGCGATAAGACGAATAACACCGCCCGCCATAATGCACGCATTGAGTTGAACGGGCAAATACACACCGATTGCAAAGGGGAGTACGGGAATACCAATCAGCTCAACCACAACCGCAATGCACACGCCGATTGCAACCAAGCCCCACGGTAAGCTACCACCCATAACACCCTCAACGATTAACTTCATAAGTGTCGCTTGTGGTGCACCCAATTCGTCTGAGCCGAATCCCCAAGCAGAGTCAAGAATATAAAGTGTTCCGCCGATTGCAAGTGCCGCCGCAGTAATGCCTATAAGCTCGCCGATTTGCTGCTTTCGTGGCGTAGCACCAAGAATATAACCTGTTTTGAGGTCTTGTGAAGTATCACCCGCAATAGCCGAAACAATGCAGATAATCGAGCCTATTGCAATAGCACTCGCCATTCCTAAAGCACCGTCAGCGCCCGTAATCTTTAAAATAAGAGTTGCAATAAGAAGTGTGGCAATCGCCATTCCCGATACGGGGTTATTACTGCTGCCCACAAGACCAACCATTCGCGAAGAAACCGTAGCAAAGAAAAAACCAAAAATAACAACAATAAACGCACCGAGAAGTGACACGGGAATTGCAGGGATAAGCCATACAAGAATTGTAAGTATAAGAATTGCAATAATTACAATTTTCATATTAATATCTCGTGCAGTTCTCTCGTTTGAGCCTGCACTCGCACCACTTATATTTTTCACAGCACCCGCAAATGTCTTTACAATAAGAGGGAGTGATTTAATAAGGCTTATAATTCCGCCTGCCGCCAATGCCCCCGCACCGATATATCTAATGTATGTGCTCCATATTCCGCCCGCACCACTCTCTGCAAAGATTTCACCAATGCTTTCTGTACCGGGGTAAAGCACAATTCCAGAGCCAAAAAGCACAATGAGGGGAATAAGCACCATCCAACTAAGTATTCCGCCCGCGAACATATATGATGCAATTCTCGGTCCACAAATAAAGCCAACACTCAAAACCGCAGGGTAAATTTGTGTGCCTATTTCACCCGCATATCCCTTGAATTTAAGAGACACTTCACCCGCAACTACGCGAAGTCCGTCAATAATGAACTTAAATAATGCCGCAAAGCCCATACCTGCAAAAACCGTTCCCGCATTTGCACCTCCCTTTTCACCGGCAAGCAGAACTTCCGCACAAGCAGTACCCTCAGGGTAGGGCAAAATGCCGTGTTCTTTAACAATTAAAGCATTGCGAAGCGGTACCATAAAGAATACACCAAGCAGTCCGCCGAGAAGTGCAATAAGCGTAATCTCAATCATATCGGGCTTCTCCATTTTACCCTCTGTTGCCCACAGAAAAAGAGCGGGCAAGGTGAAAATAGCACCCGCCGCAAGCGATTCGCCCGCAGAACCGATAGTCTGTACAATATTACTTTCAAGAACTGAATTTCTGCGTAAAACAATGCGGATAACACCCATGGCAATAACTGCCGCAGGGATTGATGCCGAAACCGTCATACCGACACGAAGCCCCAAATAAGCGTTCGCCGCACCAAAAATAACCGCAAGCAACACACCCATAATAACGGAGGTAACCGTTAATTCAGGTGTTATCTTGCTTGCGGGTACATAAGGCTTAAAATCATTTTTCATATTCGTGGCATCTCCATTTCTTTGCGTTTTTATCATTTGAGATTGTACCACGAATATATTTTTAATTCATTACACAAATTTTGCCAACAAATTAATCAGAACATTAAAAATCTTCTCAGTTGAAGAAATACTCATTTTTTCATTTACTGTGTGAACATCAAAAAGGTCAGGACCAATTGAAATGCAGTCAAGCCCCTCAATTGCTGAGTAGAATATTCCACATTCAAGCCCCGCGTGAATTGCCTCGACGCTTGGCTCAATACCTGTAATTTCTTTGTATGTGTCAATATAAAGCTTCTGCAACTCTGAATTTTCCTTGAATTCCCAAGGCGGATAATGCCCCGAAGCCTCAATAGTGCAGGGGAGTTTTTCGAAAAATCCATTAAGCTTGTTTTCAAGAGCAATATGAGCAGATTTTTTGTTGCTTCTGAGTGTGAAAAGCATTGTGATTTCTTCTTCACTTGTTGCAAGAATTCCCAAATTCAGCGAGGTCTCAACAAGTCCCTTTATGCTCGCACTCATCTCAATAATGCCGTTGGGCGCACAAAGCAAAGCAAAAATCAAATTATTTTTTAATTCATTGTCAAATACATCAAATTCAGCACTTTCACCGACGGTAATAACGGGTGAAAAATCCTTTTCACGCTCTGAAATCTCATTTTTGATTATTTCAAGCTCTTTTTCAGCCTCGTTGACAAATTTTTCAGCATCATCAACACAAAGTCTCATTTTGCAAAGATTTGGAATTGCATTTCCCTTGTCACCGCCGTCAATTGAAATAATTTCAAAATCAACAGCTTTTGCCAAAGAATTTAAAAATCTGCCTGCAAGCATATTTGCGTTAACTCTGCCCTTGTCAATTTCAATTCCCGAATGACCGCCTTTAAGCCCTTTAAGAATTACAGTTGCTTCTGTGCCCAATTTCTTAACGCGATTAATGGGTAAACTTACCTTGAAATCACTTCCGCCTGCGCAAGATACCGTTACGGCGTTTTCCTCTTCGGAGTCAATATTAATCATCTTTTTAGCACTTAAAAGGCTCATATCAAGCTTTGTAGCACCCACCATACCAATTTCCTCGTCGGTGGTGAAAACCGCCTCGATGCGTGGGTGACGGTATTCGTTACTTTCAAGAATTGCGAGCACCATAGCAACAGCAATTCCGTTGTCAGCACCGAGAGTTGTACCGCGAGCCTTAACAAAATCGCCGTCAATAAAAATATCAAGTCCGTCGGCAGAAAAATCAATGTTTCTGTCTTCCAGCTTTTGACAAACCATATCAAGATGCCCCTGCAAAATTACGGGCTCTGCATTTTCATAATCCGCAGTTGCATTTTTATAGATTACAACATTATTTGCACCATCTCTTTTGTATTCAAGTGCGTGTGATTTCGCAAACTCAACACAGTAATCAGCAATTTTATCCATATCGCCTGAACCGTGTGGAATACTGCAAATCTCCTCAAAATATTTAAAAACTCTTTGAGGCTTCAAGTTTTCTAACATATAAAGAACCTCCAAACCTATAAATGCCTCCCTTGTCAAAGGGAGGGGGACCGCCGTAGGCGGTGGAGGGATTCAATCCCGCCCGTTAATTAAAATAAAAGGAGTATTTTTAAAATACCCCTTTTACCCATTTTTATATCAATTAAATAACAAACTGTAATACGCAGAATGCAGCGTAAATGCCGAGAAGCAAAATACCCTGCCAGCGTGAAAGCTTCTGCTTAATAAGTGTTGGAACAGTAAGAATAAGCATAACTGCAAGCATTACGGGGATGTCAAGTACCAAAGATGAGTTAATGCCACCGATTAATCCTGAAACGGGAACATCAAACGGATTAATAGTAACAGCAACACCGCTTACAAGTACAAGGTTGAAAAGGTTTGCGCCGATGATGTTACCAAGTGAGAGTGAGCCGTGACCCTTAATAAGCGAAGTAATTGCAGTTACAAGCTCAGGAAGAGATGTGCCGAGTGCAACAATTGTAAGACCAATAACTTTTTCTGAAACGCCCAATGATTCAGCAATGATAATTGCATTATCAACAAGCAAATCTGCACCCCATGCAATAAGTACAGCGCCGACAACCAATAAAACAATATCTTTAAGAAGAGAATCTTTTGTGCCTGCTTCTTTTGATTCAACTGTGTGGTCTTCACCGCTGCGAGCCTCAAGCTCTGCCTCACTTGTGAGTGCACCAACCTGTTCTTCAAGCTGAACTGTTTCAATGCCAACTGCAGTTTTCTTCATTCTGAGAACAGTTGAAACCATATAAACAGCAAAAACAGCAAGTAAAACAATACCTGTTGTGCGTGAGAATGTGCCGAACACATAAGCGCCCAAGCAATAAATTGCAGCCGCGCCAAAGAAGAACGCAACGGGCATAGTCATACTTTTTCTTGCAGCAGGACCGGGTTTGATGGCAATTGTAAGTGCCGCAATCAATGATGTGTTACATATGATTGAACCGATTGCGTTACCGTAAGCAATTGAACCACTACCTTGAACGGCTGCACCTGCGGAAACCATAACCTCAGGAAGTGTTGTGCCAATTGAAACAACTGTTGCACCGATAAGAATTTCAGGTAAATGGAAACGGCGTGCAATACCGGTAGCGCCGTCAACGAACCAGTCTCCACCCTTAATGAGCAAAACAAAGCCCACCGCTAATAAAAGAATTGGAACTAACATAATTCATACTCCTTTTTCTTTCAAAAATAAAAATAAAAACGGACTCCGAAAATAATAAGCCCGTCAAAACACAATAAATTATGTATTATCCGAAAAAGATAGAAAACAAGATTTGCTTGTTTCTATGACAGACTCCACCACTTATTCGGAACACGTGAAATTATACTATATTTGTTATTGAAAAGTCAATAATAGTTTAATATTTATCAATCTTTATCCTAAAAATCCAATAAATAATACTAAAAACTACATTTTATCAAACATATCCGCAAGCCTTTTAGCCGAATTGTATAAGCTTTCAACACCCAAAAAAAGCTTGTCTTCTGAAAAATTCTTAAGATATCTGCTTGCCTCAAGCGTAAAATATCCGTCATAACCGATTTCTTTCAACGCTTTCACTATGGGCACAAAATCAATCTTCATTGAAAAGGGGATTTGATGGTCGTCGTGCCATTTGTCGTTGTCGTGAATGTGCAAAGCTGCAAGTCTTTTGCCTAATCCCTTAATCATTTCAACAGCATTTGTTTTAATACCTTTCATTTCAGCGTGACCAATATCAAGACAAGCCACAAAGTAATCATCATTCACCGCGTCAAGATGAGCGTTAAAGCTTTCAGGTGTTGCACAAGCGGCAAATTTGGAATGATTTGTGAATTTGCTCCAGTTCCACATATTTTCTGTTGCAATTTTAACATTGTGTTCTTTGGCGAATGGTAAAAGTTCCAAATACATCTCTGCGTTTTCTTCGGGAGTTCCATTATTCATAGGATGAATTATACAGATTTTTCCGCCCGCCTCTGCAATACATTCAATTGCACGTTTAAGATAATTTGCACTTTTTGGCGAAGAGGGGAAAGGTGCGTGCCCTTGATTGCATATAATACCATTGTCAAGACCAATTTGTCGAAGCTTGCGCGCAAACGCAAGATAATTGCTTTGTGCCGTCGGGTGATTTGTTGGCACTAAAAGGCCATTTTTATTTTCGCACATATCGAACATTGAAAAATCCCAAGCGTCAAATCCTGCCTTTGCTACAAAATCAACAGCCTTTTCTTCACCAATGTGCTCTGCTATTGAACCAATTTCAGTTGAGATTTTCATAAAATACCTCCGTATTTCTTTTTAATTAAATAATCGGCAGCAGCAAAAATAATACATCCGATGCCGTAACAACTTATATCTGCAACGGAGAATGTTCTGCCAAGCAGTGTTGAAATTAATAAACTATTATCTAATCCAAGCAACTTCACAAAATCAAAATACTGCCCTATTTCTACAATTGATGAAAATAAGAATACAAACAATGGTGCAATATTGAACTTTTCGGGAATGAATACTCTGACAAAACAGCAAATCAGCACCGTAACAAACATATCACCCACATAAGGACGAATAAAATTGTCACGTACAAATAAGGCAATGCCGATTTCTATTATTAGTATTACAAGAAATAAAACACCATAAATTATTCTTAATTTGTTTTTAATATTAGTCACCACCATAATATAATGTTTTAATTTTAATATAAGAAATCAAAAAAAGCAACAGAATAAAAATTTTGTCAAAAAATTTAAAAAACTTTAAAAAAAGACTTGACTTAATCAAATTCGTGTGGTATTATGTTCAAGCGTTGAGACGCTGGTGTAGCTCAGTTGGTAGAGCAGCTGATTTGTAATC
>CALFTO010000065.1 GCA_937916195.1 uncultured Clostridia bacterium
TCAAGGATAGTGTGAATACTATAAAGTTTTTAACAGAGAGAAAACAGTTTATTGACGGTGCCCCGGCAGTTTTACCAACACGTACTGATGACTTTGGTGTAAATAAGGTTGCTAAAAGTCTTCACCCTAAAGAGCAAAAGCTTGTAATCAGCAGAATTGAAGAGCATAGAAATATTGCAAAAAGCTATTATTTCAAAAGTGAAACAGAGCTTGCATATTTCAAAGCAGGTCAATATCTTACCTTCAAGCTTGAAATAGGCAATTCAGTTGTTACCCGTTCATATTCAATAGCCTCCTCCCCTGCCAGCGCATTAAACGGTGAATATCAGATTACTGTTAAGCGTATTGCTGACGGTTTTGTTTCCGATTACATTCTTGACAACTGGAATGTGGGCGATGAAGTTATCGCTTATGCACCAGAGGGTAATATGACATATTGTCCATTAAGAGATGCCGAAAACATCGTTGCTATTGCAGGCGGTAGCGGTATTACTCCTTTTCTTTCACTTGCGAGAGCAATAGACCAAGGGGACGAGGATTGCACCCTTACTTTGCTTTATGGTTGCAGAACATCTGACGAAATCCTTTTCAAATCAGAGCTTGACTTACTCTCTGAGAAAAACGACAAAATCAATGTAGTTTATGTTCTTAGTCACAGTGATGAAGACGGCTATGAAAAAGGATTTGTGGGTGCAGATATTATAAAGAAATATGCTCCACGTGGCAATTACAGCATTTTCGTTTGTGGACCCGGTGGTATGTATAAATTCCTTGAAACAGAGCTTCCAAAACTCCAGATAGAAAGAAAATATATTCGTTTTGAAGTTTTTTCTTCCGGCAAAAAGGTTGAAGAAGAGCCAAAAGATTATAGCATTACAGTTATTAATCGCGGAAATGAAGTGGTAATTAAAGCGAGTAGTAATGAAACTGTGCTTTGTGCATTTGAACGAGCAGGCATAGAAGTCCCTGCAAGATGTCACACAGGTGAATGTGGTTTTTGCAGAAGCAAGCTTGTTAGCGGTAAGGTTTATATTCCTGAGGGCGAAGATAAACGCCGTATAGCAGATATGCAGTTTAATTTCATACACCCTTGCTGTTGCTACCCCGAAAGCGACCTCGTTATAAGAATTAATTAGTGATTATTCTATATTTCGGCTCATGTCACAATCATCACCTAAGTACAATGGCTTTAATACAAACCATTGTAAATTTCTTATAAAAATGAAAAAACTATTTCATTTATGAATAATTTATGTTAAAATTCTGCACGGAGGTAATTTTATGGAAAATGAAAGCAATTCAAGCATTATATCAAAAGCAAAAAATCTAATTAATACCGCAAAAACTTATTGGCACACTCCCCCAAAGGGAAATTACATTCCATATAAAGAAGTTGCAAGCTTAAGTGGTGCCGGATTCGGTGTTCACTGGACAACTCTTCTTTCATCTACAATAGGTCTTAATGCGGGTAACTTTCTTGTTGGTGCAAGTATAGGCATTGAACCTATGGATTTGCAAATTATGCTTAATATTGCAAATATTATAGGTATTCCCATAGGCATTTTCCGTGCATGGTATTACGACAACCACAACCTAAAGGGCGGAAAATTCTTGCCTTTCATAAGACTGACAAGCTTTCCTATTGTTCTCATTTCGCTTCTTTTTGTATGGCTTCCGTATGAGCATTTTGAATACTCAACAAAAGTCATTGTTGTTTGGTTTATGTATTTCTTCCTGAGTTTCTTCTCAGGCTTTTACAGCGAAAGCTATACATATTTCCAACAGATTATAAGTCCTGATGCGCAAGAACGAGCAACAGTTATGAGTATTTCTCAGGTAGTTTACTCCCTTGCTCCTACAATTACAGGCTTCCTTCTTCCGACACTTGCGGCATTTACTTGGGGTAATAATAACATCTGGACTTACAGAATAATCTATCCTATTTTCACAATTGTCGGTCTTATTATCAGCACTATTTTCTTCCGCAAGGTAAAGGAGCGTCTTGTTCTTCCTCGAAGAAAGCCCGAACCCGTAAGAATGCTTGATGCAATCCGCGAAGTTGCAAAGAATAAATATTATTGGATTATTCAGGCTGCAGGTTGGGTTGTATTCCTTGAATCAGGCTATGGTGTTGTTCTTGGCTGGTCTTTTGTTTATGCAAACGGCGGTGATTACGAAAAGTTCTACGGTCTTGCTACTACCATTATAGGCAATGCGTCATTATGGTCAATGTTATTAGCTCCTCTTGCTATAAAGAAGATGGGCAAGAGAAATCTCCTTATTACTGCAAACACAATCAACATTTTTGTTCTTTTAGTTTTATATTTTGTTTATAAAAACATTTTACTTGTTTGTATTCTCTGGTATTTCAACACATTCATAAATACCTTCTGGAATATTGTTCAGCATAACATAAGTGCTGATATGAGAGACTATCACCAATGGAAAACAGGTGTCAGAGTTGACGGACTTTTCGGACCTTTAGGAATGATAGGTACAGTAATCGGTCTCTTTACAGGTATGGTTTATCCTGCAATTTACGAAAAAATGGGACTTAAAAGTGACTACAACATTCTCTATGATGACAATATGAGAAACAATCTTTTCGAGGTTCTCATTCTCTGCTCCGCTTTTGGTGCTTTACTCAATCTTATTCCGTTCATTTTCTATGACCTGACGGAAAACAAACACAAAGCATATATTCACGTTCTGAAAATTCGTGCTATGTTTGAAAATCACGCATTGGGTGTTCTTGAAGACGGCGAGCTCGAAGAAGCTATGGAAATTATTCACGAAGCTCAAGAGCTTTTGGGAAAAGAAAAAATTATTGTTGATAAATCCGCTCTTAAAGAGGCTAAAAAATTGCCACACAAAACTCGTGACGAAAAGCAAATTCGTAAAGAGGCAATCAAAAAAGCCAAAGCAGAAATTCGGAAAATCAAAGAAACTAATCTTGCTATTGAACGTTCTGCTATCATTATGGAAGATGTGAACAAGTTCTCAGGTGAAGTGGGCAAGGCAAAAATCTTGCAGGCTCAAAAAGACGTAGAAAAAGATATGCTTCACTATTACGAAGATGTTGCGGAGCAAATGAGCGTTGCTAAAAATCTTCCTAAAAAGACTGCAACAGAAAAAGCAATTCGTGCCGACGCAATTAAAAATGTACGAATTAAGAAGCAATCTGCAGCTCTTATCAGAAAGTATGGTATTGATAACATTAAAGTTCCTGATGAAGCTGTAAAAGAAGAGCTTCTTAACCGTGAAACCCACGGGTTTGTTGAAAGCATAAAGGTTAAACAAGAGCTTCGTGCTTATCTTAAATATGCTTCTGTTTATGCAAGAATTATCAAGCCGTATACCGAAGCAAAACTTCTTCTTACTCAAGCTGAGAATTATACACATTACGAAGAGCTTGAACGAGAATACGTTTCATTAAAAAACTAATAATATCTATGAAAAAATCCTTATGGTTCAAAAGAGCCATAAGGATTCTTTTTGTTTGCGTAATTTGCCTTATCCGTTATTGAGTGGTTTTTCTACAACTTCCACATTACCGAGTTCATTGTTTATATACTCGCCGTTTTGGTAATATGGCTTTGAATTGATATTTACAACAGCACCTGTCGGCACATATAAAACAGCCTTCATATCTTGTGGAAGAGTAAGGTTGATAATATAATCTCCGTCAGCCTTTTCATAATCCAAGGTGATTAACCCTTTTACGCTGGGCACGGTACAATTCATATTGTCGGATAAAGCGTATTGAGGGTCGATTTTAACTTTTTCGTAGCCTGCTTCAAGTGGAGTAACACCTGCAAAATGCTTACTCATTATAACAAGAGGTCCACCACTCCAAGCGTGATTTTTAGTGCCACGCCAAGCGTCCCAGAATTCCCAAAGAGTAGAGTAATCCGCAGTCACCATACCCTCATATCTGTCCTTAATTCTATCTCTTGCAAGTTCATATTCACCCATTTTGCAAAGGGCTTCAAGAACATAGTATTCCATATACGGACTTGAATTTTGAGTGGTTGTGAGTACGTTTTTAATGGTATCATACTGCTCTTTTTCTGCAAGTCCTGACAAAACTGCAAGAGCATTGGCTCTGTCATCAGGCTTTTTCGTATCATCACTTTTAAAGCCATTTTCTGTCCAAAGATTTTTATATCCTTTTGCAATTATTTCTTTTCTTTCGGTAATAAACGAGATATCTTCATCTTTTCCTAAATTTTCTGCCATTTTTTCTATGGCGGAAAGTGCATAGTAAACCCAAGCATTTTCTATGGCTGTCATATCTGCCTTGTTGCCCCAGTCAGGCCAATTCCATGAGCCTTCACGATGAACAACAAGATTATCTTCACCAATTTCCCAAAGCTTCAGGTAGTCGATTGATGCGTCATAAACCTTTTCGACAAAAGCCTTGTCGCCTGTGTATTCATAGTAAGTGAGAAAACCTACAATTCCTGCAAGCTGCTGAACGGGAAGCTCAAAATAGTCACTGCTTATTGGTACAACAGTCTGAAGCACTTTTGTGTCGTCAATGTGAGAAAGCATCGCTTCAACACCCTTTTGATACAGCAGGTAGGAATTACTGTCCATAGAGTACATTGTCATAATCATTTCGCTTGTAACATCGCCCCACCATTGTGCTCTTTCTCTGTCGGGACAATCCATAAAATTATCTCTCATTGTTACATAGAGCGTACGCAATGATTTTTGCCACAAGGAATTCAAGAATTCATCATCACAATTGAAGCTGCCACAGAATGAACTGTCATATCCTGTTTCACGGTACTTGAGAGAAACAACAGTAACGCCGTGTGGTATGTCATAAGTAACACGCTCTCCGTTAACCCAGCCTAAAGCCTCAAACTCTTGCTCGCCCTCTTTAGTGATATAGGTAGTTGAAACTGCACCGATTGGAGTGTTTTCTGTTGTTATGCGAATTTTTTTGCCTTCGGGTGCTACGATTTTAAGATATGCAGTAAACTGTGCGTTATATGGAACATCTACGGTGATTTTTTCACCGAAAATATTTTTTACGGTATAGTTTTCGTAATCCTTTGAATTCTCATAATCTTTAAGACCGTAATCTTTGAGCAAAGGTATTCCTCTTGAATATAACTTGCCATAAGCACCCTCGCCACCAACACCATATTCGGTTGCATTTTCCCAAGAAGAAAAATCATAACTTACATTGAGCCAATCGCCCAAATCTTCTCTTGCATCATAATAAATGCTGTGTTCGGCAAGTCTGTAATTAGGCTTGTAAAAAATACTGTCACCATAAGCACTGTGTTTTTTTACTTTCCAGCTATTGTCGGAAATTATGTTGATGTCATCATTTTTAGCTTCAAAAAGGAATCCGCCCTGACCACTACTGTTATAAGAATAGTTTTTATTGTCGCCCCAGAACCACACCAAAGCACAAATTGAGTTTTCACCCTCTTTGAGATATGGTGCAATATCTATGCTGTCATAATAACCACTGTTTTCATCGGGACCTCGTTTCACGTTTCCCTCAAAAACAACGGTTTCTCCGTTTATGTAAAGCCAATATTTCGAGTCGGCTGAGATGTTGGCAATAAGTTCTTCGGGCTTTCTTTCAAGAGTAACTTTTTTATTAAAGCACATCCATGTATTTTCTTCTTTAAGATTTTCTTTGTCCCAAATCCAATGAGCCGTCCAATCAGTTTTTTCGCCCGTAGAAATCACTTGATATTCGGGAATACTTTCTGAAATCTCATAATCATTTGAATATGGCATTGTCGTTTCCCCCAATATAAGAAGTGGTGAAAAATATGAAAACACAAGAGCTGCCACTATTAAAAGTGCAGGAATAATTAATAACAGTAATTTTTTCATAGTAACATCTCCTTTGCTAAAATAATTATACCACCCACAAATATGAAAAGCAACCGCATAACGGACAGACAAGGATGTCTGTCCCTACGCGGTTGCTCTTGTGATTATTTTCTGCAATATATTGCGATTGCTTGACTTATGAATTGGGCAGTACCCACTGAATGTTTATCAATATTATTCTTGAATCGTTCGTCTGCCACATACATCTGTCCAAGACCTGCAAGAATTTCGTTTGTGCAGGCATAAAAATTCTCGGTAATATAACTTTGAAGCTTCTGCACAAGATTTTGGGCATTGTCAGAGTTCGGCTCTGCTCCGTTTTGCATAGAGTTTGCAAATTCTGCGAGAATTTTATCCATTCCCTCGCCCATCGCATTGAAATTCTCTTTTGAATAACCCTTTGCCTTTTCGGTGTATTCGTTATATGCTTCGGTTTTGCCCCATTTTTCTATTACTTCGTTCTTAAAATCAATCATAAAATCACCCTCTCTTTTATTCTTTGATTTAGTCATTTAGAAGTGGCATTTCTGTCATTCGAAGTCGTGCGCAACCGTATGGGCAAAGCTCGACTTTTTGAACTTGAGAAATAGGCTCTCTTGATTTTGGTGTTTTTCTTGCAACACTTCTGTATGGGAATTTAAGCCCCCAGTTGATTTGTTGCATATTTGCCTTTATGGTTACAGGCGGATTATCCTGTGAAAACGGAATATCCCCTATTTCATTGAACTTTACTTCAAAATCATTATCTGCATAGCCATAATTCCAAGGTGTTTTTGGTATGAACTGATAATCGCAATATGGGAATTTGCGTTCAACACCTTTTTTGGTGTATTCTCTCATTTTCTTTTCGTAAGCAATGGGAACAGAGAAAAGCAAAGAGCCCATCTGCAAAGCATAAAGGTCATTTGGTCGCTTTTTAAAATATGGTGTTGCTTCAAATTCAACTGTGATTTCAGTTTTGCCTTGGTTTATTGCGAATTCAAGGTCTTTGATTTCTGAATTTTCACCGTTTACTTTAAGATTTTTTACAAAAGACGGGATACGGATTGCAAAGTTAAAGTCCTTTTCTGCATCTATATAATAGTGCATTTTATTCTCGAACGGATAATTAGTTTCAAGTTTAATTTCAATTCCATCATCATTTAAAACAGAAGGCAACATAACCGAATTGATTATTGTATTTCCATTATGCATAAATGCTGAAAGAGCAAATTTAGGCCAGCCCTGAGGCTTTATTTCTTTTGATGTATAAAAGTTCCATTTATTCATATGCAAATCAACTTTCAAATTGCTTATCATGGTTTTCTCTTATAATTCAACACAAGATTTCCGTTTATGTTTTCGGATTTTGTGAGTTCAAAGTTCTGTGCGGTACTATCCATAAACAATGGTTTATCATCTTTGTCGGCTACTATTGGGGCTACCACAAGGCTCAATTCGTCGATTACATCTGCACGTTGGAATGAGCCGTTTATGATACTTCCGCCCTCTAAAAGCAGAGTATCTGCACCCACAATATTTTTCAGCTTGAACAATGCAAAATCTACGTCAATTTCGTCTTCGCCCGCGATAATGAACGGTATTTCCATATCCATAAGATATGAAAGATAGCGGTTATCTGCTTGTTCGGTAAGCACTTCGATAATCTGTGCACCGTCATAGCCGGGGTCACCGTCGGGGTCAATGATTTTATTGGATTTCCAGCCGAGTTTTCCTTTGGGGTCGAACGCGATTGCATAAAATCCACTCATATATTCCATATCGAGCATAAAATCCATTTTATGACCTACGAAAAACTCTGCAGGCTCATATTTTGACAAGTCGGGATAATATCCGCCTGTGAAACTGCCCTCCATAGTAACGCGACCGCAGATAAAACCGTTTGATTTGAGATTTCGGTTAATGTCATAATAGATTTCACAGGCACTTTCACATTCGGGTTGTGAGAGAAAATCCCCCGTCACCTTGCCGTCAAGAGAAGTTACCATATGGCAAATAATATAAGGTCTTTTCATAGTTTTCACCTATTTTCTAATATGCTTTTCATCGGTTGAGTTGACATTTCAATCCGGATAAGTTACTTGTCTATCTGTAAATACTTCTACAAATTTACGGTAAATGTTACTTGCGGTTTTCTGAATTTTACCTTTCACTGCAAATTCGCGAGCCATTGTGTATGTGAATTTGTCACCGTTTTGTTTTTCTTCTTTTACAGTTTCAAAATCGAACATATCATATATACGGGCTACTCGTGTTTCATATGTTGAAGTGTCATTTTCGTCAACCTCAATTATACGGTAGCCACATTGTGTGGAATGGGCAAGTCCTATGTAACGAGTGCTCAATGAATTGACAATATCTATCCCCTTATGCTCTACGGCAAATGCGTTAGTGTGGTCGTGACCTGTGAAAATGCCGAGGACATCGCCTTTTTCTACCATAGCGTCAAACTGACCGAAATTTTCATAACCGGGGCAAGGGTATTCTCTTATTGTGCCGTAATTTACGCGGTCAGGGTCAAACATAT
>CALFTO010000066.1 GCA_937916195.1 uncultured Clostridia bacterium
CAAAAACAGAGCAAACTGATTTGTTTAAATTTATTGAGAAGGAGCTTTGTACACCGTCTCTTGCACAGGTACAAAAGCTGAAAAAGTTATCTCAGGAAGGTACACTTAATTCAGAGGTAATTTCTTCCATTGTGAAACAGCCGAAAGCTAATCAGGTGTTGACGGTTAAAATTCCCGAGGATAAAATTAGCAAATATTTGAAGTCTAATGCAACACAAAAGGAAAAAGAAGATTTTCTTGCAAAGGCTGTGGAGTATTACGGAAAGCATCTTATGAAACAAAAAGACAGAGGTGCAAGATAATGAAGAAAATTAATGATTTTTGCGGATTTCTTGGTGAGGATGAATATGTAATCGGCGGTGTGCTTTACAAGGTTTCTTCCACATTTGCACCTGCAAATATCTGCAATCTTGAAAACACCATAGGTGATAAAGTGCAAAAATATGTCGGCAGTGATTTCGCACATTTGACATTGGTGCCTGATACAGATAAAATTGAAGCAGAATATGTGACGACTGCCGGAAAGGAGGACTAATGCAGTCAAACAATATAGGAATAACAGCTCTTTACTGTCGTCTTTCCCGTGATGACGGAAACGACAAGGAGAGCAACTCAATCGAAAATCAAAAGCTTATGCTTGCCCGTTATGCTAAGGAAAAAGGCTTTGAGAACACAAGGTTTTATGTGGATGACGGCTTTACGGGAACGAATTTCAACCGTCCTGATTTCAAAAGAATGATGGAGGATGTTGAAGCAGGGTATATCTCAACCATTATCGTAAAGGATATGTCCCGATTCGGCAGAAATTATGTTGAAGTCGGACTTTACACCGAATCATATTTTCCCGAAAACAACATCCGCTTTATTGCCATAACCGACCTTGTTGACAGTGCTGACGGTGAAAATGAAATAATCCCGTTCAAGAATGTTATGAATGAAATGTATGCAAGAGATATTTCAAAAAAGGTACGTACTGCCAAAAGAATCAGAGACAATATGGGTGAGCCTTTATCTCAACCGCCATACGGATATATGAAGGACCCCGAAAATCCTAAAAGGTGGATTATTGAACACGAGGCGGCAAGCGTTGTGAGAGAAATATTCAGACTTTATCTTGAAGGCTACGGACAGGACAAGATTGCAAGAACCTTGCAGGACAGAGGAATAAAGAATTGCACCTCATATTGGCAGGAGCGAGTCATAGGCAGAGGCGGTAAAAAGGTACAGCCTAACCCTTACAAGTGGAAAAGCTCTACCATAGGTCAGATTCTTATCCGTCAGGAATATTGCGGTGATGTAGTAAATTTCAAAACTTACTCCAAGAGCTTCAAGAATAAGAAAAGGCTTCAGAATCCAGAAGAAAATTAGAAGATTTTCAAGGACGTTCACGAGCATATCATTGACCGTGAAACCTTTGAAGCGGTACAGGCTCTCATCAAGAAATGCAAACGCAGAGACCCGAAGCCTGAAAACGGTGATAAAAATATCTTTTGTGACTTTCTTGTATGTGCCGAGTGCGGTCATAAACTATGGTATCATGTGAATACCCGAAACAAGGATATTCACTATTTCAGTTGCAGTAATTATGTAAAGGACTACAGAGGCAGCTGTCAGCACAGACATTATGTGAGAGCTGATGCTATTGAGCAGATTGTTATGCTTGAGCTTAAAAAGATGTCAGCTTGTATAAGGCATAACGAGGAAAGCTTTGCCGAAATTCTTGCACGAAAAACCAACAGCGACAAAATTTCCGAGGAGAAATACCTCAAAGCAGAGCTTGAAAGACTTATGAGCAGAAATGTAAAGGTGGAGAGAAATTATGAAAAGCTGTATGAGGATAATATGGATGGCAAGGTAACTGACGAGTTGTTTATGCATATGTCAAGAAAGTACGAAGAAGAACGTCTTGAGCTAAGGGCAAAGATTTCAAAGCTCAGGGAACAGCAGGAGCAGCTTAATAACAAGGAAAAAGAAAAAGAGCTTTTTGTTTCTGCGGTTCGCAAGTTTATGGAAATGGAAACCTTAACAGCACCGCTTCTTCACGAGCTTATAGACCACATTGACATTTATGAAACTGAGGGCACGGGCAAAAACAGAACACAGCGTATAGTAATTCATTATCGATTTGTGGGATATATTGAAATCCCGTCAGATACAGATAATTACAAGGCAGATACCCGTCAGGGTGTAGCAGTGGAATATCTCCCTGCATAACAAAAAAGAGCAGGCTAAAACCTGCTCGATACATATTGATGAAGCTATGAAATTAAATAAGAACCCGACCCATAACGAAATCAGAGATTTCTATGGGTACCCCGGAACCTTGTTGTTCCACAATAAAAAAGTCGAGTGTTCACACGAAATCCGTTATGAACACTCGAAATGGTTGCGGAGGGAGGACTTGAACCAACGACCTTCGGGTTATGAGCCCGACGAGCTACCAACTGCTCTACTCCGCGATATTTACTTTGTACACTCCGTGAGTGCCTTATAATAATACACTTATATTTTAATTTTGTCAAGTGTTTTTTGTAAATATATAAATTTTCTTCAGTTTACATTATTATATGGAAAATCGGCTCAAAATATGCTATAATTTATTTATAAAAATTGGATTGGGTGATTTTTGTGGAGAAAAGCCTTTATGAAGCATATTTAGAAATTCTGCACGCGGAATTAGTGCCTGCTATGGGTTGTACTGAGCCTATTGCCATTGCACTGACGGCGGCAAAGGCTAAGTCATATTTGGACGAGCCTGTGAAATCCGTTTCTATTTGCGTCAGCGGTAACATAATCAAAAATGTTAAGAGCGTAAAAGTCCCCAACACAGGTGGACTTCGCGGAATTGAGGCTGCTGCGGCGGCAGGTTTGGTTGCCGGTAAGCCCGAAAATGAGCTTGAGCTTCTTTCGGGAATTACCGAGGACGAGCAGTCTGCCATTGCGAAGTTCATTAAAAATACACCTATGACTGTGACTGAGGCTGACACCAAGCAAGTGCTCGACATCGGCATCACACTTCACAGCGAAAATCACACAGTATATGCCCGCACGGTAGAAAGTCACACGGGGCTTTGCCTTATTGAGGTTGACGGCGAAGTAGTATTTGAGCGTGAAATCAACGAAAACGGAGAAACTGCTGAAAATTCACCATTAAGCATTGAGGGTATAATTGATTTTGCTGACAATGCAAATATTGATGATGTTAAAGAACTGCTTGACCGTCAGATTACATATAATTCTCAAATCGCTGAAGAGGGACTTACGGGCAGATACGGTGCGGCAATCGGCAGAACCTTACTTATGAGCTACGGCAACAATGTGCACAACCGCGCAAAAGCATGGGCGGCGGCGGGGTCTGACGCTCGAATGAGTGGTTGCGAAATGCCCGTTGTCATAAATTCGGGCAGTGGTAACCAAGGTCTTACAACCTCACTCCCTGTTATTGTGTATGCAAAAGAATTGGGCGTATCAAAGGAATTGCTTTACCGAGCATTACTTGTTGCAAATCTTACAACAATCCACTTAAAATCGGGTATTGGTTGTCTTTCGGCATACTGCGGTGCTATCAGCGCGGGCTGTGGTGCGGGTGCGGGTGTTATGTATCTGCACGGCGGTAAATTTGAAGAAATTTCACACACAGTTGTAAACGCACTTGCTATCAACTCGGGTGTTGTTTGTGACGGTGCAAAGGCAAGCTGTGCGGCAAAAATTGCGTCGGCGGTGGAGTCGGGACTTCTCGGTATGCAGATGTATATGCACGGCAAGGAATTCTACGGCGGTGACGGTATTGTCGCCCGTGACGTTGAGTCAACAATCCGCAATGTTGGTCAGTTGGCACAGAGCGGTATGGCTGAAACGGATAAAGAGATTATAAGAATTATGTTGAAGGAGTAAAAAATGGTAATTCAAACAAAATTATCAAAAAATTCTTTTGAAAATCGTCTTAAGACTATGACTACACCTTACAAGCATTGGAATTTTGATTACAAAGATAAAAACTGCTATGTTCTAAAACAGAAAAAGGATAACTTCAGAATTGGTTATCATGTTCCTTATGTATGGAATACTGACGGATATTGGTGTGAATACCTATATGGAAAATATGTAGTAAATGATGATGGATATGTGGTTATCAACTACCGATTCGGCAAACCATTATTTATTATTATTCCCTTTATTGTCTTATTGATAATGTGTTTACCAATTTTCCTTTACCTGCTTTATGATGTTATTATTAACGGTATTTTTGATATAGCAATATTCATTTCGGGAATATTCAGTATTATTGGAGCAGTTGGATTATTTGGAAAATCAAAAAAGACAAGACATTCTTATTTGACTTTATTGCAAAAAATTTGTAAGGTTAAATAAAAGTGTTCTTTCTTAAAGGAGTAAGCAATGTGGAACATTTAATTGAAATAAGAGGTTGCATTGATATTCCCGAAGAGGTTGACAAAAATACTGTGATTGACAGTTTCATTGAATGGGTTGAGTCAAACGGTTGGTATTTCGGCGGCGGTTTTCGTGAAATTATCGACGAATATTACATAAAAGATGACGGAACAAAGGGCGAGAAAGTAGAATAATTGTTTCTCTCCCTCCGTCAAAGCTTCGTTTTGCCACCTCCCTCGTCAGAGGGAGGCAGTTTTAGTTAGTTCTTCAAAGGTGGTGGAGTAATGTTTGAAAATTTATTGAATGAGGTTTCGTCTTGGGAATTTTTGAAGAGCACTCCCCTGCCTATTGCGGTTTATGGTACGGGTAACGGTGCTGACAGAGTATTTGAGGAATTTGAAAAACTTGGAATTAAGGTTTCTGCCGTTTGCGCGAGTGACGGATTTGTACGCAAGCGCACTTTTCGCGGGTTTGAGGTGAAATCCGTTTCTCAATTAGAGGCTAAATTTGATGATTTTGTGGTGGCACTTGCTTTTGCAAGCCCCCTCACGCAAGTTATAGAAAACATTAAAAATTTGTCGATGCGACATAAGGTTATAATGCCCTCTGTACCCGTTTGTGAAAGTAAAATTTTCAATAAAGAGTTTTTGAAAGCCCATCTTGATGAGATTGAAAAGGCTTATTCTTTACTTGCTGACGAGCAATCAAAAAAAGCATTTGAAAACATTATTCGTTTTCAGATTACGGGTAACTTAAATTATTGCTTTGATTGTGAAACTGAAAAGCAAGAGGCGTTTGAAATTCTCAATTTGAATAATAATGAGAGTTTTCTCGATTTGGGTGCATACCGTGGTGATACCGTTGACGAGTTCTTGTATTATGTAAGCGGATACGAGAAAATCGTGGCAGTTGAGCCTGATTTAAGGACATACAAAAAGTTAGAAGCTCATTGTGAGGCTCTGCAAAACTGCGTAACGCTCAACAATGCAATATGGAGTGAAAACTGCACTCTGCATTTTGACGGTAATAAGGGCCGCGGGGGCTCGGCAAAGGCTGACGGCACAGAAAATTCGGCGGTATGTGTTGATTATTTAACCGAACACTACGGCAAATTCACCTACATGAACATTGATGTTGAGGGTGCTGAAAAAGTAATGCTTAAGGGTGCAGAACACACTTTAAAATCTAACAGCCCGAAAATATGTATGGCGGTTTACCACAAAAGTGAGGATGTTTTCGCACTCGTTAATCAAATAAACAGTATAAATCCCGATTACAAAATCTATTTGAGGCATCACCCTCACATATCATTTTGGGACACTAATATTTATTGCATATAGGAGTTAAAATGAGTATTAAGCTTATTGTTACCGACCTTGACGGTACATTTTTAAACAGTAATCACGTGACAATTCCACAAGAGAATATTGAGGCTTTTAAAAAGGCTCACGATATGGGTGTTAAAGTTGCGATTGCCAGCGGAAGAACTAAAATTCTTACTGATTATCTTGTTGAGCAATTGCCGTTTATTGATTATCTTATCACCTCAAACGGCGCATGCGTTTATGATTTGAAAACGAATAAAGAAGTGTGCTCAACTCTTATGAGCAACGCTCAATCCGTTGAGATTTTCAATATTCTTGATGAGTATGATTTGCTTTATGAAATCTATTTTAACGGCGACTGCTATATGAACAGCAAAAGTTATTCAATGTTTAATGAGAAAAATGTTGCACCCCATATTTTTGCATTATTAAAAGATTTCATTAAAGAAGTTCCCGATTTATCGGCTCTGTTGGGCAATCAAGGAATGGAAAAGCTTAATATTCTTTCTCTTTCAGCTAAGCAGAGAGAAGAAATAGAAGAAAAAGTTTCGCGACTTGGTGAGTTTTCATATGCGTCATCTTTCCCGAAAGATGAGTGCAAAGACGGAAATCTCGAAATAACTCACATAAATTCCAACAAGGGTTATGCGGTGAAATGCCTTGCTGAAAGCTTAGGACTTGAAAGTCAAAATGTTATGTGCTTTGGCGACGGCGAAAATGACTGCACAATGTTAGAGTTTGCGGATTACTCGTTCGCAATGGCAAACGGCAGTGATTATGCAAAGAACTCGGCAAAATATGTAGCAGATACCAATGATAATGGCGGAGTTGCCAAGGCAATTAAACAATATGTATTCGGTGAATAATATGGATATTAAAAACTTCAAGGGTGCGATTTTCGATTTAGACGGCACACTTTTTGACTCAATGGGTATTTGGAAAGATGTTGACCTTGCGTTTTTTGAGCGAAGAAATATCGAAATGCCTGACGATTATCAAGAAGCAATAAAGGATATGCACTTTAAGCCTATGGCGGAATACACGAAAGCGCGTTTTAACCTGCCCGATGATATTTACGACATTATGGACGAATGGTGCGAGCTGTGTTTTGAGGAATATGAAAAAAATGTACCTTTGAAAAACGGCGCAAAAGAATATTTGGAATATCTTAAAAACAACGGCATAAAAATTGCTTTTGCAACGGCAAACACCAAGGATTTGAGCAAGATTTGTCTTAAAAACAACGGCATTTTCGATTTGTTCGACGCGGGGGCTTATCTTTTTGAGGCGGGAACAAACAAAAATGAACCCGATATTTATCTTTTGGCTTGTGAAAGGCTTGGACTCTCCCCTACCGACTGCATAGTTTTTGAGGATATTCTGCCCGCTATTCTCGGTGCTAAAAAAGGCGGGTTTGCAGTTTGCGGAGTTTATGACAAGTTTTCAGAGAAAGACACTGAAGAAATAACCGCAAATGCAGATTATTATATAAAATCCTTCTCGGAACTTCTTTACAAATAAGAAAAAAAGTTATATCATATTAATGGTTAAAAAATTTACATTACATAAAGAAAGAAGAATGATTTATGGAAAAGACAGTTTTAATTGAAACCAGCGCACGTCACGCTCATATTTCAAAAGAGCACCTTGAAATCCTTTTCGGCGAGGGCTATGAGCTCACAAAGAAAAAGGACCTTTCACAGCCCGGTCAGTATGCTTGCGAAGAAAGAATCGCAGTAATCGGCCCTAAGGGTCAGTTCCCCGGCGTTTCAATTCTTGGCCCTGTTAGACCTGCTACACAGGTTGAAATTTCTGCTTCTGACGCACGCTCAATCGGTGTTGCAGCAGTTGTTAGAGAATCAGGCGACATTGCAGGCACACCCGGTTGCAAAATTGTTGGTCCTAAAGGCGAAATCGAAATCGAAAACGGTGTTATCGTTGCAAAGAGACACATTCATATGACTCCCGATGATGCTGAAAAATACGGCCTCGTTGACAAGCAGATTGTTGAAGTTAAAGTGACATCTGACGACAGAACTCTTACCTTCGGTGATGTTGTAGTTCGTGTTAATCCCAACTTCGCACTTGCAATGCACATTGACACAGACGAGTCAAACGCTGCACTTTGCAAACCCGGCACAATGGGTGTAATTCTTTAATTAGACTAAACATATTAGAGAGACTGCCTCACTTCTTTGCGAGACAGTCTCTTTTGTTTTATTCTTTTACCGTTTTATTTATATAAAATATTATTGGTTTTTCAGATACATTTTTTTGAAGTGTCGATTTTGATGAAAAACTGTAAAAGCTGTATTTCGCCATTGTTTTGTAAGGAAGGACATAAAATATTGGTAATACAAGCAAGCAAGAGAATATCCAACCGAGGAAGGACAGACAATATAGCGAATATTTAAACATATTGCCTTCCATTATTTTTATGCTTTTTTCCATTGCTTTAAGAGAATCCTTTTCCTTGCAGGCAAAAATTATCGCGTCGGTCATTGCATAACGTTTCATTGTTACATAAAGAAACGAAACACCTATAAAAAAGAGAATAACCGTTGATGCAAAAAGAGTTATAAACAGATTTCGGTTGAATTCTTCATATTTTATGGCATAGGCAAAAATCCCGCCCATCAGGGCGCAGGGTAAAAGATACACAACACTCCACGCTACACCAAGAAAGAATTTCAGCACCGTTGCCATTGAGGTCGTTATAAAAAGGCGAAAGGTTACTCCCCTTACCGACTGCCAAAAAGTTGCATCGGGGTTATTATTTTTTACATAAAAAAATCTGTCAGTAATAAGTCTTGCGGTTCTCCAGATAATAAAAGATGCAACAAGACTTACTGTAAAAAGTGACGGTCGCAGAATATGGGCATATGATGATAGCGAGGCAAAGTCTGTATTTTTCAAGACTACATACAAATAATAATTAAAAAGTGAAAGCGAAGCAAAAACCACATAGGGCAAAGCAGATGCTAAAAAACAACGAAAAGTGTTTTTAACAAGTCGGTTTTTTGCTTTAAGTTTAATATATGACATATCCATAAGGCTCATCTCCCTTTAAAAACATTATTGACATTATTTTATTTAAAAATACTTCTGGAGGAATTTTTATGTGCGGAATAGTAGGTTATATAGGCAATAACGAGGCAACACCCATTCTGATAGAGGGGCTTCGAAGACTTGAATACAGAGGCTATGACTCAGCAGGAATTGCAGTTCGTGGCGACAAAGTTCAGATTGTTAAAGAAAAGGGTAGAATTGAAAATTTACAGGTGCGCGTTAACGAAGAAAAGCCACAGGGCACAATTGGAATTGGCCACACCCGTTGGGCAACTCACGGCGTGCCCGACAAGACTAACGCTCACCCTCACAAGTCGATGAACGGAGTTGTGACCCTTGTTCACAACGGAATTATTGAGAATTACATTGAACTAAAAAACGAGCTTATTAGGAACGGCTATGAATTCCGTTCCGATACCGACACAGAAGTTATTGCTCAGCTTTTTGATAAGTATTTTGACGGTGATGTTATCGGCACAATGATTAAAGTGGCGAAAATGCTTGAAGGCTCATATGCGGTTGCAATGCTTGTAAAGGGGAACGACGATAAGGTATATGCAATGAAAAAGGATAGCCCTATGATTGTGGGCAAGGGTAAAAATCAAAATTATCTTGCGTCAGACATTCCCGCAATTCTCCCCTACACAAGAGAGTGCTATATTGTAAACGACGGCGAATTCATTGAAATCGGTAAAAATGATATTAAAGTCTTCGACAAAGACGGAAATGAAAAATCTGTTGAAATCAAAACTATGAATATGAGCATTGACGCGGCTGAAAAAGGCGGATATGACTATTTTATGGCAAAGGAAATTTACGAACAGCCAAAAGCCGTTCGCGACACGGTTTCTCCGCTGATTAAAAATGGTAACATCGTACTTCCCTTTGAATTTCCTGAAAACTTCATCAAAGAACTCAAAAGAGTTTATATTGTTGCCTGCGGAAGTGCTTATCACGTTGGTATGACCGCGAAATATATAATTGAAGATTTGGTGCGAATTCCCGTAACTGTTGATATTGCAAGCGAATTCCGTTACAGAAATCCCATAATCGAAAAGGGTGACCTTTGCATATTTGTAAGTCAGTCAGGCGAAACCGCTGACACATTGGCATCACTTCGCGAGGCAAAAAAACGTGGTGCGTTCACAATGTCAATTGTAAATGTACTTTACAGCACCATAGCCCGCGAAAGTGACGGCGTAATCTACACCAACGCGGGTGCGGAAATTGCAGTTGCTACTACAAAGGCATTCTCTGCACAGCTTGGAGTTTCATATATTCTTGCGGCACATATGGCTTATGAAAAAGGCCTTGTTGATGATGAATATATAAGGAATTTTACTGACGAAATTCTCACACTGCCCGATAAAATTAATTCAGTTCTTAATACTGATAAGGTCACAGAAAAATTAGCACCTCATATTGCAACAAAAGAGCATATGTTCTTTATCGGTCGCGGAATTGACTATCCCCTTTGTCTTGAGGGTGCACTCAAGCTTAAAGAGATTTCTTATATTCATTGCGAGGGCTACGGTGCAGGCGAATTAAAGCACGGCACGATTTCACTTATTGAGCACGGCACGGTTGTTGCGGCGGTGGCTACCGACGATGCACTTTACGGTAAAATGGTTTCTAATATCAAAGAGGTGCACGCCCGCGGAGCATATGTGATTGCGATTGTAAAAGAAGGCACAAAGGGCATTGAAGCGATTGCCGACGAGGTGATTTATATTCCAAAAGCCTCTCGTTATCTTACGCCGTCACTTACGGTTGTCCCCTTGCAATTGCTTGCATATCACACAACCGTACAGCGCGGTCTTGATGTTGATAAGCCGAGAAATCTTGCAAAATCAGTTACAGTTGAATAAAAATATTTTATAAAATATGGAACTCCTGCTCATAATAAAAAGGCAGGAGTTTTTCAATTCTCTTTTGTACATAACAAGTAAAGGAAGATTTATGTGCAATACAACAGAGTTGAAATATGCGGAGTTAATACGGCGAAATTAAAGGTTTTAAAGGAAGCTGAAAAAGTAGAATTATTAAAAAGGATAAGAGAAAACAACGATAAAAAAGCACGACAAGAATTGATTGAGGGAAATTTGAGGCTTGTGTTATCGGTTATACAGCGATTTGCCAATCGAGGTGAAAACCCTGACGATTTATTTCAGGTGGGGTGCATAGGACTTATTAAGGCAATCGACAATTTTGATATTTCACAGAATGTGCGATTTTCGACCTATGCAGTTCCTATGATAATTGGTGAAATCCGCAGATATTTGCGAGATTACAACGCAATTCGTGTCAGTCGTTCACTTCGCGACACCGCATACCACGCAATGCAGATAAAAGAGCGAATTCAAAACGATTTAGGTCGTGATGCCACAATTGAAGAAATCGCAAAAGAAATGGACATTCCACCCGTTGATGTGGTGCTTGCCCTTGAAGCCATTGTTGAGCCAATTTCACTTTATGAGCCTGTATATTCTGACGGTGGTGACACAATTTATGTTATGGACCAAGTGGGAAGTAGCGAGAGTGATGAAGATTGGCTGAATGAAATCTCGATTAAAGAGGCAATAAAAGGCTTAGGCGACAGAGAAAAATTGATTTTAAATCTTCGTTTTATGCAGGGTAAAACTCAAATGGAGGTTGCCGAAGAAGTGGGCATCAGTCAGGCGCAAGTATCTCGCCTTGAAAAAGGTGCAATCAAGAAAATTAAAGAAAATTGAAAGAAGACAAACACTCTTGCATACTATATTGCAGGGGTGTTTTTATGAATTGTTGTATTACTGATTTGCACGAAAAAGAGATTATAAATTTAAGTGACGGGTGCAGACTTGGAAATGTCTGCGATGTTGAAATTGACACTTGCTCCGGTTGTATTGTTTCAATTATCGTTTGGGGAAAATCAAAGTTTTTAGGACTTCTCGGCAAAACCGAGGATATTAAAATCTGTTGGCAGGACATAAAGGTGATTGGTGACGACACTATTCTTGTGGATTTTGATTGTCCCGAAGAATGTAAAAAATTCAACAATTCAAATATTTTCGACAATCTATTCAAGCATAGGTAGGTTGAAAAATAAAAAATAATATGATACAATTGATTTAGTAAAAAATCTAACTGTATCGGAGTGTAAAGTTATGGAAAATATGAATAAGGTTAAGCTTACAATCC
>CALFTO010000067.1 GCA_937916195.1 uncultured Clostridia bacterium
TGTTTACAAGTCTTTCGGCATATTCAAAAAACTTACCATCATCAGTAAGCTCATATATTTCTTGTGGTTCAACATAATTTGTTAGACCGTCAGTGCAAATCATAAGCACGTCATTTTCGCTTATATCCTCTTCACAAAAGTCGATTCTTAAATCGTCTTCAACACCAAGCGCACGGGTAATTATGTTTTTGCGCGGGTCTTCTTTGGCTTCGTCGGGCGTGAGACTTCCTCTGTCAACCATTTCTTGCACAATTGAATGGTCTTTAGTAATCTGACGGAGCTTTTTTCCCGATAAAATATACGCTCTTGAGTCGCCTGCGTGAGCAACACAAACTGTACCGTCAACTACTAAAGCCGCAACAACGGTTGTACCCATTCCCGCTAATTCAGGATTTTCTCGGCTCATCTCATAAACGCTGATATTAGCCGCAGTTATGGCAGAAGTCAACATATTTCTGATTGAATTAAAACCCATTCCCTGACGGTAAGTTGACGATATTCTTTCTGAAATGATTTTTACTGCCGTTGTGCTTGCAAGATTGCCACCTGCAACACCGCCCATACCGTCACAAACAACAGCCCAAGCAACAGAACCGGGTAATTCGCCCGCAGCATAGGAATCCTGATTACTGCTTCGCTTTAACCCGATGTCAGTTTTGGCTACTATTCTCATTTCATATCACCCACTTTTCTTTTAGATGCTCTAAGCTGACCGCAAGAAGCGTTTATATCACTACCAAGAGTTCTGCGAACAGTTGCAGTAATTCCTCTTGATGACAATATCTCAATAAACTTTTTCTGCCTTTGGGCAGTGCTTTTCTGATAATCTGTTTCACGCACATTGTTAACGGGAATTAAATTCACGTGTGCCAATGTGCCTTTAAGTCGCTTTGCAAGCTCAAGCGCACACTCATCGCTATCATTCACATCACGAATCATTGCATATTCAAATGAAATTCTGCGACCTGTCATATCTGCATAATATTTACAAGCCTTTAGAAGCTCATCAATATCATATTTATTATTAACAGGCATTGATTTTGACCTGATTTGATTATTAGGTGCGTGCAAAGACACGGAAAGTGTCAAACCAAGTTTTTTCTCTGCCAAATCATATATTTTAGGAACAATTCCGCAAGTTGATAAAGAAATATGGCGCATACTCATATTCTGACCTTTTTCATCAGTAATAAGCTCAAGCATACGCATAACATTGTCATAATTGTCAAGCGGTTCGCCCGTACCCATCAGAACAAGGTGATTGATTTTAACGCCAAGGTCACGTTGTGCAGAATATATTTCTGAAAGCATCTCACCTGCGGACAAATGACGAACAAATCCGCCGATTGCAGATGCGCAGAAGGTGCAACCCATTTTGCAACCAACCTGAGTTGAAATACAAATTGAATAACCATATTTATATTTCATTACAACGCTTTCAACATATTCGCCGTCAGAAAGCGTGAAAAGATATTTTACAGTATCATCAATTTTTGATACAAGCTTAGTATTGATTTCACAATTGCTAAAAATAAATTTTTGTTGTAGTTTTTCACGCATATCCTTTGAGATATTTGTCATTTCATCAAAAGATACAACGCATTTTTCGTGAATCCAAGAATAAATCTGCTTTGCTCTGAAAGCCGGAAATCCCAACGCAGATATTTCATCAGATAATTCACCAAAGCTCATTGAGCGAATATCCTTGAGCATAATAATTATCCTTTAGTAAATTTTGCAACAAAAAAGCCGTCAGTGCCGTTTCTGTGTGGCATTAATGTCATATATCCGTCATCATCAGTTAACTCAATTTTACTGAACTCAGGATTTGACAATAGAAATCTGTCACAAACCTCTTGATTTTCTTTTTTATTCAAAGAACAAGTAGAGTAAACGAGCACACCATTTTGCTTTAAATATTTTGATGCACAACTTAATATATTGTACTGTAAATCACACAATTTGTCAACAAAGCCCAAATCCTTATACTTGATTTCAGGCTTTCTTCTAATAACACCCAAGCCACTACAAGGAACATCACAAAGGATTTTATCAGCAAGTGGCAGGTCTTCGTCATAAACAGAAGAATCTCCAACAACACCTTTAATAATGTCTATTCCAAGTCTGTTTGCTCCGTCATTTATAAGTTTAACACGATGGTCATATAAATCAAAGGCATAAATCTCGCCTTTATTATCCATCATTTCAGCCATTGTAAATGATTTTCCGCCTGGAGAAGCACACATATCAAAAACAATATCATTTGGTTGTGGATTTAACTGCTGAACACAGATTTGTGAAGCGAAATCCTGAGCATGAAACAAGCCCTGTTTATAAGCATCAGTTTTAAACACTGCATTTCCACTATTAATAATTAAGGCATCAGGGAAATTGTTAGATACTTCAGTTTCTACACCTTCATTTTTAAGCAGTTTACTAAGGTCGTTCACATTGGTCTTTAAAGTATTGACACGAATTACCAACGGAACTGCTCCTACAGAGGCCTCTAAAAGCTTTTTAGTGTCTTCATAGCCGTAATCATTAATATAATGTGCTACGAGCTCCTGTGGGCAAGAATAAGCAATACTTAAGTTATATGTTTCATCGTCAGTTTCGGGCAGTTTTATTTCTGCAGAAGCAATTTTACGAAGAACTGAGTTTACAAGCCCCGAAGCATAAGCGCACTTTGCTTTCTTAACAAGCTTAACACTCTCATTAACCGCCGCAGAAACGGGAACTTTATCCATAAATTTTAACTGATATGTACCCATTCTCAAAACTGTAAGCACTTGTGGATTAAGCTTTTTTAAGGGCTGAGAAAGGAATTGAGATAAAATATAATCCAAAGTTATTTTACGCTCAATCACACCGTAAACCAGATTACACACAAAGGGTGCAGATGTGGCTTGATTATTGCTTAAAACATTATCAAGAGCTATGTTGGAATAGGCTTTATCGTGTTCAATTTTACTTAAAATTTTAAATGCTAATAATCTGTCGTCCATAATTTACTTTCTACGTCTATTTACCATTAATACAAGTCTTAACAAGTTTGCAATACTCACCGCAAGAGCTGCAACATAAGTCATTGCTGCCGCAGTTAATACTTTTTTAGCACCTTTTTTCTCTTCCACACCCAGCAAATCAACTTCACCAATAACGCTCAACGCTCTTTTACTTGCGTTGAATTCAACGGGTAAAGTAACCAACTGGAACAAAACTGCAAATCCAAAAAAGGCTACACCAAACATCGCCAAAGGCTCAAATCCAAGAAAAAATCCTAAAATCGCAAGCGGGAAACCAAGCTTTGAGCCGAGATTTGCAACAGGTAAAATAAAGTTGCGTATTTTTATGGGCACATAGCTTTGTGCATATTGTGCGGCGTGACCTGCCTCGTGGCAAGCAACACCAATTGCCGCAACAGATGTTGAGTTATAAACATTGTCGGAAAGTCTAATGACATTAGTTCTCGGGTCATAATGGTCAGTTAAGTTACCCTGAACACGCTCAATCTGAACATTAGTTATTCCATAATATCTAAGAACTTCAAAAGCTGCCTGTGCACCAGTAATTCTTCGAGCTGACAAAACTTGAGAATACTTTTTAAACGAAGAATTTACTCTTGCTGATGCAACCATTGATAAAATCAACACAGGCAAAACGAGTATTACATAATAATAGTTTGATAAATAATAATATGAAAAATAATTCATATTTTACACTCCTGCAACAGTTCCTTTGTCGATGCGCTGACCGCGTAAAAAACTTTGTGTATCCATCTTTTTCTTACCTTCTGCTTGAATTTCAAGAATTTCTACACAAATACCGTCACCGCACATAATGACAAGTCTGTTATTATTATCAACAATTTCACCGGGATTTCCCACAAAATTCTCTGCCAATATTTTGGATTTATGAATTTTGAATTTTTTACCGTTAATAACAGTTGTAGCAATTGGCCATGAATATAAGCCTCTCACCTTATTGTGAACCTCTTGAGCAGATTTTGTAAAGTCAATGGGACAAATATCTTTTGTAATAATAGGTGCGTAATTTGAAAGCGTATCGTCCTGCTTTTCGGGCTTTAATTCATTATTTTTTAGCGCTTCAATTGTTTCAATTAAAACTTCAGCACCCATTGCAGAAAGCTTATCAAAAAGCTCTTCTGCAGTGATGTTTTCATCAATAGCAACAGCTTTTTTAATGAGCATATCACCTGTGTCAAGACCAACATCCATCTGCATTGACGTGACACCTGTTTCTTTTTCACCATTGAGAATACTCCACTGAATAGGTGCTGCACCACGAAGTTTGGGAAGTAATGATGCGTGAATATTGATGCACCCATATTTTACACTTTCAAGAATTTCTTTTGGCAGAATTTTTCCAAAAGCAACAACAATAATTAAATCAGCGTTAAGTGACTTGATTATTTCAAGTGCTTCGCCATTTCTCATCGAAGCAGGCTGAAATACGGGAAGATTATTATTTAATGCACAAACCTTTACGGGTGGCGGAGTTAATTCATAGCCTCTCCCCTTTGGCTTGTCAGGTTGCGTAAATACACCCACAACCTCATTATCACTATTAATTAATGCTTCAAGGCATGGAACTGAAAAATCGGGAGTTCCCATAAAAATAATTCGCATAAAATCACTCGTTTCCAATATCAAATCTTGCAAGGTCTTCTTTACTTGCAAGCACATCAGTATAAATTATTCCGTCAAGGTGGTCAAGCTCATGGCAAAAAGCCTTTGCTTTAAGCTCTGTACCTTTATAAACACACCAATTACCGTGTCTGTTTTGCGCCTTTACCTTTACGGTCATTGGGCGAACTGTATAACCCTGTTTACCGGGTAACGAAAGACATCCCTCAATTCCGCATTGCTCTCCATCACGTTCAATGATTTCGGGATTAACAAGCTCCATTAAGCCGTCACCAACATCAATAACAACAATTCGTCTTAAAATTCCAACCTGAACGCCCGCAAGACCCACACCATCAGCAGCATACATAGTTTCAGCCATATCGTCAAGTATTGCCCAAAGTCTTTCGTCAAAATTTTCGACCGGTCTGCTTTTCTTTCTTAAAATCGGGTCTTCTTCAGTTCTTATTTTTCTAATAGCCATAATTTTCAACCTCACATTAAACTTTCGGGGTTTATGTCTGCAAAAATGCTGACATCATCATATTTTCTATTTTTCATAAACGCCTTTAACAAATCACTTATAAATTCTCTTAAACGCTTCGTATAACGGCATTTAATAATAATTCTGTTTCTAAATTTTCCGCCAATTTTTGCAATTTTTGGTGTTGCAGGACCAAGCACAATAATCTGCACATCGCTGAACTTTTCAGTATGAAGTCTTTTAAGCGCATCAACAAATTCAACAGCTGCATTATTCACAGAAAACTCTCGTTCACCTGAAAAACCGATAACACACAAATCACAATATGGCGGATAAGCCATAGCCTTTCGCATTTCGATTTCTATGTCATAAAAAGCTTTATAATCTTGCTCTTTCGCAAGATTTACAATCTCACTATCAGTAAAAGCGGTCTGAATATATGCTTTTCCGAGAGTATCTCCTCTACCGCTACGACCTATAACCTGAGTTACAAGGTCAAATGCACGCTCACCACTTTTAAAATCATCGTTATAAAGCATCTGGTCAACGCTCAACACACCTACAAGAGTAACTTCGGGGAAATTTAAGCCTTTGGCAACCATTTGAGTACCGACAAGAATATCATACTTACCCTTTGCAAAACTACTGAATTTTTCTTCATAAGAAAAACGCGATGTGGTAGTGTCTGTATCCATTCTCAATACTTTGGCATCAGGCACAATCATAGCGAGCTCTTCTTCAAGCTTTTGTGTACCTGTACCTGTAAATCGAACTGCATCATTACCGCAATTATTACACTTTTTAGTAAAAGGAACAGAATATCCGCAATAGTGGCACATAAGTCTACCGTTTTTGAGATGATAAGTCAATGAAATACTGCAATTGGGACAAGTCATTACTGTTCCACATTCCGTACAAGAAGCATAAGTATTATATCCGCGTCGATTAAGTAAAAGTATTGACTGCTTGCGATTTTCATAGTTCAATCGCAATTCTTCTGCAAGCTTTTTGCTGACATTTTCAAGCACCATATCGCTTTGATAAGTAGTATCAACAAGCTCAACTTGTGGTAAAACTGAATTACCATATCTTTTTTTAAGTTCAAAAAGTGAATATGCACCGTTTTTAGCCTTTGAATATGTCTCTATTGACGGTGTTGCAGAAGTAAGTAACAATAAGCCATTATGACAGCCAATTCTATAAGACGCAACATCGCGTGCGTGATATCTCGGTGTCATTTCAGATTTATAGGTGTGCTCCTGTTCTTCGTCAATTATTATAAGCCCTATATCGTCGAAAGGCGCGAATACAGCAGAGCGAGTACCAATTGCAATTTGTGCATCACCGCGCTTAATTCTCTTCCATTCATCAAGGCGTTGACCCATTGAAAGTGCACTATGAAACACTGCAACCTTACTGCCGTAACGCTCATAAAACAGTGATAACATTTGAGGTGTCAACGAAATTTCTGGAATAAGCACAATTATTCCGCGGTTTGTTTTCATCGCCTCATCAATAAGCTTCATATAAACTTTAGTTTTACCGCTGCCAGTAACACCGTATAATAAAGCTCCTTTAGCTTTATTACATTTATAAAGCTCAAAAAGACCTTTGTACGCAGAATTTTGCTCATCTGAAAGCAAAATCTCTTCCGCATTAGGCTCGTCAACATCACTATAGGGCGAACGATAAACCTCATCATCATAAAGCTCAACAATGCCCTTATTGGCGAGTGCAGTAACAACAGCCACAGTATAGCCAGTAAAATAGCATATTTCTTTAACAGAAGCAGTACCAACATCGCAAAGAATTTTAACAATTTCTTTTTGCTTTTTAGTAAGTTTATTAATTAAATCCGCATTTTCTTCCGTGTCGATTTTGAGACGTACCATTTTAACGGTTGCATCACCTATTCTTCTTTGCGTGTCAACATTTTTCAGAAGAATACCAAATGACACCATTCTGTCTAAAATTTCGTCGCACTTTTTCAACTTACAAGCAGTTGCGATGGTTTCTGCTTTAAGAAAATTATTCTTCTCTTTTAAATAAGAATATATGATGTTCTCACTTTCACCATTTACAATGCCGTCAAAATCTGGGTTAACAGCATAAAGCATACTAACAGACATTGAAAAGCCAAGCGGTAAAAACATTTTGCAAGCTTCAAAATATGTGCAGAATGTTCTGTCGTGAATATAATTGGCAGTTAACAACATTTCGCGGGTAAGCAAGGTCTCATCATCAATAACACTATCAATCTTTTTTAATGATTTCTCTGTGATTTCGCCCTCAACAACTGAAAAGACAATACCCACACGCTTTTTTGAGCCATTACCAAAGGGTACAAGAACTCTTTTGCCTGCACAAACTTCACGACATAAATAATCGGGAACAGAATAATCAAATAACATATCAAAGGAAAAAGCCGTATTCTCAACAGCAACCTTTGCAACAGTTAAAATTCCCATATTCTGCCCCCTCTCTAATTTCTATTTAATTTTAATCAGATGTTTCTGATTTCTTCAGGCTCAACAACCTCAAGTTTACCTGTAATGATTTCATCAAGTGCAAGACTTACAGGTTTTTCTGTAAGAATTTCGCCATTTTCTTGCGCATCAGCAGAAATTTCTCTTGCTCTTTTTGCAACAGCAGTTACAAGAGAATAACGGCTTGTGTGGTCTTTAAGCACATTTCTTAAATCGGGATTAAACATTATTTATTACCTCACTTATATAATTTTTGATTTTATGTATATTAAAGCGCATTGATAATTTTAAGTACATCGTTTGATGCAATGTCAAGGTCATCATTCACAACGGTATAATCATAATCAACGCTTTTCGCAACTTCGTTTCTTGCAATTTCAAGACGTTTTTGAATATCTTCTTCATTCTCTGTACCTCTTGAACGCAAACGTTTTTCAAGTTCATCCATTGAGGGCGGTAAAACGAAAATTCCCACAGCATCAGGATAAATCTTTTTAATCTGTTGTGCACCCTGCACTTCGATTTTGAGAATTACAGTTTTACCCTCTGAAAGCCATTTATCAACAGGTCCTTTTGGTGTTCCGTAAAGGTTTTTGCCATATTGAGCAAATTCAAGAACTTCACCGTTTTCAATCATATTATTAAATTGGTCTTTTGAAATGAAATAATAATCTCTGCCGTCAACCTCATTTTCACGAATGTCTCTCGTAGTCAGAGAAATTGAACGCTGAAGTGAATTATCTTTATTGAGAACAATATCAAGAACTGTATCTTTACCTACGCCCGAAGGTCCGGAAAAAAGAACTAAAACACCATTTTTATTCGTCATAACCAGACTCCTCCGAACTATCCATAGCCTCTGTACGACTAATAATTGTTTCTGCCTTAAGATAACTTGAAACCACATGGTCACTGTCCATAATAAGAACGGCATGTGTTTTTCTGCCCTGAGTGGCATCTATAAGCATATGGTTTTCCTTAGCCTGAGCTATAATTCTCTTAACAGGTGCTGAATCGGTTGAAACAACAGCAATTACTCTATCCGCATTAACTGCGTTGCCAAACCCCACATTGATAAGCTTCATAAAACAACCTCATTATTCGATATTCTGAATCTGCTCTCTTATTTTTTCAATCTCTGCCTTAATGTCGATTACACAACGGGCAATTGTTACATCCTGAGCCTTTGAACCGATTGTATTTGCCTCTCGATTCATTTCCTGCACAAGAAAATCAATCTTTCTACCAACAGCTTCTGTACTGTTAAGGAGCTGACCTAACTGGTCAATATGACTGCGAAGACGAACTGTTTCTTCTGCAACAGCTACCTTATCCGCAAAAATCGCACACTCGGTAAGTAATCTCTGCTCATCAACCTGAACATCGGAAAGAAATTCATTAATACGGGATAAAAGCTTGTCATTGTATTCTTTTACTGTCTCTGGCGAACGCTCTTCAATAACTGATACCTTATTAAGAATGAATTCGGCACGTGATAAAACATCATTTTTAAGTTTTTCACCCTCTGCTTCGCGCATAGCAATGAACTTTGCAACTGCTTCTGCAGCAACAGATTTAACTGCTTCCCAGATTTTCTCTTCATCAGCCTCTTGCTTGTGAACCGTAAAAATGTCGCTGTTACGAACAAGAGAAGAAATTGCCAAATCATCACGAATGTCAAGCTCGTTTCTTTCAGCAAGTTCGCGATATGCTTTAAGATAGGATGATGCTAACCCGTGATTTACAAGTATTTCTACATCGCTATCTTCAAGATTTTCAACAGAAACATAACATTCAACCTTACCGCGAGAAACTAAAGAGCCCACAAAGCTCTTAAGTTTTTCTTCAAGAAAACCATAATTACGCGGAACTCTTGAATTGAATTCAAAATATCTGTGATTTACACTTTTAAGCTCAACTGTAACATTTATTGTACCGACAGTTGCTTGCGCTCTGCCGTAACCGGTCATACTTCTAATCATTTATTTCAACTCCAGACTTATTTACAACAGCTACCCTTTAAAAGAGTTGGAATGTCACCACTGTAAACACCGTTTTCATTTTTAAATCTTAAATATAACAAAACATCTTTAATCTCTGTAATACTGCAATGCGCCATATAAGCACTTCTGTTTGCACAGAAATTCAACGCTGCACGCAAAAAGCCCTCAACGAGAAGCTTGTCCGTATAATCACAATCAACTGAAACAATCTCACAATTATAACCATTGATTTTCATTAAGCATTTACCAACAGCATTTCCGTCTTCATTAATGCCAATATAAGCACCATATAATGAATTGTTATCAAATGCGGTATTATTAAATAAATTTGTTATATTCTCAATTTCAGTTTCAGGTTTATAAAAAATCATTATTTCGCGCTCTTTCTGTCTATTGATGCGGCAACCATAAGCTTATGCACTTCTTCGTCAGTAAGCTTACGCCAATCGCCCTGCTTGAGCATTCCCATTTTTACAGAGCCAATTTGTGTTCTTTTAAGTCTTGCAACCTCAAGTCCTAATGCTTCACACATTTTTCTGATTTGACGGTTACGACCTTCATAAATAATTATTTCAAGAACAACTCTGCCCTCTTTTTTCTCGATAACGCGCACCTCAGACGGTAATGTCATTCTGCCGTCAATTTCGACACCTGTTGTGAGTGCAGTAATCTGCTCGTCATTAATTGACGGACGTACAGTAACTCTGTAAGTCTTTGGTACGTGATGTGCAGGATGAGTGAGTGCATTTGCAAATTCACCGTCGTCAGTCAATAATAATAAGCCTTCAGAATCTCGGTCAAGTCTGCCAACGGGATAAACTCTTGTTCCAACATCCTCTACAAGCTGTGCCACACATTTTCTGCCCATTTCATCATTAAGCGTGGTAATGAAACCACGGGGTTTATGAAGCATAATATATGTGTTATTTTTACTTCTTTTTATTTTTTTACCCGCTACAACAATTGTGTCGCGCTTCGGGTCGATTTTATCACCAATAATTGCAGGCTTGCCGTTAACCTTAACCTTGCCTGCAGAAATCAAGTCTTCAGCCTTTCTGCGTGATGCTACACCACATTCAGAAAGATATTTTTGAAGTCTGATTCGGTTATCTGCCATAATTTCACCTATAATTTATTTCTTTATTTTTCAACGCAAGAAACCGCTTCGGTTGCCACCAAATTCGTTTCTGCAAGTTTTACATTGTTGGAGTAATAAACAATTTTTCCAACTATTTCGCCCTTTTTAACGGGAGCATATTCAAACTGCTTTATAAAAACTTCTGGCGAATATTTTAAATTACAATTTTTTACGGTAATCGCAGGAACGCAATCTGCTTTCACAGATATTTCCTTCTTTGTACCGCCAACTATATTTAGTTTAATATTCTCTGTTTTGGCTTCTAAACTTATTGAACTAACATTATTGAAAGCGTAATCATACATTTTGATATGGTCATTCCAATCGTCAGGCGCATTTAAAGTGACTGCCACAAGGGTTTTGCTGTCTTTTTCAACTGCTGAAACCAAGCATCTGCCACTTTTTTTAGTAAAACCTGTTTTAATGCCAAAGGCACCGTCATACATTTTAAGAAGCTTATTATGATTGGTTAAAACTCGTCTGTATGGCGGTGCACCATAATACACAACCATATTTTCTGCTGAACAAATACTGCGAAATTCTGGATTTCTTATTGCATAAGCACCTAATATCGCCATATCAAACGCAGTTGAATAATGATTTTCTCCATCAAGACCCGATGGCGTTTCAAAAGACGTAGAATACATACCAATTTCTTTAGCCTTTTCATTCATCATTTTGACGAATGTAGTAATATCGCCACCAACAATATTTGCAACTGCATTTGCCGCGTCATTGCCCGATTTTAAAAGCATACCTTTAACAAGGCTTTTTAATGACACACTGTCACCATCTTTAAGCCCCATAGAAGTACCTTCAACTGCAACCATATTTTCTGTTACGGTTAAATATTCATCGTCTGCACCATATTCAAGTGCCAAAATCGCTGTCATAATTTTAGTTGTGCTTGCCATTGAAAGACATTCATTCATATTTTTTGAATAAACGACTTCCCCTGTTTCTGCACAAATTACAACAGCAGACCTTGCGGAAACGTCAAGCTGACTTTCCGCAAAGGACTGAAAAATACAAATATTAAATAGCAGTACAATAATAAAGAAAACAGAAAATATTTTTTTCAAGAATAATCACCAAAATATAATATGCACTTTGGTAATTGATAAGAATTATTTTTATGCTTCTGTTACTTCTTCAGTTGTTACACTCTCAACTGCATTAGCATATGCTTTATCCATTTTTGCTTTATTAACTGCATTTGAAACCTTGTCAAACATTTCGGGAACAAGACCAACAATACGTTCTGCCGCGTTATCAAAAGCGGTAATATGCTTAATATCAACATTGCCGTAAGCATCAATTACAAGGAACGCAACGGGAAGAATTGTTACACCTGCTCCGCCGCCACCGCCGAAAATGTCTTGATTTGACTTTGAGGGGAAATCTGAACCACCTGATGCAAAACCATAAGTAACCTTTGAAACAGGAATAATTGTAACTCCGCCCTCAACCTTCATCGGCTCGCCAATGATTGTGCTGACATTAACAAGGTCCTTAACCTTTTCAATTGTAGTTTCGAGAATTCCTGCTGCTGATGACTTTTCTTTCATCATAAAGCACCACCTTCATTTATATTTTCATTATTTTTTGATTTATTTTTAATTCCCATAAGGAATTTAAGCACTACTTTAACTAAAAGTCTGAACACAAGAACAACGACTGCGTTTGTAAAGAATATAGGTCGCAAAGAAATACTGAACGCAAACTGTGCAGTGTTCTTAAGTCCTAAAAAGTCTGGTTCAACCTGAACATCGTACTTTTTCACTTTCATATTGGAGCAAATAAAAGACAATGCAGGGAAAATCTTTTGACAAGTTCTGCCATATTCAAGAGCAGTTTCTGCCGCATCACAACCACCCGTAACTGTCATCCATAAATAGAGCTCGCGAATTATTATGTGTTTTTTAAAGGATGATAACATTTTACCAATTGATGTCGCGGCATTGTTAATCAATTGTATTACTCCGTCAAATCCCTGATTATTATAAAATTTAACAAATATATTTTCTTTCTTTTCGGCAGGTGCTTCTTCTGTTACTGCCGGCTCTTCTTTTTTCTCTTTTTCGGGTTTAGGCTTCTTCTCTTTTTTGGTTTTTTCTTTTTTCTTTGCAGGTAAAATCTGAATTTTCAAAAATAACCATTTAATATCGAGCTTGAATTCATCAAAAAACTCACCGTTTATTGTTATACGAATACTTAATATTAATACAAAAAAAGCAATTATACCAAGAATAATATATAAGGCAGTCAAAAGAACACCTCCTTTAAAAGTAATATGTATTGTTTATTCAGCAGTTTTTTCTACTGTTTCTTCAATTTCCGTAGGCTCTTCAGGTTTTTCAGGTATTGCAGGCAACTCGTCAAGAGAAGAAATTGAGAAGCATCTTAAGAAATCGGGAGTTGTACCGTAAACCAAAGGTCTTCCGGGCAAATCAAGTCTGCCTTTTTCTTCTATAAGTTTCTTTTGGCAAAGTGTTGAAATAACACCGCTACAATCAACACCACGTACCTGCTCAATAAATGATTTTGTAACGGGCTGATTATACGCTACAACCGCCAAAACTTCAAAAGCCGCTTGTGACAGTGGTGTATTTTTACGAAGTTCAAGAACATCACGAATAACCTCTGCGTATTCAGTTCTTGAAGAAAGCTGATACATATTATCAAGCTTAAGAACACATATTCCGCTATTTTGTTCATCAAGCTTTGCTGATAAATTAAGTATTATTTGCTCACAAACCTCAGGTTCAATTTCTAAAGCCTCGGCTATTCTTTCAAGCTCAACCGGCTCACCCGAAGCAAAAAGTATTGCTTCAATTGCGGCCTGTAATTTACTTGCTTTCATTAATTCCATTCCTCACTTATATTTGTAAAATCCGAATCAAGAAGCTCAACCTGAGTTTCTTCACCGTCACCCACAACCTTAACCTTCTTTGACTTGGTAAGCTCAAGAAGTGCTAAAAAAGTTGCAACAATATCAGAACGAGATTCGGCATCATCAAAAAGTGTGTTCCACTTTGCTTTTTGTCCTTTTTTACTCAGCTTTTTAAAGATTTTTGAAATCTTTGAACCAACTGACACGACTTTTTTAACAACAATTTCTCTAAACGCTTCAATTGGTGGCGGTAATGCTTTTAGTTTTTTGCCTGCAGCCGCAACATAGGCATTGAAAAGTTCTGACGGGTCATGAAGTCGTTTATATGTCTGGTCGGGGTCAATTTTTTCCGCTTTTCTGATGAATGTTGAAAAACCTTCCGTATTTTCAGAAAGCTTTTCAGCCATCATTTTCATATCACGATATTCAATAAGCTCGCCCTGTAATTCTTTTTTGAGTTCTTCTGCTTCAGTATATACAGGCAACAACGAAACAGATTTAAGATATACCAAGCGTGCCGCCATTTCAAGAAATTCAGCCGCTACATACATATCCTCTTCTTGCATAAGACGAACATACTCAACATACTGCTCTACGAGAGTGACAATAGGGATATCGTATATATTCAATTTGTGTTTTGAAATCAGATGTAAAAGCAAGTCCATTGGACCTTCAAAAACATCTAATTTGTACGAAATTTTATCCATATAACAACCTTAAAAAAGCCCAAAAGGCAAACTTGCAATTTTTTCAAACAGATTTAAAAATAATGAAGAAATTAATGACAAGGGTTTTGTAAGCACTCCTGTCAAAATAAGAATAAACACAACAATTACAATATATCTTTCATATTCAAGAAATTTGTAATAATATTTTGCAGGAATAAGTAACTGAAGAATTCTTGATCCATCAAGAGGCGGAATAGGTAACAAATTAAACACCGCAAGATTCACATTCACAACCGCTGCAAAATAAAAGAAATAATAGAAAGATGAAGTGAGCAAAGAAGGCTCTAAATTATAAAAAAGTTCACTCAAAAAGACAAACAAAAAGCCCATAATGAGATTTGAAATAGGACCTGCAATTGCGGTTAATGCCATTCCTTTTTTGCTGTCTTTAAAATTACGGGGATTAACACTAACAGGCTTTGCGTAACCAAATCCACAAAGAACAATCATAAGCGCACCAAGTGGTGAAATATGAGCCATCGGGTTAAGCGTAAGCCTACCTGAAAGACGTGGTGTTTGGTCACCAAGCTTTGTGGCAATTAATGCATGCGCATATTCGTGTATGGGCATTGTGCAAAATATAACAAAAAGTCTTGAAAAGAGTTTAATCATCAAGGTAAAAAAGTCAGCATCGCCACTGAAAATATCAAAAAGCATAGGGCTCCCCTTTCTATTTATCTAAAAGAATATTATATTCTAAATGTAACAATTCTGTCAATATTATTGAAATCAAAAAGAACTTCTTTTTGTGAGAATTTTCCTTGAAAAATTTTAATTATGTCTTTGCTTTGTTGTTCACCACATTCAAATGCACAAAATCCGTTTTTATTGATTTTATGAACACAACGATTAGCAATACAACGATAAAAAACAAGACCGTCTGTGCCACCATCAAGTGCTGTAACCGGCTCTTTTAAAACTTCTTTTTGAAGTGCTTGGATTTCGTTTGAATTTATATATGGCGGATTTGAAAGTAATAAATCGCAGTTTGGTAAAGAAGAAAAGTCAAAATTAAACAAATCTCCGTGTATTAAAACCACATTATCAAGCTTTAAAAGTTCTTTGTTATTTTTGAGATATGCGAATGCTTTATCTTCTTTTTCGAGAAGATAAACAGTTGCGTCTTTACGATGTGCAGCAATAGTTAAACCAATACAACCCGTGCCTGCACAAAGGTCATAGACAACGGGATTATCAATGTTTTCAAGCTTTTCAAGAGCAAAATCAACGAGCATTTCGGTTTCCGGGCGCGGAATCAAAACTCCCTCACCAACTGCAAATGTAAGGTCATAAAAATCCCATTTGCCGAGGATATACTGCAAAGGCTCGCCGTTAAGTCTTCTCTTTATTACATCATTAACAATTTTCTCTTGTTCTTCTGTTACCTGAACTTCAGATATTAATATTTTTCCCTTTGAAATGCCAAGTAAATCATTAAAAATACAAAGAGCCTCAAAATCGCCACATTCACCAAATGAAAGCTTATCAGAACAATACTTATATAACTCTTTAAGCGTCATTAGATTTTATCGTCCTCTGGGTTATCAGTAATTACTGCCTTAATTGATTCAATAGCAACTTCAATTATATCGTCAGTAGGTTCAACAGTCGTAATTCTTTGCATAAGCAAACCGGGATATGAAAGAACTTTAACTATACCATTATCATGTCTGCCTGCGAATTTGATAAACTCATATCCAAGACCCATAACAAGTGGAAGAACCGCAATTTTTACGGCAATCCAAAGCACGCGATTAATCTCTGCTAAATCAGGGAAAATAAGCACCAACGCTGACGAAACGAGAACGCTTATAATTATCATTACAAACATAAACGCTGTACCGCATCTTGGGTGAAAACGTGACATTTTGCGGACATTTTCAACTGTCAGCTCAAGTCCGTTTTCATAACAGAAAATAGTTTTATGCTCTGCACCATGGTACATAAATGTTCTCTTTATCATATCCATTTTAGAAACAAGATACATATAAAGAATGAAAATAATTATTCTCATAACACCTTCAATTAAAGGATGGAATTTACTAATATCAGCGTTTTTAAGTAAGTAATTGTCAAATAAATCAACTGTAAGTGTCGGCAAATACATAAAAATTAAAAATGCAAGAGCAACGCCCAATACCATTGAGATTACACCGACAACAGTCATCATTTTTTCACCAAAGTGCTCTGAAATCCATTTATCGAGCTTTGACATATCCTCTTCTTTTTCTTCTTCAGTCAAAGCCTTATCAGCAGATTTCATCATATATTTGTAGCCCGTAATCATTGACTCTGCAAAGCCCACAACGCCTCTGATAATAGGCAAACCTAAAAATTTATATTTCTTTTGAATTGGCACATATTGGTCAACTTCTGTTTCAATAGTACCATCTGGCATACGAACTGACATCGCATTACCCTTTGGACCTCTCATCATTATTCCTTCAATAAGTGCTTGTCCGCCAATTGAAGTCTTATGTTTAACATTATTACTCAAAGCAATTACTCCTTATTTTGTGTTTCGCGGCAAAATCAAATCAGTTTGTGTTCCTGCACCGATTTTGCTCTCTATAATCATTTCACCGCCGTGAAGCTTAATTATTTCATCAGTAACCGCAAGCCCTATTCCGCTGCCGCGGGCACTGTTATTTGCTTTATAAAACTTTTCGCGAATTCTTGGTAAATCATTTTTTGAAATACCGCAACCATTATCAGAAATGCTGATTTTTACAGTTTTATTGGTACATTCAAGTCCGACTTTTACAAATCCGCCTTTTTTATTATACTTGAAGCTATTATCAATAATATTTACAAAAGCCTGTTTAAGTCTGTTTTTATCGCCGTTGATATGAATTGCATTTTGCGGAATATCAACAACAAGTTCTATCCCCTCACGCTCTGAACGCTCACGAAAAACCTCAAGCACTTCAGAAAGCTCTTTGACAATATCAATACGTGAAGATTTTAACGTCATTTTACCACTTTCCATACGGGAGAAATCGAGAAGCTCCTCAACCAAGTCAGTAAGACGCTCTGATTCGTTAACGATAACATTGATACCTTTATCTACAATTTCTTCATTTTCTTTAGCCGAACGAATTGTTTCACCCCAACCTTTAATAGCAGTTAAAGGAGTTCTCAATTCATGAGAAACGGTAGAAATAAACTCATTTTTCATTCTTTCAGTTTCGCCGATTTCACGCGCCATATTATTAATTGTATCGCAAAGCTGACCAATTTCGTCGTCATATTTATATTTCTCAATTGAAGCTTTAAAATCTCCCTTTGCAATTTTCGAGGCGGTTTCATTGATTTTTTGTACGGGTCGGATAATTGAATTAATAAAGAAAGCACCTGATAAAACAACAAATCCAACAAAAATAAGGATTAATAAAAAAATCATAATCCATATTTTCCATAACTGTGCGTCGATGTCTTCAAGGGAAATAATATATCGCACTGCACCACCGACATTGTTTTCATTTTCAGGCAAAATATAGGTCATTGCCATAACCTTTTCGCCGTTTTGCATTTCTCCTATCCATTCTGCCTTAGCACTTTCGTCAGCTTTGGCATAATTATAGTCAGGATAGCTCTCACCTTTTACAGAGAAACCAGTTGACGAAACAACAACCTTACCATTTTTGTCAATTACCCAAACTTCCATAATGTTTTTATCAGAGAAATTATCAACGAAATTTTTGCTCATCTTAATAAAATTCTCATCACTTACGGGAGTAGAAGAATTGAAAATTGACAAAACCATTGTCGTGGCACGTGAATTTAAGGTCATTCTTACAGAATTGTAATATTGTGATTTAAAAATATATCCGATTACAATGCCGATAATAATAATCAAGACAATAATTCCTGTAAGTACGGTTAACGACCAGCGTTTAACAATACTGTTTTTTATCATATCGGCACCACCTTTCAATTATTTTAAGTTTTTAGACCATCCACTTATAGCCCATACCCCAAATTGTAGTCAAATGCTTGGGTTGTGATGGCTCGTCTTCAATTTTGTTTCTTAATCTGTGAATATTTACGTCAACTACCTTTTCGTCACCGTAATATGACTCACCCCAAACAAAATTAAGAATCTCATTTCGGTCAAGAGCTACGTTGGGATTTGAGAAAAAGTATTCCATAATCTGAAACTCAACTTGGGTTAAATCAATGGGCACACCATTTTTGGTTAAGGTATGACTTCTTAAATCAAGGACAAACTCGTTAAGCGAAATTGAATTATCAACCGTTTTCTCAACAGTATTTTCAGCAGTAAGAGAAACACGTCTGTAAACCGCGTCAATTCTCGCCATAAGTTCTGACGGTGAAAATGGCTTGGTAACATAGTCATCAGCACCAACCATAAGTCCTGTGACTTTATCCATCTCCTGTGTTCTTGCGGTAAGCATAATAATACCAAGACGCTTACTCATATTGCGAAGGTATTTACACACCTCAAGCCCGTCAACAACAGGCATCATAATATCAAGAATTGCAATATCAATCTCATTACTGTGCTCATCAAAAAGTTTAATAGCTTCTTCACCGTTTGAAGCTTCAAAAACCTCATATCCGCTTCGTTTTAAATTTATTACGACAAAATCACGGATGGAAGCTTCATCTTCAGCAATTAAAACACATTTCATAAATTACACCTGCTCTGTAACAACAAAATTTTCCGTAATATATTCAATAATGCTTTCAGTATTTTCTGTGTTAAGCATCATATAACCATAAACATATGCGCCATTTTCATCAAGTTTAGTGTATCCGAAATCATTTTCATCCCAATTAAGCTTTGAAAAGGCTCTTATAGAAAACAACTCGCCACCAATAGTACCATTTTCATCAAGAGAATAAAAAGTAAGCGTTGTTGTATCGGTATTATAAACAACTGTAACTTTTCCAACAGAATCTTCGGGGAAAACAAACATATAACCATATGTTGAATTAAGCAAGCATTTAAAATCAGCGACGATTAAGCCATCTTTAAGTTCTGACCATACTGTAAGATTTAAGGGCATTGCATCAGCCGAAGCACTTGAGATGCTTGTACCTGACACGAGTGTTTCAAGAGTTGGAATTTCAACAATTCCGTCGTTATCAATATCGCGTGAGTTTGTACGCACATCACGAAGAGTTAACGGAGCTTCAGAAACATTACTTTCGTATAAGGGTAATTTAATGGCAAAATCACTGTGAGTAATATCAATTACCTCGGTAAGTACACCTGTTTCGCTAATGAGACCGTCAATATACAGTCTTGTATGCACCTCATCATTTGAAATATAATTATCAGTTACAACATTTAATATTTCAAGCATACCGGTAATTGTAAATTCTTCTTCATTAACAACCTTGTAAGCCGAATTAAAGCTTATTATTCTGCCAACGGTATTTTTAGTCTGATTTGAAAGGTCAATATTCAAAACAAAAAGTTCATCCGCGTTGTCGCCGTTTAAATCGTCAATAAACGCCTTGGTGAAAACCTCTGTCTTAATAAGTGTAAATGAACTGCCGTTATAACTATAAATTGTCATTGTGCGATTACGGGAAGAACCGAAATCAGAGAAATTTGCAAGCTCAACTTGTGATGTGGAATTCCAGCTAATAACAATCTCTTTAATTCCGTCACCATTAATATCAGCAAAGCTTACCTCATAAACATCTTCGCCTCTGCCCTTAATATTTGAAACACATGACCAATTACCATCTATCTTTTTAAAAGCACTTACATACGCAACATCTTCAACTGCTGGGTCAGAATAAAAAACAAAAGCCTCTTGTGTTTCATCATTATCAAGGTCATAAAACAGATATGAAGAACGGTTATCACCGCTCATTGGTGTTTTCATAATTACGCTTTCACTGTAATTAACAGAATTTTCAAAAGCCTCTTGCAAAAGACTACTATCACCGCTCAATTTGGGTGGTCGCATAAGGCTATCAACTGAGGCAATGTTGAAGTCACAGCCCGATAAGGTGAGACAGACAACTGTTATAAGTAATATCGCTATAATTTTTTTCATTGCCTGTCACCTCTTTTAAACTATTCTGTAGCTTCTACAGAAACTTTAATATCATATTTACCAAAAGCCCAACAATCATATTCACTGCTTACAACCACTGTGCCTTGCAATGTTTTTGTATCGGCAGTTATTGTTTTATCTGCTGTATCAATTTCAATTGCTAAATCTGCAGAAGTTATCGCGTCAATATCCTCTTGAGGACCAACAATAGTTACAGTAACATCATTTGAAGTATTTAATACAACTTTAAAGTCATCACGCGAATTCTTAATTGTAATATTTGACACAGGAACTGAAAGTGTTTTTGAACTCATTGCTGATGCATTTATTGTAACTTTGAAACGTTTAACGCTTGAATCCATAATTTTATATGTGTTTATTGAATCAGCATCAACCGTAAATGTATTGTAACTATCACCTATATCAGCAAAATCAATTGTATCAACAATAAACGTTTTTGTTGTTTCAACTGCATCAACAGGAATTGCTACCTTAACACTTGATGGACTTACCGTGTATTTCATCGGATTACTGATAAATCCCGACGGTGCATTTTTAAACTCAACCGCCGTGGGCAAAGTTACAACCTTAAGAACGGGAACGGTCATTGTAATATCGTCTACAGTATTAATTTTTGAATATTCAAGTGTCGAACCGTCATTTGTAATTATTTTAATTTCGGGGTCAAAAGTTGTTGTTTTTTCAAGAACATTATCAACATTTACAGTAGCAGAAACATTTGTAATTCGGTTAATTTCTGTTGCAGGACCACTTATAAGAACTGTGTTTTTTGAAAATACAATGTCACCTAACAAGCAATCATTAGGAACAATTGATTCGAGTGATGAATCAATGTTAGCTGAAAGTGCCATTTCAACCTCTTTGTATGTATCAAAATACACCTCAATATAAGTTGAAGATGATGAAGCAATTGTGAAATCATCAGAACTATTTTTTGGTGTGATTTTCAATTGAAGTGTTTTGGTACCCGAGCTGTCAACATAATTTGTGTTTGCCACAACATCAATATCATTAGCATCAAGCGAAGAAAGAATGTATTTTTTACCCTTAACTGTCACATCAACAGTAAATTCAGATTCACCGAAAATCTGCAATCCCAACTGCTCGGGAATACTGTTTTCAAGGTTAATCTGCACAGGCACACCTGTAATAACATTCGTTACTTCAGGGCTTTTTTCAATTGCAACCCACATCCACAAAGCAAATGCGATTATCACAGAGGCAATCATTAAAAAGCGGTTATTTCTTATTAAGGCAGAAAAGGAAAATGCCGATTTTTTTGCATTGGTTTTTTTATTTTCCATTTTTTCCACCTCTCAAAATTTTCTTTATTTTACTTGTATCGCCATCATTTTCGTTTGTAAAATTCTTTGAAAGAATTTCACGAAGGTCACCAACTGAAATATTTCTCTTTAGATTTCCTTTTTCAGCAACAGAAATAGCACCTGTTTCTTCCGACACAACAACAACTATCGCATCACTTGTTTCACTCATACCGATTGCAGCACGATGCCTTGTACCCAATTCGCTACTTAAATCTGTATTACTTGTCAATGGTAAAATACAACCTGCAGAAATTACTCTTCCGTCTTTAATCACAACCGCACCATCGTGCATAGGTGCTTTGGGGAAGAAAATGTTTCCAATAAGCTCGGTTGTAACCTTCGCATCAAGCTGTGTACCTGTTTTTGAAATCTCACCAAGCAAAGTCTCTTTTTCAAAAACAATAAGTGCACCGATTTGTTTGTCGCTCATATCAGTACAAGCACGGCAAACACTGTTAATTGAATTTTTAATGTTTTCTTGTAGCTCTGTTTCATCTTTATTCTTCAAATTAAAAATATTGAAAATAGATACTGAGCTTCTGCCCATACTTTCAAGTGCGTGACGAAGCTCGGGAGCAAAAATAACAACAAGAATCATCAGCAAGTTACCGAATATAAAGCTTAATATAAACTCACTTGCCTGCATTTCAAAAAGAGTGACTACAAGATAAATTCCCGCAAGCAAGAGCACACCCTTTGCAAGCTGAAATGCACGGGTTTCACGAATAAGCTTAATTCCGCTGTAAATAACAAAGGCAACAAGAATAACATCAAGCAAATCACTGATACCGTTAAATGAAAGCAAGGCACGCTTTACCTGTTCAAACAAATCTGTAAAAAACTCTGCCATAATAATTTTCTCACTCTTTTCAAAATAAAAATACAATATATTGTAAAAAATCCGTAAATAAAGTGTTAAATACCTACAGATATACATATTCACAATATATTGTATCACAACTTATTCTATTTTGCAATTTTTCTGACAGAATTTATTAAAAAATCTATATCACTTTTTTTAGTAAAAACAGAGGGAGAAATTCTTACTGTTCCTATTGCATCAGTTTTGAATTTCCTATGAGCCAATGGTGCACAGTGAAGCCCTGCTCTTACGGCAATACCCTCAGCAGAAAGTGCTGCTGCCACCTCTTCACTATGCTTATTTTTCACATTGAAAGACATAATAGGCATAAGATTTTGTCTTTTATCAAAAAAGTCAGTATATAAAATCACATTCTTGTTTTGCTGAAGCCTTTTTTGCAAATATCTCATTAATGAAATTTCGTGGTAATAGATATTTTCTACTCCTACACTTTTAATATAATCCAGAGCCTTTGAAAGCCCGATTATCCCTTGAACATTCGGTGTTCCGCTCTCAAATCGGTCAGGCAGATTTTCGGGTTGATTTTTATCAGCAGAATTACTACCTGTACCGCCCTCAATTATTGTATCAAGCTCAATTCCCTCCTTTAATATCATTATGCCTGTCCCCGCAGGACCCATAAGCCCTTTATGTCCTGCACAACACAGAATATCTATTTCATCACGCATCATATTGATTGGCATTGAGCCCGCGACCTGTGCACAATCCATTACGAACAGTAAATTATTACGGTGTGCCAGTCTTGCGAGCATTCTGTATGGAGGAATAACACCAAACACATTTGAAGCACCTGTGCAAACAATCGCAGCCGTGTTTTCTTTAATACAGTTTTTGAAATTCTGTACAGTTTTATATGCATCATTTTCAACACAAGCAATGCTGAAATCGGCAATGCCCTGATTTTTAAGTTTTGCCAAAGGTCTCAACACCGCATTATGCTCTAAATCAGAAATAACAAAATGCGAGCCCGCCTTTGCAAGCCCCTTTATTGCCATATTCAAAGCCGTTGTGCAGTTATATGTGATAATCACATTTTCTACTGACGGCACCCAAAACATCTCTGCAAGTTTTTTGCGACAAAGATAAATTTGTTCTGTAGTTTTAAGTGCCATATCATACGCACCCCTGCCTGAATTACCGCCGAATTTATTATAGGCTTCAAAAACTGACTGAACAACTATTTTAGGCTTCGGATAAGAGGTTGCACTATTATCAAGATAAATCACTTAAATCATCTCATATCCGATATACTTCACTCTGTTGAGATTTAATATATTAATTATTTTTTCTGGATTGCCAACAACAATAAGACTATAACCGCATCCTTCATTTTTCTTGGGATTGGGATTTTTTCTTACAGTTGCCCTACCTCCGTTTTTTTCAGCTATTTCCTTTGCTTTTAAGGCGTATGTCACGGAGGAAAACCTTATTACAGCTTTTTTCATTGTAAACACCACCTGTTCTATTTTATGGCGGTATTACTTTTTTTGATAAAAGAAAACCCGTCATCGACGGGTTTATATTAGATAAATTTAATTTTCTTTTTTTCTTCTACAAGACAAACGCAATGAGCGGCTATGCCCTCTTTTGCTCCTGTAAAACCAAGTTTTTCTTCTGTTGTCGCCTTAACGCTTACATAGTCAACAGAGATTTCAAGTGCTTCTGCAATATTGACACGCATTAAATCAATATGCGGTGCAAGTTTTGGTGCTTGAGCAAGAACGGTTGCATCAATATTATTGATTGAATATCCCTTTGAATTTACTAATTCAACAACCTTTTTTAGAAGCACAAGACTATCAGCATTTTTAAAGTTTTCGTCTGTATCGGGAAAATGCTTACCAATGTCGCCTAATGCACAAGCACCAAGAAGCGAATCAGCAATCGCGTGAAGAAGAACATCGGCATCAGAATGACCCAAAAGACCAATTCCGTTGTTTTCAATTTCAACTCCGCCAAGAATAAGCTTTCTGCCTTCAACAAGACGGTGAACATCATATCCGTGACCAATTCTGAGCATATTTATTTCTCCCTTCTCGCGAGATAAGACTCTGCAAGAGCAACATCTTCGGGTGTGGTAATTTTAATGTTTTCATAATCGCCATCAACAAATTCAACTGTTTTTCCGTAAGCCTCTATAAGCATACAATCGTCAGTAAAATTCTCGCTGTCAGGAACACTCTTGACGGCATTAAGATATAAATCTTTTGCAAAAATTTGTGGTGTCTGAACAGCACGCATAACACTACGGTCAGGTGTATCAACTATTTCATTATTTTCATTTACAACTTTAATGGTATCTTTAACTTTAACGCCTGTTGTAGCTGCACCGCAATCAAACGCAACAGAAAGCGTATCTTTAATAACCTTTTCAGTAACAAGAGGTCTTGCACCATCGTGAATAGCAACATAATCGGAATCTAATGAAGTTGCCTTTACACCATTATACACACTTAACTGCCTTGTTTCGCCACCTTTTACAACAGCTGAAACTTTCGAAAACTTATGTTTTTCAACAATATCTTTTATTGCTTTGATATCGTTCTCTCTGGTCACAACAACAATTTCGTCAATTAAAGAACAATTTTGAAAAACACTTATTGAGCGAGCAATAACAGACATACTCCCAATTTCAAGGAACTGCTTATTAATTCCACCCATTCTTGAGGAATTGCCTGCCGATACAATAACGGCAGAAACCTTCTTTTTACCGCTCATAATGCTTCTCCAATTATTTTAACAATTCTTCAACTGCTGCCAATTTTGCGCAAAGGCAGAAAACTTCCATTGCTTTACCAAGATTTTCAACTGATGGGAATGTGGGTGCAATTCTGATATTTTTATCAGCAGGGTCAACACCATAAGGATAAGTAGCACCTACAGTTGTGAGAATAAGCCCTGCCTCTTTACAAAGCTCACCAATTCTCTTTGCACTGCAACCAATTGTGTTATAACTTATAAAATATCCGCCCTTTGCCTTAACCCATTCACCGATTCCGCAAGGCTTGATTTCAGTTTCAAGCATAGTGAGAACCATATCGAATTTAGGTGCAATTATTTCTGCGTGTTTTTCCATATGCTTACGAATTCCGTCAACATTCTTGAAATACTTCACATGACGAAGTTGATTAAGCTTATCATAGCTGATTGTCTGGAAATTAAGACGCTTTTTGATTTCTGTAATATTGGCATCTGATGCCGCAATTGCTGAAACACCTGCACCGGGGAATGAAATCTTTGATGTTGAAGTGAATTCAACAAAATAATCCTCTGTGCCATACTCTTTGCAAGCATCAAAAATATTCATAAGAACATCAGGTGTATCTGTCAATTCGTGAATAATATATGCATTATCCCAGATTACTCTGAAATCTTTTGCAGCGGGCTTTAAAGCTGCGAGAGCCTTAACTCTTTCATCACTATAAGTAACTCCGTTGGGATTTGAATACTTAGGAACACAGAACATACCCTTAACCATCGGGTCCTTAACAAGCTCCGCAATTTTTTCAACATCAGGACCGAATTCGTCCATTTCAACAGAAATCATTTCAATACCGAAGAATTCTGTAATCGCGAAATGTCTGTCATAACCGGGAACATTGCAGATAAATTTAACCTTGCCCTGCTTGCTCCAAGGCTCACAGCCTGCAACACCTAAATACATACACTGATTAAGATAGTCATACATAAGATTAAGGCTTGAAGAACCGCCGATAATTACGTTTTTAGCCTCAACCTCTAAAAGCTCTGCAAAAAGCTTTTTACATTCGGGAATTCCGTCAAGAACACCGTAATTACGACAATCAAATCCGTTTTCAGCCTTGCAATCATTAGCATCAACCATTACATTTAGCATATCAACAGTTAAATCAAGCTGGTCAGCACCTGGCTTACCACGAGACATATCAAGAGATAAGCCCAAAGATTTAACTTCTTCATATTTTTTATCAAGTTCGCATTTAAGTGATACGAGTTCTTCTCTACTCATCTGATTATAAAGCATAGAATATCCTCCAAAATTTATTTCGGTTTATTATATAGTATTAAGTTAGATTTTGCAAGTGATTATTTGAAAAACTGCATTTTAATCAAATAAAAGCATCAAAAATAGCGATATTTGAATATTTTGACAACAAATCGTGCATTATTTATGCTTTGTGAATAGTGTCGGCAAAATCAAAGGTCGTTTGCCTTCAATTTTTTCAATTTGATTCAGTAAAAGTGTTTTAAGTTCACTTTTTATTTGTGCATATTCCTTTGATTTAATTAAATTATTCTTCTGTGCCGTATCTTTTGAATTATCATATAAATAATCTTCAAAATACACATTTGAATGTGAAGATAAAAATTTTGCAGATGCTACGGAATATGTATAGTCCTTTGTTCTAATTGCTCTGCCACATTGACTTTCGCTGATTTGAATAAAAGCGAAACCGTAATCACCTTTTTCTTGAATTGCCTCGCCCTGATAATGTTCGGGAGGATAAATCATACCCGAATACAATATTGTTGGAGGTAAATCTACAAGACTGACAAATTTGTTATCTTTAACACCCTTTTCAAATCCTTTGCCTTTAATCACAAGAGGAATGTGAATTGACGCATCATGACAGCTTCGCTTATACTCTGCATTTCTTGTTTTAAAATGACAGCCATGGTCAGAGGTGTAAATAATAGTTGTATTATCATATATCCCTTTAGATTTGAGCGTATCAATTAGTCTGCCAAGATTATCGTCAAGACTTCCAATCGCAGCCAGATAATCAGGATATTGCTCTTTGTAGTTGCCTTTCAAATGCGTCAAATCCTCAGGAATAAGATACTCTTTATATTTATCTATTTTCTCTTTAGGTCCTTCAAATCTGTTATGGTCATTCTGATGGTGAGGCTCAAGCTGAGAAATGAACATAAAGAACGGCTTTTTACCATTGTGATTTTCAATATATTCTATTGCAAAATCGTTAATTCTGTCAGCACGATAACCTTCAAAATCAATTTTATTGCCTTTTTCATCAAACACATATCCGTCATAGCCGTGAGAAGTAAATTCAAGCACATCAGCACCACGAAAATACTTATATCCCCATAAACGATTTTCGGGAATTGCAGTTTTTTCACAATTAATTTTTTCTCCGCCATTTTTGCCCGACGCTAAATGCAATTTACCTATATATGCTGTGTCATATCCGTTTTCATTAAAATAATCTGCTAAAGATTTTACATCATCACGAAGGGGAATTCCGTTTATATGACAACCACATTCTGTTGGGTAAACACCTGTTTGCAAACAAGCTCGTGCAGGCCCACAGACAGGCTGACAGGTATAGCAATTCTCAAAAAATGTGCCTTCTTCTGCAAGCTTCATCAAATTAGGCATTATTTCAGCATTTGCAGTATCATATCTCTGTTGGTCGGAAAAATAGAAAATAATATTATCCTTCACTTGAAAACCTCATAATTTTTATTTTAATAATTATATCACACTGTAAGAATTTTAACAACGATATTATTGAAAATATTACTATATTATGCTAAAATTACTTGAAATTGAAATAAGGAGATTTAATATGTATATTTTAAAATTAAATCCTGTTTTTAAAGATTATCTTTGGGGTGGCACAAAGCTTCGTGATGAATACGGCTTTAAGTCAGACCTCCAAAAGCTCGCAGAGGGTTGGATGCTATCTTGTCATAAAGACGGCGAAAACACCATTGCAAATGGTGAATTTGCAGGCAAAACATTAACCGAAGTTTTGAAATTAAACCCTGATTGTTTAGGTGAAAATGGCAAAAAATTCGAATATTTTCCCATACTTATCAAGCTTATAGATGCAAAAAATGATTTGTCGGTTCAGGTGCACCCTGATAATGAATACGCAATGCGAGTTGAGGGCGAATACGGTAAAACAGAATGTTGGTATATTCTCGATTGTGATGAAGGGGCAGAACTGATTTACGGCTTTAACCGCGAGATTACAAGTGAAGAATTCAGAGAAGGTATTAAAAACAACACTTTCCTTGATACAGTCAACAAGGTAAAAGTTAAAAAGGGTGATTTATTCTTTATTGAGGCTGGCACTTTGCACGCAATCGGCAAGGGAATTTTGCTTGCAGAAATTCAGCAGAATTCAAACACTACATATCGAGTTTATGACTATGGCAGACTTGGTGCTGACGGCAAGCCAAGAGCATTACACGTTGATAAAGCTATTGATGTTACTTGCTGCACTCCGCCCACAAAAAGCACAAACCCCGAAGGCGAATTAGTTGTTGGCGAGGGTTACTCAACACAGTTGCTTACAAAATGTGATTTATTCAATGTACAAAAATTATCTGTAAATGCAGAATATACAGACAATGCAGATGAAAAATCTTTTGTTTCAATTCTTGTAACAGACGGCAACGGCACAGTTGACGACATTGAAATCAAAAAAGGAGACAGTCTTTTTATTCCCGCAAATTACGGTGAATTCACCGTTAAAGGCAATATTGAGATAATTATAACACGCGTATAAATGAAAAAAAGAACATTCACAGGAACAAAAATTGCCTGCTATACAGGTTACATAGTGCAGGGTATAATAAACAACATTGCTCCCCTGCTTTTCGTAATATTCAGTGAGAAATTTGATATTACTCTTGGTAAACTATCACTTCTAATTACAATAAATTTTGCAACACAATTAGTTGTTGATACACTTTCAATAAAATTTGCAGACATTATCGGTTACAAAAAACTTGCTGTTGCTTCACAAGGTATTGCTTTTATAGGTCTTGCCTGTCTTGGAATTTTACCGAATATTTTAGAAAATGCATACATAGGAATAGTTATTTCTATTATGCTTTCTGCAATTGGCAGTGGCATTACCGAAGTAATTATCAGCCCCATTGTTGAATCAATCCCCGGTGAAAAGAAAACCGCAGAAATGAGCCTTCTTCATTCATTTTACTGTTGGGGTCAGGTTGTTGTAGTATTGCTTACAACAATTATGATTAAACTTTTCGGTAATGATTTATGGTATATTGCACCAATAATCTGGGCAATAATTCCTCTCGTTAATACATTCAACTTCTTAACAGTACCGATTGAGCCAAATCTTACAGAAGAAGAAAAAACGCCATTCTTTAAAATGCTGTTTTCAAAGCAATTTATTTTATGTATTGTAATTATGATTTGCTCGGGTGCTTCTGAAATTGGAATGTCACAATGGTCATCATATTTTGCTGAAGCAGGACTAAAAGTAACAAAAATGACGGGGGATTTGTTAGGCCCTTGCCTTTTCGCTGTTCTTATGGGAACAGGCAGAATGATATTTGGCTTTGTTGGTGAAAAAATCAATCTAAAAACTGCTTTGTATGCTTCTGCCACTCTATGCACAATTTGTTATTTAGGAACTTGCTTTATTGACAATTCGGTAATATCTCTTTTAATGTGTGCATTGACAGGTATCAGTGTGAGCGTAATGTGGCCGGGAACGTTAAGCCTTGCAGCAAAATTATTCCCAAAAGGCGGAGGCTCAATGTACAGTGTTCTCGCCCTTTCAGGTGACACGGGTTGCACACTTGGCCCTTGGTTTATAAGCTTTATGTCACTTCAGTTTTCTCAAGGTATAGAGACAGGCGAAGCACTCAAAACAGGCTTAGGTTTCGGTGCTGTTTTCCCTATTTTAATGATACTGGCAGTCGCAATCTTAAACTTAAAGAAAAAGAGTATTGACAAAGCCGGTAACAATGATATAATTTAATCATAAAATATATTAGTTGTCTTCAGGGCGGAGTGAAATTCTCCACCGGTGGTAAAGTCCACGAGCCAATAGGCTGAATGGGTGTAATTCCCATACCGACGGTATAGTCCGGATGAAAGAAGATGCAACTTGAATTTAAGTTACATTTGCCCTGCTATTTCCATAGTGGGGCATTTTCTGTTTGGCAACTAATCAATATGAAAGGAAGATTTTTAATGTCAAACGCAAGAAACAAAAAAGTATTTGCTTTAACGGTTACTGCCGTTATGACCGCCATAGGAACAGTTATTTATATGGTTTTTCCGGAAATTCAAATTATTCCCGGTGTAAGCTATATGAAAATAGATTTTTCGGACTTCCCTGCTGTTCTTACTGGTATAGTTTTTGGTCCTGTTCAAGGCGTTTTAGTTGAAGTTGTAAAAAACATAATACACCTTACCAAAACCACTACATTAGGTATTGGCGAAATAATGAATGTTGTTGTTGGTAGCGGTGTTGTTCTTTCAATGTCATTATTCACAAAACTTTTTGCAAAAGTTTTTAAAGAAAAAAGATTTTCTGCAAAAACATATATCATTTCATCTATAATAACAATTGCAATTACAGTTATTTTAGGCTGGATTGCAAATATGATATTTACCCCTATTTTTTACAGTGTTATGGGTTGGCCACTTGAAAGCGAAATTTATTGGGCAGGTGTTTGGGGTTCAACAGCCCTCAACACAGTAAAAGCTTGTTTTAATATTATACCTTTCTACCCAATTTATTTTGCTGCCCAAAAAGCTGCGAAAAAGTATACAATGTAGTTGACATTGTCGTATTTTGTGATAGAATATATAGTAACTGAATATTTCCCTTATGCAGAGTGGTGGAGGGTCTGGCCCTGCGAAACCCGGCAACCTGCTTTATGCGTGGTGCTAATTCCTGCGGATTTTCCGAGATATAAGGTTGTTTTTTACGGCACCCTTATGGGTGCCTGATTTTTTTGGAGGCGAAAAATTATGGCTAAATTTTTATTTACATCTGAATCAGTAACAGAAGGACATCCCGATAAAATCTGTGACAAAATTTCTGATGCAGTTCTTGATGCAATGCTCAGTCAAGACCCAATGTCACGTGTTGCTTGCGAAACTTGTTGTACAACAGGTCAAGTTCTTGTAATGGGTGAAATCACCTCGAAAGCACAAGTAAATATCCCCGAAATCGTTCGCAAAACTGTTTGTGAAATCGGTTATGATAATAGTGAAAAAGGATTTGACGGCAATTCTTGTGCAGTTCTCGTAGCATTGGACAAGCAGTCTGCTGACATTGCATTGGGTGTTGACAACTCTATGGAAATTAAAGAAGGTAACGACGATTTCTATAACCTTAATGGCGCTGGTGACCAAGGTATGATGTTCGGCTTTGCATGCGATGAAACACCAGAGCTCATGCCCATGCCTATTTCTATGGCAAACAAGCTTGCTGTTCAGCTTACAAAGGTAAGAAAAGATGGCACTCTCCCCTATCTTCGTCCCGACGGCAAAACTCAAGTTACTGTTGAATATGACGAAAATGGTGTTCCTGTAAGAATTGATGCAATTGTTGTTTCTTCACAGCATAGTGCTGACGTTGAACTTTCACAAATTCGTGAAGATGTTAAAAAATATGTTATTGCACCAATTGTTCCCGCAGAGCTTATGGATGACAACACAAAGGTTTTCGTTAACCCAACAGGTCGTTTTGTAATCGGCGGTCCTATGGGTGACTCAGGTCTTACAGGACGCAAGATTATTGTTGATACATACGGCGGATATTCACGTCATGGTGGTGGTGCTTTTTCAGGTAAAGACCCGACAAAAGTTGACCGTTCTGCTGCTTATGCCGCAAGATATGTTGCTAAGAATGTTGTAGCCGCAGGTCTTGCAAAGAAATGTGAAATTCAGTTAGCATATGCAATCGGCGTTGCAAAACCCGTATCAGTAATGGTTGATACATTCGGTACAGGCGTGCTTAAAGATTCAGAACTCGGCGACATTATCAACGAAGTATTTGACCTTCGCCCTGCAGCAATCATTGATAATCTTAAGCTTCGCAATCCCATTTACAAACAGCTTGCCGCTTACGGTCACGTGGGAAGAACAGATTGTGATGTAATGTGGGAAGTTACTGATAAAGTTGAAATTTTGAAAGAAAAAGCAAAATTAAATTAAAATTTTTACTTTTTATAACAAGAATAAAAGCATTATTTTAAACCATAATAATCGTGCAGGCAGTCTACAATGATTTTAAGGAGTGAAAATAATGCTTGACAGAATTTCTTTAATTCTCGTTATAATCGGTGCTATTAACTGGGGCGCAATCGGCTTGTTCCAATTTGACCTTGTTGCATGGCTCTTCGGCGGTCAGGGAGCAATTATCAGCAGAATTGTTTATACCCTTGTAGCTCTCGCAGGAATTTGGTGCTTGTCACTTTTATTCCGTCATAACGAAATTCTTGTTTCTGATGAGGTATAAAGTAAACCGGGAAGACACCAAACTTCCCGGTTCATTTTATTTTATCAACAATTTTTCAATTAAGCTCTTTTCAGGTGTTACATAAACAGTATTATATGTGTTGTAAATTACCTTACCGGGTTTTGCGCCAACGGGCTTCTTAATATTTTTAACAATTGTGTAATCAACAGCAACAGACGATGAATCTTTTGATTTACTGTGATATGCCGCAATACAAGCTGCCTCACAAATTGCTGTTTCAGTTATTTCTTTATTATCGGCAATGATTATTGTATGTGAGCCTGCTTGCTTTTGTACGTGCAGCCACATATCATAATTTTTAGCAGTTTTTAATGTGAGAATATCATTCTGCACGTTGTTTCTGCCCACGAGAATTTTAAAGCCGTCACTTGAAGTAAACTCTAATGGTGGTAAAGGCTTTTCTTTTTTCTGTTTACCACCTTTTTTCGATTTAACGTATCCACCATTTTCAAGTTCTTCGCGGATTTCAGAAATTTCTCGGTCAGTATCTGCTCTTGAAAGGTTGTCAATAACAGTATCAAGGTAAATGAGCTCCTGCTCACCTTCTTCAATAAGTGAATGGAGAAGTTTTTCAGCGTTTGCTGCTTTTTTATATTCTTTAAAATAGCGTTGTGCATTCTGCTGTGCCGTAAGTGCAGGATTGACGGGAATATCAATTAGATTGTTATTATCATAATAATTCTCGACACTGTAAATCGATGATTTTTCAGTTAATCTATATTGATTTGCAGTTATGAGCTCAGCAAATACACGAAGTTGTTCACGATTTTCGCTTTTTTCAAGTTCTGCTTTTCTGTTATTGATTTTACGAGCTGTTCTCTCAACTGCACTTCCCAAAAGCTTAAATAAATCTGCCGCGCGACGTTTAATTCGGTTTGCTTTATCGCGCTCAAAATAGAAATCGTCAAGAAGCTCTGAATAGGTTTCATATTCTTTTTTCTCAAGAGTTTTTCCATATTGACGAATATTAGTGAATGAAAAATCAAATGGAGTTTTTTCGCTGTTTACAAGCATTTGCGGCGTTGATTTTTCAGTAATCTCTGTTTTGATTATTTCAAGTTCATTTGTAAGTCGTTCTAATTCAATTTTACTTAATAAACCAATTTGTTTGTCACCAAATACAGTTCTGTAAGCAATTTCACGACAAACAATAGGAGAAAATCCCTCAACCACATCAAGAATTCCTTTTGAAAGCATTTTTTCGCTTTTACTTAAAATACTATCAACAATTAAAGATGTAGCGTCATTAATAATGTCGCATTTTTCTTGTAAAGGCGGAAATTCATAACGAAGTCCGGGCAGAATTTCACGAATTTGAGATTTGTTTTCATCTATTCTTTTAACGGCATCAAGAATTTTGTAATCGCAGTCACAAAGAATAATATTACTCCTCTGCCCCATTATTTCACAAATAAGGTGAAACTGTGTTTTATCACCAATTTCGGTAGTTCCGTCAAAATCAAAAATTAAAATTCGGTCATTCTTAATTTGTCTGATGTCTACAAGGTTTGCACCAACAAGTCTTTTTCGGAAAAGCATACAAAGCATTGGCGGAGTTTTCGGATTTTCAAGCGAATAGCGTGTTAAATGCACTCTCGGACTTTGTCCGTCACACGAGGAATAAAGCCTATATGCGCCGTTTCGGGTACGCAAAATGAACACCAACTCATTTTTTGAGGGCTGGTGTATTTTTTCGACCTTTGCGCCGATTATATAGCTTTTCAACTCGTTTTTAATTAAACCTAAAGTAATTCCGTCAAGTGCCATAAGACCTCTTAAATCGTGATTATCGGCGATTTTTGACCCGCGATAACACATTCAATATCAAAGTAATTTTTTATTCTATCTGCCAATGGCTTGATTGCAATGTTTTCAGTTTCAAAATGACCCGCACAAACAAGTAAAATACCCATTTCATCAGCATCAAGAAAACTATGGTGTGAGCCATCACCTGTAAGTAACGCATCACAATTCAATTCTTTGGCAAGCTGAAGATAATCACTGCCCGAGCCACTGCAAACAGCAATCTTTTTTATTGTCTTTTCAATAGAATTATATCTGACAACTCCATTAAGTTTTGATTTAATATACTGTGCAAATTCATTGGAACTCATTTCAGTTGTAAGCTCTCCAACATTAAGACAAGTATTTTCGATTTTTACTATATTTTCAAGTTCAACAGTATCGCAAAGAATATCGTTAACACCCTCTATTGCCTTATCATAGTTTGTATGTGCACAAATGATGCTCAAATCATTTTTAACAAGCTTATAAACTAAACTGTCGGCAGTAAGCTCTGAAAGTGGTTTAAAAATTATAGGATGATGAGTTACAATTAAATCAGCACCGCAAGAAATAGCCTGATTTATTACATCTTCTGTACAATCAAGAGCAAACATAATTTTGTTAATAGTTTTATTCTCGTCGCCAACTAATAAACCAGCATTGTCCCATTCTTCTGCGGTATTGAAAGGTGCTATTGAGTCAATAAAATTATAGATTTCTCTTACAGTTGCCATTTTTTCAACTCCCCTACTATTTTTTCAAGTTCATAACAATCTTTCCCTGCATTTTGTAATGCTACAAGCTTTTTATTATATTTTTCGTATATATGATTAAGATAAATTTTTGAAGGCTCATCATTATTTAACGGCAGTTTTCCAACTATTAAATCAATGTCATTGTAATCAAATTTTTCATCACAATAATATGCACTGATGACTATGTAAAGCTTATCCTTATCAGTTGTAGCAATTTCTTTATCAATAATAAATCCATTATTATAAAGTGTTTCGCGTAATTCTTCGGCGTGGGTCATAGGCTGAAGAATTAAATGAATATCTTTATTTTTCAACCATTTTGTTCGCTCAACAAATTGAGCAATCAGCAAGCCCCCCATGCCAGCCACAGCGATTTCATTTACTTCGCCATCGGTGAAATTGTCAAGACCGTCAGATAAACGAAGTTCAATTTTTTCGGTAAGATTATATGCTTCAGCCGTTTCTCTTGCATTTTCAAGAGGTCCTTTGCGCAAATCTGCAGCGATAGCATTATCAATTATTCCATTTTTAATTAGAAATACAGGCAAATAAGCGTGGTCTGTGCCAATATCGGCAAATTTTGTATTTCTTCTGACCAAGCTTGCCACTGCAGAAAGTCTGCTATCAAGTTGCATATATCTCACCTTCTTAACAAAATCCCCCTATAAGTGTATAGGGGGAATGTTTTAATTATTTGCTTGCGTTTTCTTTAAGAAAAGCGTTAATTCCTTCTACGAATTCATCGGGGTCAACACCATGAACCATACAAGCCTGCTCAACAGTTTCGCCTCTTGCTGAGGGGCAACCGAGACAGTGCATACCGAGATTTAAGAAAAACGGTACTGTTTCTCTTGCATTATCAAGGATTTCGCCGATATTCATATCTTTAGTAACCTGAAACATTTTTATTCTCCTTTTGCTACGGATACAGTAACTTTCTTATCATTTACTGTGAACTCGTTTGAGTAATCTGCTTTAATTTCAGCATTAATAACAAGGTTGTCTGCAAGAAGTTCGCTTGCTACATAATTGAGCTTTTCAGTAAGAGCATTAATGATAAACTCATCTTCAACTGTAATTGAAGCGATAATTCTCTGTTCAACCTGATATCCTGCATCCTTACGAGCAACCTGACATTGACGAATAATATCACGAACAACGCCTTCTTTAAGAAGCTCGTCAGTAAGAACAACATCAAGTGCTACAACACATTCTGCATCGAACTCAGCAGAAACAATACCCTTCTTTGTCTTTGACTGAACATTGAAGATTGAGCTGTCAAACTTTTCGTCCCAACCGGGAACTGCAACTTCACAGCCTGCAATTACTGTAGTTGTGAGTGCTGACATCTCGTCCTCTGAAAGTGCTTCAAGAGTCTGTTTCATTTTGTTAACATTTTGTTTGAGAACTGCACCTGCAACCTTGAAGTTAACAGTCAAGAATTTATCTTCAAGAACATTTACATCATTGATATATTCAATAAACTTGATATTAAGCTCGTCAAGAATATTCTTCTCAAATGTCTTGATTTTATCCGCTTTGTCTGCATCACAGCATACGAAAAGCTTTGCAAGAGGCTGACGAACTTTAATCTGCTGTTCATTACGAAGTCTCATTGCAACGGCAATTACTTCGCGAACAAGCTTTGTCTGTTCAATAACACCATTATCTTCAACACCTTCAAGTGCTGTGGGCCAATCACTCAAATGAACTGACTCTGCCGCTGTGGGTTCACAAACCTTAATAAGTTTCTGCCAGATATACTCTGTCATAAATGGCATAATTGGAGCCATAACCTGTGTACAAGCCTTGAGCGCATTAAAGAGTGTCCAATAAGCAACCATCTTATCCTGCTCGTCTTCTGTTTTCCAGAAGCGACGACGGTTTGTTCTGATATACCAGTTTGAAATATCATCAACAAATGCTTCAAAATCTTTAATAAGTGCGAATGACTTATAATCATCCATATTAGCAGTTGCTTTATTAATAAACTCGTTTGTTCTCACAAGAAGCCACTTGTCAGTTGGTGTCATAAGTGAGAAATCGGGCTTATAGTTTGTGAAATCGGGTTTATCAAGCTGTGCATAGGTATCAAAGAATGTGTAAATATTCCAGAAACCGAGCATCTTTCTTCTTGCTTCGTCACCGAGATTATAACCAAAACGAACATCGTTGGTGTTTGGTGCACTTGCATAAAGATAACGAACTGTATCAGCACCGATTTTCTCTGCAGCCTCATCAAACTTAATCATAAAGCCTGTCTTTGAGAATTTAGAGCCGTCTTCAGAAACAACCATACCGTTGGTAACAACTCTCTCATAAGGTGCTTTACCAACAAGAACAGTACTCATAAAGAGCATTGAATAGAACCAAAGTCTAACCTGCTCGTGCATTTCAGTAACCCACTCTGCAGGGAAGTTCTTTTCCCATGCTTCGCGGTCTGTAAAATAACCGAGTGTTGAGAATGGAACGATACCTGCATCAAGCCAAACGTCACCAATTTCAGGAACACGAGAAACCTCTTTACCACAGTGCTCGCACTTAATCTTAACTTCGTCAACCCAAGGTCTGTGAAGCTCGGGAAGTGCGTCAACTTGAGCGGGGTCAACAGCCTTTTCACGAAGCTCTGCCTTTGAACCGATAACTGTTACATGACCGCAATCACAAGGATAGAAAGGAAGAGGCATACCGTAATAACGTTTACGTGAAATATTCCAGTCGCCCATATTGTTGAGCCAGTCATTCATACGTTTGCCGTTTGAAGCAGGCTCCCACTTAACTGAATTTGCACATTCAATAAGCTTGGGCTTAATTTCACTTGTTCTGATAT
>CALFTO010000068.1 GCA_937916195.1 uncultured Clostridia bacterium
CTGTCAGTAAGAATGACACAATTTTAGATGTGTTTTTTGGAACTGACTATCACTCACATCTCGGTACTCGTCGAGGCGGTATGGCTGCATATGATAAGAGTATCGGCTTACAAAGAAAAATTCATAAAATAGAAAATTCACCTTTCAGAACAAAGTTTGAAAACATTTCTAACCAAATGCAAGGTAACTCCGCAATCGGCTGCATCAGTGATTCTGATGCACAGCCGTTGCTTGTTCGTTCAAAGCTTGGTCTTTATGCAATTTGTATTATTGGTCTTATCAATAATAAAGAAAAGCTTGTTGAGGAATATCTTTTTTCTAATGGCGGGCATTTTGGTGCAATGACCAATGAGGGTATTAACTCTACTGAGCTTGTTGCGGCAATGATTAACCAGAAGGATAACTTCGCAGATGGTATTGCGTTTGCACAAAGTCTTATTGACGGAACGGCATCAATTCTTATTTTAAAAGATGATGGCAAATTGATTGCGGCTCGCGATAAGTTAGGCAGAATCCCCGTTCTTATTGGTCAGCGTGATGACGGCTATTGTGTGTCTTTTGAAGATTTTGCTTATAAAAAGCTTGGTTATGCTGATTATAAAGAGTTAGGACCGGGCGAGGTTGTTGAACTTACTGCTGATGGTGTACAAGTGCTTAAAGAAGCAGGCAAGCAAATGAAAATTTGTGCTTTCTTGTGGTCATATTACGGTTATTCAACATCCTGTTATGAGGGTAGAAATGTTGAAGTAATGCGCTATGAAAACGGCAAGATAATGGCAAAGGCTGATAAGGATAACGGAGTTGCGCAAGACATTGACTATGTAAGTGGTGTTCCCGATTCAGGCACTCCGCATGCAATCGGATATGCCAATGAAAGCGGAATTCAATTTGCACGTCCGTTTATTAAATATACTCCTACTTGGTCAAGAAGCTTTACACCATCAAATCAAGGTGAGCGAAACAGAGTTGCGAAAATGAAGCAAATTCCTGTTCACGACTTGATTTACGATAAAAAATTGCTTTTTGTCGATGACAGTATTGTTCGTGGAACTCAGCTTCGTGAAACAGTAGAATTCCTTTATGAAAATGGCGCAAAAGAGGTTCATATTCGCTCTGCTTGTCCACCTATAATGTATGGTTGTAAGTATCTTAATTTTTCACGTGCAACTTCTGATATGGAATTAATTGCACGCAGTACCATTATGGAGCTTGAGGGTGAAGATGGTTTCAATCATATCGAAGAATATATTGATGCAGCTTCACAGCGCGGTATGAATTTACGCAAAGCAATTTGTGATAAGCTTCATTTCACATCACTTGAATTTCAGTCAATTGACGGAATAATAAAAGCAATCGGACTTCCTGCAGATTGTATTTGTACTTACTGCTGGAATGGTAAAGGTTAATTAATTTTAAAATATTAATTCTTCAAAAGGAGAACTAAAATGAAAAATTCTATGTCAGAAAGCTATGCAGCAGCAGGTGTTGATATTACCGCAGGTTATAAAGCTGTTGAGCTTATGAAAAAACACGTTGCACGAACTCGTAATGAGGGTTCTGTAGATGATGTCGGTGGCTTCGGTGGATGCTTCGACCTTAGCTGTGTTGCCGGAATGGAACATCCTATTTCTGTTTCCGGTACTGACGGTTGTGGTACTAAAGTTAAATTGGCTATTCTTATGGATAAACACGATACAATTGGTATTGATGCAGTTGCTATGTGCGTGAATGATATTATCTGTGTTGGTGCAAAGCCATTATATTTTCTTGATTATATCGCTTGCGGAAAAAACGTTCCTGAAAAGATTGCTGAAATTGTAAGCGGTGTTGCCGAAGGCTGTGTTCAATCAGGGTGCGCACTTATCGGCGGTGAGACAGCAGAACATCCCGGTTTGATGCCCGTAGAAGATTATGACCTTGCAGGTTTCGCAGTTGGTGTGGTAGATAAGCCTAAAATGATTGATAACAGCAAGATGGTTGCGGGTGATGTTGTTATTGCTCTTCCATCAACCGGTATTCACTCTAACGGCTTCAGTTTGTGTCGTAAGATTTTTGATATCGACAACAATAACCCTGAACTTTATGTAGCTCGTGAAGAATTGGGCGGAAAGAGTATTGCTGATGCTTTACTTGTTCCCACAAAGATTTATGTTAAGCCCGTTCTTGCTCTTATTGAAAAAGTTAATGTAAAAGGAATTTCTCACATTACAGGCGGTGGATTCTATGAGAATATTCCGCGTTCTATTCCTGACGGATTATGTGCAAAGATAGATAAGTCCTCTGTCAAGGTACTTCCTATCTTTGATGTCATTGCTAAATGTGGAAATATTCCTGAACGCGATATGTATAACACTTATAATATGGGTGTTGGTATGAGTATTGTAGTTCCGGCAAGTGAAGTAGAACTTTCTCTTTCTGTTCTCAAAGAAAACGGAATCGATGCCTATGTGATTGGTGAAATTATTGAAGGCGATGAGAAGGTGCTTTTATAATGTGTAAGAGAATAGCAGTTCTTGTATCCGGCGGTGGCACAAATCTTCAGGCTCTTATTGATGCACAAAACAGGGGAGAGCTAGGTAACGGAAAGATTACCTGTGTAATTGCTTCTAAAGATGATGCTTATGCCCTTACTCGTGCTGAAAATAACGGAATTAAAACTCGTACACTTATAAGAAAAGATTTTTCGGATATTGCGTCATATAGTTGTGCTATGCGAGATTTGCTTGTTGAAGAAAAAGCAGATTTGGTTGTATATGCAGGGTTTATGACAATTCTTGATGAAAATGTCTGTGATGCTTTTCAAAATAAAATGATTAATGTGCATCCCGCGCTTATTCCGTCTTTCTGCGGAAAAGGTTTTTACGGTTTGCACGTTCACGAAGAGGCCTTGAAAAAAGGCGTTAAAGTTTCAGGTGCTACTGTTCATTTTGTTACTGCTGAATGTGATGCAGGACCGATTATCTTGCAAAAAGCAGTTGATGTTATGAATGATGACACACCCGAAACATTGCAGAAGAGAATTATGGAACAGGCAGAATGGAAGATACTTCCAAAAGCAGTTCAGCTTTTCTGTGACGACAAAATTGTCGTTGAAAATGGTAAAACATACATAAAATAAATATTTGGAGGATTTTTTCAAATGGAAATCAAGTCACTTGAAAATGAACTTAATTCTCTCGCTTATCACGGCAGAGGAATTATCATCGGCAAAAGTGCTGATGGCAAAAAGGCTGTTACAGCATACTTCATTATGGGTAGAAGCGTAAACAGCCGTAACCGCGTATTTGTTGCTGAAGGCGATGCAATGCGTACAAAGGCTTTTGACGAGTCAAAAATGACTGACCCCCATCTTATTATCTATTATCCTGTTAGAGTTCTTGGTAACAAGACAATCGTTACAAACGGCGACCAGACAGACACAATTTACGAGCTTATGGACCAGCAGATGACATTTGAGCAGGCTCTTCGTACTCGTGAATTTGAAGATGACGCTCCTAATTATACACCTCGTATTTCAGGTATTATTCACCACGAAAACGGCGAAATGAATTATGCAATGTCAATTCTCAAGTCTGCTGACGGTGACGGTAGTTCTTGCCAGAGATATACTTACGCTTATTCTAATCCTCTTGCAGGTAAGGCAAAGTTCATTCATACATATAAGTGTGACGGAAATCCTCTTCCAAGCTTTGAGGGTGAGCCTAAAACTCTTGAGCTTCCCGATGTTGATATTGACACAATGACCGATATCATTTGGAAAAATCTTAATGAAGATAATAAGGTTTCTCTTTTTGTAAGATATATTGACCTTGAAACAAACGAAACAGAAACAAGAATAATTAATAAGAATGTATAAGGAGATTAAAAATGAAAGAATTTGAACTTAAATATGGTTGTAACCCCAATCAGAAGCCTTCTAAAATTTATATGGAAGACGGTGCTGACCTTCCTATTGAAATTCTCAACGGCAGACCCGGTTTCATTAATTTCCTTGATGCATTCAACTCTTGGCAGCTTGTAAAAGAAATTAAAGATATTCTCGGTATGCCTGCAGCAACTTCATTTAAGCATGTAAGCCCAACATCAGCAGCAGTAGGTGTTAAGCTTTCAGATTCACTTAAAAAGGCTTGCTTTGTAGATGATATCGAAGGTCTTGATGATTCTCCTCTTGCTTGCGCTTATGCTCGTGCTCGTGGTACAGACAGAATGTCATCATTTGGTGATTGGATTGCTCTTAGCGACGAATGTGATGTTACAACTGCAAAGCTTGTTGCACGTGAAGTTTCTGATGGTATTATTGCTCCCGGTTATTCAGCAGAGGCTCTTGAAATTCTTAAAGGTAAGAGAAACGGTAACTATAATATTGTAAAAATTGATGCTGATTATGTTCCTGCAGTTCAGGAAAAGAAGCAGGTTTTTGGTATCACATTTGAGCAGGGAAGAAACAACTTCAGAATTGATGAAGAACTTCTCTCAAATATGGTAACAGAGAATAAGGAATTCCCCGCAGAAGCAAAGCGCGACCTTATTATTGCTCTTATCACACTTAAATACACACAGTCAAACTCTGTTTGTTATGCTTATGATGGACAGGCTATCGGTGTTGGTGCAGGTCAGCAGTCAAGAATTCACTGCACAAGAC
>CALFTO010000069.1 GCA_937916195.1 uncultured Clostridia bacterium
AATACAACTTATGACCATTTTATTCGTACAACTGACGATTATCACGAAAAAACTGTTCAGAAAATTTTCAAAAAGCTCTACGACCAAGGTGATATTTACAAGAGTGAATATGAGGGTCTTTACTGTACTCCTTGCGAGTCTTTCTGGACTGAAAGCCAATTAGTTGACGGCAAGTGCCCTGACTGTGGCAGAGATGTTCACAAAGAAAAGGAAGAAACATATTTCCTTCGTCTTTCAAAATATCAGAAACAGCTTGAAGAATTCATTGAAAATAATGAAAACTTTATTTACCCCGAAGCTCGTAAAAAAGAAATGCTTAATAATTTCATCAAACCCGGTCTTCAGGATTTATGTGTATCACGTTCATCATTCAAATGGGGCGTTCCTGTTTCATTTGATGACAAACATGTTATTTATGTATGGATTGATGCTCTTTCAAACTATATTACCGCATTAGGTTATGACCCAGACGGCAGTGGCGAAAAATACAAGAAGTATTGGCCTGCTGATGTTCATATTATTGGTAAAGATATTGTAAGATTCCATACAATTTATTGGCCAATTATGCTTATGGCACTTGGCGAGCCGTTACCTAAACAGGTTTATGGTCACCCTTGGCTTCTTTTCGGTGAAGATAAAATGAGTAAATCTCGCGGTAATGTTATTTATGCTGACGACCTTACAGAGATTTTTGGTGTTGATGCAGTTCGTTACTATCTTCTTTCAGAAATGCCACACGCTCACGACGGTTCAATTACTTACGAAGCAATGATTGACCGTTTCAACACAGACCTTGCAAACACTCTCGGCAACCTTGTAAACAGAACAATCGCAATGCAGAACAAGTATTTTGACGGCGTTGTTCAAGCACCAACTTGTGCAACTGAATTTGACGAAGACCTTAAAGAAAGTGCAAAGAAAGCACTTGCAGGTTTTGACAAATACATTTCAGAATACAAGATGAGTGATGCAGTTGAATGTGTAATTAATTTTGCACGTCGTTGCAACAAATACATTGACGAAACAATGCCCTGGGCACTTGCTAAAGACGAAGCACAAAAAGAAAAGCTTGGCACAGTTCTCTATAATCTTCTTGAGGGTATTCGTGTTCTTTCAGCACTTATCTCACCTATTATGCCTGAAACTGCAGTTAAGATTGCAGAGCAGTTAAATGTTGCTCCTGCAACTTATGAAAGCATTCAGGAATGGGGCGGACTTGAAGTTGGTGTTAAGGTTGGTACTGCAACTCCCCTCTTCTCAAGAATTGACGGCGAAAAGCTTATTGCTGAACTTCAGGCTAAAAAAGAAGCAGAAGAAAAGGCAAATGCTCCTACACCAAAAATTGAAGGACTTGCACAGATTGAATTCAATGATTTTATGAAGGTTGAACTTCGTGTTGCAGAGGTTAAGAATTGTGAGCCAATCAAAAAAGCAAAGAAACTTCTTAAACTCACTCTTGACGACGGCACAGGCACAGACAGAATCGTTGCAAGCGGTATTGCAAAATGGTACAAGCCCGAAGACCTTATCGGCAAAAAGGTTATTGTTGTTGCAAACCTTAAGCCTGCAGTTCTTTGCGGTGTTGAGAGTAACGGTATGATTCTTGCCGCTGATGTGACAGAAGAAGACGCAAAGGTTATTTTTGTTGACAAAGATATGCCTAACGGAGCGAGAATAAGATAATGTATCATAACATTTTTGATTCACACGCACATTATGACGATGAGCAGTTTGACACAGACCGTGCCGAACTGCTCGGTTCTTTTAAAGAAAGAGGAATTTCGGGCGTTGTATGTTGCGGAGTAAACATTGAAACTTCTGAATTCGCGGTTGAATTATCTCACAAATATGATTTTATGTATTCTGCGGTTGGATTTCATCCGCTCGACAATGACGAATACAAAGACGGCGATTTGGAAAGAATAAAAGAATTGGCAAGCGACCCGAAGTGCGTGGCAATCGGCGAAATAGGGCTTGATTATCATTATGAAAAAGAGAGCCGAGAAAATCAGCTTATAATTCTTGAAAAGCAAATCCAACTTGCTAACGAATTGAATATGCCCATAATTTTTCACGACAGAGAATCCCACGAGGATACTCTTAATCTGTTGAAAAAATACAAGCCAAAAGGTGTTCTTCACTGTTTTTCGGGCAGTGTTGAAATGGCAAAAGAGATTATCAAGCTTGGTTTGTATATCGGTCTTGGTGGTGCTGTCACCTTTAAAAATGCGGTTAAGCCTTGCGAGGTTGCAAAGTTTGTTCCCGAAGACAGACTTTTAATTGAAACCGATGCGCCATATATGACACCCGTGCCATTCAGGGGTAAGAGATGCGATTCACTCTATATCCCCTATACCGCTGAAAAAATCGCAGAATTGCGTGGAGTGTCGGCAAAGGAAATTCTTGATTTGACGGATAAGAACGCTCGCACACTCTTCAATATTAAATAATCATAGGGACGGATGCCCACATCCGCCCATTTTGAATCCCTCCACCGCTAACGCGGTCCCCCTCCCTTTAACAAGGGAGGCAAATATAAGATGAAGGTGATATTATGCTTAAACATATTGTAATGTGGAAATTTAAAGATGCCGAGGGTAAAACAAAGAACGAAAACATTGAAATTGTAAAAAACGGACTTGAAGCACTCCCGCCAATGATTTCACACATAAAAAAACTCACATTTCTTAAAAATCAAGTAGAATGTGAGAGAAATTTCGATGCGCTTTTGGTTGTTGAAACTGAAAACGAAGAAGAACTTGAAAAATACAAGGTTCACCCTGAACATAAGAAAGTTGCATCATATGTTGCCAAGGTTACAGAAAACCGCGGTGCAGTTGATATTTGGGAATAAAGACAAATTAAAGAACGGACATCAGTCGATGTCCGTTCTTTTCTGTTTAAATTTAATTATGCAAGAGGCTTGCCTTCGGCATCATCAATTTTACCTACGAGAATCATAATGAACTCAACAAAAGCCCAAATACCTACTATAAAAGGTCCAATTACAATGAGTGAACCGGCAAGGCAAAGAACAAGCTGAATAATCGCCTTTTTTGTGTATCCAAGATAAAAATTGTGAACACCAAGGCCACCAAGGAAGAAAGCAAGAAGTGCTGCAACAATCTTATTCTTCGAACTCACAACAGGTGCAGTTTCAACTGCTACTCCACAATTTACGCAAACAGCAGCGTTATCTGCTATTTCATGACCGCAATTTTTACAAAACATACTAATAACTCCTCTCATAAATATATTTAAGTATGTTTAACTTACAAGATAATCATAACATACATTTTTCGCATACGCAATACAATAATTATATAAACGGACACTTTTCTTTTGACTTTTATTTAAATTACCTTAAAGATTTTCAAAAGCATTTACCAATCGAATGAATTATAGAAAATCTATGGGTAAAAATAAAACAAAAGCAAATGAAAGGTTGATAATTTTGGCTGAACGTCAAGGAAAATACACATTAATTTTACCCTCAAAGCCGTCGATTTACGGCAGTGCGTCGGTAGTGGGAAAGACTGAGAGTGAAGGCCCGCTTGCCGAAGAATTTGACCATTCTTATGACGACGACACAATTGACGGTTGTCCGTCTTGGGAAAAAAGTGAAAGCGCATTACAACGCGAAGCGGTTACAAGAGCAATCGCAAAAGCCGATTTATCACCGAAAGATATTGATTTGATTATGGCGGGAGATTTGTTAGCACAATGCATTGGCACATCATTCGGCATACGTGACCTTGAAATTCCGTTTTTAGGACTTTACGGTGCGTGCTCAACAATGGCGCTTTCAATGGGGCTTGCATCGGTGCTTGTGGATTCGGGTGCGGTGAATAAAGCGGTTGCATCAACCTCATCACATTTCGCCTCGGCAGAACGTCAATTCCGCCTGCCCCTTGAATACGGCGGTCAAAGACCACCCGCGGCACAACGCACCGCAACGGCATCGGGTGCGGCTGTAATTGCTGACCACAAAGAAAACACACCCTGTATTGAGGCGGCAATATTCGGCAAAATTACGGACTTCGGTATTAAAGACCCCAACAATATGGGTGCGGCAATGGCACCTGCAGCGGCGGGTACTATTGCAGACTTTTTAACTGACACGGGCACGGGCCCTGAAGATTATGATTTGATTTTGACAGGTGATTTGGGGAAAGTCGGTGCAGAGCTTCTTTGCGAATTACTTGTCAAAGACTACAACTATGACATTTCTGCCGTTCACGGCGACTGCGGACTTATGCTCTATGACCTTGAGGCGCAGGATGTTCACGCTGGTGGCTCAGGCTGTGGTTGTAGTGGTGCGGTTGTAAATTCATATATTATGCGAAGACTTCGCGAAAAAACTCTAAACCGCGTTTTATTTGTGGGCACGGGCGCACTCCTCTCACCAACTTCAACCTTGCAGGGGGAGAGCATACCGTCAATCGCTCACGGAATACTTTTAACATCGGGAGAATAAAATATGAATACAATGATGAATGTTCCTAATGATATTAATACAATTATAAAAATTTCAAATCTTATACGAATAATAAATCTGCTGAAAGCGGCACTGACCGTTGGGATAATAGCCTTTACCGTTTTCAGAATTATAAATATTTTTAGGATTACTGAATAAAAATCGAATAAAAATACAACTTTTTCCACTTTAGCTCTTTACTTTTCTAAAATTATAAAATATAATAGTTTATTATATCCGAAAGGAAGGATGAATTAAAATGGAAAATGGACTTAAAAAACAATACGGGCTTTTGATGGCTATCTGCATGGTTGTAGGTACTGTTGTAGGCTCAGGTGTATTCTTTAAGGCACAGGCAATTCTTCAAAAGACAAACGGCGATATGCCCCTTGGCATTCTTGCATGGATTATCGGCGGCGTAATTATGATTTGCTGTGTTCTTGCATTCTGCGTTATGGCTCAGCGTTACGAAAAGGTTAATGGACTTGTTGACTATGCAGAAGCAACAATCGGTAGTAAATATGGCTATATGATGGGTTGGTTTGCAACAACAATCTATATGCCTGCAATGACATCTGTTCT
>CALFTO010000070.1 GCA_937916195.1 uncultured Clostridia bacterium
ATAAAGATTTTAAGCTCTTCACATTCAAGCTTGTCCATTGATTTGAGAAGTCTGTCTTCGGCTTCACAAAATTCGCTGTTGCCTGCTTTTCTCTCTTCAATGCACTTCAAATACCCGCTGATTTTGTCCGCCGCCTTAACTAATTTCCAAAGCTCTTTATCTTCGCTTTTTTTCTTGAAAAGTGGCTCATAAGATGGGAGCAAATCTTCGGGAAGCATTGAAAGAAGCTGTTTTGTAGCGTTCTTTTCAACCGCCTTGTATGCCTCTTTTGTTTCTTTGCTGTAATACTTTACAGGAGTGGGCAAATCACCTGTGATAATTTCGGGCGTGTCGTGGTAAAGCCCTAAAAGTGATGCTCGTTCACAGTTATAGTTTTTGCCAAGTCGCTGATTACCGATAGTTGCAAGGGCGTAAGCTAATTGCGCTACTTCGGCGGAATGCTCGCTTAAGGTTTCATATCTTGTGTTTCGCATCAGCGCCCAACGGTTTATGTACTTAGTGCGCGATGTGAAAGCAAAAAAGTCGTTCTTGCCCATCAAATATCCGCTTCCTTAAAGCTGATTTTCAGCTCGTCACGGCTGAGAGTAATTTTTTTGTATTTAACACCTGCCGCGTCAAACATTCTGCGTGAAACTCGGTTGCCCACGGTGTCCTTATACTTGTCAGAAATATAGATAACCTCTTTAATTCCGCTTTGAATAATTGCTTTTGCACATTCGTTGCAGGGGAAAAGTGCAACATAAATTTTGCAACCGTTTAAGTTTCTGCCACCGTTGTTGAGAATTGCATTAAGCTCTGCGTGGCATACATAGGGGTATTTTGTATCGTATTCGTCACCGCTTCTGTCCCATGGGAATTCATCGTCATTACAGCCGATTGGAAAACCGTTGTAACCAACTGACATTATCTTATTGTTGTTGTCGACAATGCAAGCACCAACCTGTGTGTTGGGGTCCTTGCTTCTGTATGAAGAAAGAAGAGCAATCCCCATAAAATATTCGTCCCAAGAAATAAAATCTTCTCTTTTAGCCATAATAATTCTCCTTATTTAATCCCTTTTATTTTATCCCAATAGGCTTTCGCCATTTGTTCAGTTTTATTGTCGCCGAATTCATAGTATTTTTTATCTTTAATCACATCGGGCAAATACTGTTGTTTCACCCAACGGTTTGGGAAATCGTGGGGATAGAGATAATTCTGCCCCTTGACCTCGGCGTCTTCACCGTCATAATGCTTATTTTGTAATTGTCGCGGAATTTTGCCGTAGTTACCTTTACGCACATCGTCCAATGCTGCGAAAATGCCGTCGTGAGCGGTGTTTGATTTAGGACTTGTAGCAACTAAAACTACCGCATCACCTAAAGGAATTGCCGCCTCGGGCATTCCAACCTGCATTGCAATGTCGCAAGCGGACTTTACTATTGGTAAAATCTGCGGGTAAGCAAGCCCCACATCTTCGCTTGCACAAACTAAAAGTCTGCGGATTGCCGAAATCATATCTCCTGCCTCTAAAAGTCTTGCAAGATAATGAAGTGCGGCATCGGGGTCGCTTCCTCGCATACTCTTTTGATAAGCGGAAAGGATATCATAATGCTCATCGCCGAATTTGTCATAGCGAAAGGTGTTTTTTTGTGTCAGACTGCCTGCGTTTTCAAGAGTTATTACTCTTTCGCCGTCGATAATCGGGGCAGAAAGCACGCAGAGTTCAACAAAATTCAAAGATTTTCGCACGTCACCGCCACAAGCAACCGCGATATGCTCATAAACCTCGTTTTCAATCTTAAAGGGAGTTTGGAACTCGTTCTGTAAAAAGTCAAAAGCTCGTTTAACTGCGGGGACAATGTCCTCGGGAGTAACTGACTTAAATTCAAACACAGTACAACGAGAAAGCACCGCGGAGTAAATATAAAAATACGGATTTTCGGTTGTTGAGGCAATCAACGTGATTTTTCCGCTTTCAATGTATTCAAGTAGCGACTGCTGTTGCTTTTTGTTGAAATACTGAATTTCGTCAAGATATAAAAGTATGCCGTTTGGCGCGGCAAAGGTGTCAAGCTCGCTGACAATCGCCTTGATATCTGCCGTGCTTGCATTTGTGCCGTTGATATGATGCAGTTTTCTGTTTGTGTTTTTCGCGATTATTCGGGCGAGGGTTGTTTTGCCCGTGCCCGACGGTCCATAGAAAATAAGGTTGGGCAGATAACCCGATTCCACAATATTGCGAAGGGGCATATTTTCGCCGAGCAAATGGCGCTGACCTACCATATCGTCTATGGTCTGCGGACGAAGTCTGTCCGCCAAGGGTGTTGACATTTTTACCCCTCCTTATAAGATATCGAAAATATCCATTGGCTTTTCGATTATATATTCAGCCTTGTGCTCCTCAAATTCTTCTTGTGAGCCGAAGCCATAAAGCACCGCACAGCAGGGAAGTCCCACATCGTGCGCGCCGATAATATCAAAACGGGTGTCACCAACCATAAGTGTATTATCAAGGCTTGCACCAATATTTTTCATTGCATTCTGGATTACTGTTGCCTTGCTTTCGCTTGTGTTGTCAAATTCTGTACCGCCAAGAAAATCGAAATACTTCTTTATATCAAGATTTTCGCAAATCTGGTCAATAAAATGCAAGGGCTTTGAAGATGCGGTTGCAAGGATATAGCCCTGCTCTTTGAGTTCTTTCAGAACTTCGGCAATCCCGTCATAAAGACAGCTTTCAAGATAGCCTTTAACTCTGTAACGCTCGCGGTATTTGTCGGTCATCTCCCAAGCGTGCTTGTCGTCAAAGCCACAGAACACAGTAAAGCTGTGATGAAGTGGCGGACCAATGAATTTTTTCAATAAATCAAGTGACGGTGTGCCGTGACCGTAGGATTCAAAGGCATAAGTAAGGCTTTTGAAAATGCCTTCTGAAGAATCTGTGAGTGTGCCGTCAAAATCGAATAAAATATACTTAAACTTACTCATTTATAATTATTTCATACTCCTTGTACCATTTTTTACCGATGTCAAGAGAATTTGACCATTCTCTTTCTGTAATATCACCCTCAAAATCTTCTGCGTCGCAACGCCCGTACCAAGGCTCAATGCACACAAACGGTGCATTTTTCTTTGCGGGTGACCAGATGCCGAAAACATCAGTATCAAATTTTACGGTTAAATATTTTTTGCCATTGTCAACAAGTGCAATCTCATTTACACCGCTGTTTTCAATAATGAGTGCGTCATTGTCAAAAACTTCATCGTGAAGCACGAAAGAACTTTCAACATTATATTTAGGTGCGGTATAAAGTCCGTCGGAATTGATAAGGCTATATTTGATATTTTTTCCATTCATTTCAATCATAGTTTCACCTTTGTCACAATAAAACGCAGGGTGTGCACCGATTGAAAAATAAATTTTCTTATTGTCGATGTTTTCAACATTCCAACCGACAATTATTTTATCATTTTTAAGTTCAAATGAGCAGATAAGACGGAATTTAAAAGGATATTTTGCAAGTGTTTCTTCGTTGCTTGTCAATTCAAACGCGAGTTTGTTTTCGGTTTTTTCAATAAGTGTGAATTCGCTGTCCCTTGCAAAGCCGTGCTGACCTAAGAAATACTCTTTGCCGTTATATGTAGTTTTACCATCTTTATATTTGCCGACTAATGGGAAAAGCACGGGACTTTTTCTGCCCCAAAATGCAGGGTCGCCCTGCCAGAGCATTTCGCGACGCTCATCTTTTCTGTAAATCGAAGAAAGCTCAGCACCGTGAGTATCAACCGCAATTTTTAATATGTCATTTTCAAGATAGTGTAACATAAAAACACCGCCTGCATTTACAATTATAATCATTATACAATAAAAAAATCTCTTATTCAACCAATTTACAAACATTTGTTTTGTGATAATAACTGAATTTTTCAAAATTTAAAAAAATCTTAAAAACCCCTTTTAATTTATAGAAAATAGTGTTATACTATTAAAGGCGTTTGAGCATTTTT
>CALFTO010000071.1 GCA_937916195.1 uncultured Clostridia bacterium
TCCTTATGCCTGTTGAAGACGTATTCACAATCACAGGTCGTGGTACAGTTGCTACAGGTAGAGTTGAAAGAGGTCAGCTCAGAACTTCTGAAGAAGTTGAAATCGTTGGTCTTACAGACGAAAGAAGAAAGACTGTTGTTACAGGTATCGAAATGTTTAGAAAGATTCTTGACTATGCAGAGGCAGGCGACAATATCGGTGCTCTTCTTCGTGGTGTTCAGAGAACAGATATCGAGCGTGGTCAGGTTCTTGCTAAGCCCGGCACAATCAACCCTCACACAAAGTTCTCAGGTCAGGTTTACGTTTTGACAAAGGATGAAGGCGGCCGTCATACTCCTTTCTTCAACAACTACAGACCTCAGTTCTATTTCAGAACAACTGACGTTACTGGTACAATTTCTCTTCCTGCAGGCACAGAGATGTGCATGCCTGGCGATAACGTTGTTATGGACGTTGAGCTCATCACTCCTATCGCTATTGAAGAAGGTCTCCGTTTCGCTATCCGTGAAGGCGGCAGAACAGTTGGTTCAGGCGTTGTTACTAAGATTAACGAATAATTTTATTCAATAAATCTTGCTCCCCTACGAAAGTAGGGGAGTTTTTGTTTTTTGCATATTTTCCGCAATACTGCTTGGCTTTCGGAAAATCTGCTCAAAAACACGAATTCTGTGAAAATATAACTTGTTGACTTAATAATTAAAATCTATTATACTATTGTAGGTTGAGATATGCCTCCCTTGTCAAAGGGAGGGGGACCGTCGAAGACGGTGGAGGGATTCTACTACCACGTTTTAATATGTATACAAAGGAATTTTAATATGGAACAGAAAAAAATCGATAGAATTAATGAGCTTGCAAAGAAAATGAAAACCGTGGGGCTTACAGAAGAAGAAAAAGCAGAGCAGGCAGTTCTCCGTCGTGAATATATTGACAGCTTTAAGCGTAGCCTTACAGGTCAGCTTGATAATATGTATATTGTGGACGAAAAGGGCAATAAAACGAAAGTTGAGCGTAAAAAGAAATGAATGAAATTAAATTAGGTAAATATCGTCACTTCAAAGGCAATGAATATGAGGTAATAGGTGTCGCAAATCATAGCGAAACACTTGAAAAAATGGTTGTTTATCGTGCTCTTTATGGCGAAAAAGAAATATGGGTGCGTCCCGCAAGTATGTGGAACGAAGAAATCACCCGTGACGGCAAAACCTTCAAACGCTTTGAATATATCGGTGAATAGTAAAAAACTGAATATCTTGGGGTATTAAACCGCATAAAACTTGACTAAACCGCTAAATATAGTGTATAATATTTAGCGGTAATTTTTATGTAAAGGATGTAAAGTATGGCAAAAAAGGCATCATACGGAAATGAAAGCATCTCACAATTAAAGGGCGCGGACCGAGTTCGTAAACGTCCCGCCGTTATTTTCGGTTCGGACGGTATTGAGGGTTGTCAGCATTCTGTGTTTGAAATTCTCTCAAACTCAATCGACGAGGCTCGCGAGGGCTATGGTGACAAAATTGTTGTTACCCGATTCCTCGACGGCTCGGTTGAAATTCAAGACTTCGGTCGCGGTATTCCCGTTGACTTCAATAAAAAAGAAAACTGCTATAACTGGGAGCTCGTTTTCTGTGAACTCTACGCAGGCGGTAAGTACGACACAAACGACGGTGGCAACTATGAGTATTCTCTCGGTCTTAACGGCTTGGGTCTTTGTGCCACACAGTATGCCTCTGAATATATGGATGCCGAAATTCATACCGGCGGATTTAAATATCTTCTTCACTTTGAGCATGGTGAAATCGCAGGGGATATGATTAAAGAGCCATATAATAAGCGCGATACCGGTTCAAGAATTCGTTGGAAGCCCGATTTAAAGGTTTTCACTGATATTAATATTCCTCTTGAATATTATCAAGAGACAATCAAGCGTCAGTCCGTTGTTAACGCAGGCATTAAATTCATACTTAAAAATCAGATTTCGGGTAATTCTTTTGAAACCTTTGAATATGTTTATGACAACGGAATTACCGACTATGTAAAAGAAATCGCAGCGGGTACAGAAATGTCAACTGTGCAGTTCTGGTCAACCGAAAAGGTTGGTCGTGACCGTGCAGATATGAAGGATTACCGCGTTAAGATTACCGCATCGCTCTGCTTCTCAAATAAGGTGCAGATGAAGGAGTATTACCATAACTCAAGCTTTTTGGAGCACGGCGGAGCCCCCGAAAAAGCCTTCAGAAGCGCTTTTGTGGCTCAAATCGACAATTATCTCAAGCAGAACGGAAAATATCTTAAAAGCGACGCAAAAATCAGCTATCAAGATATTGAAGATTGCTTAATTTTGGTAGTTTCTTCATTCTCAACACAGACCTCATACGAAAATCAGACGAAAAAAGCAATCACAAATAAGTTCATTCAAGAGGCGATGACAGAATTCTTCCGTCATCAGCTTGAAATCTACTTTATTGAAAACAAGCTTGATGCCGATAAGATTTCAAACCAAATTCTTATCAATATGCGTTCGCGTATCAAGGCAGAAAGCACAAGAATTAACATTAAGAAAACCTTGCAGTCAAGCAATGACATGACGTCTCGAGTTGAAAAATTCGTTGATTGCCGTAGCAAAGATGTCAATGAACGTGAAATCTTCATCGTTGAGGGTGATTCGGCTCTTGGTGCTTGTAAGCAGGCTCGCGACTCCGCATTCCAAGCAATTATTCCCGTTCGCGGTAAAATTCTCAACTGCTTAAAGAGTGAATACGATAAAATCTTCAAGAGCGATATTATTGTCGATTTGATTAAGGTTATCGGTTGCGGTGTTGAGGTTAACTCAAAATCAAATAAAGAATTATCCCTTTTCAGCCTCGAAAATCTTCGCTGGAGTAAGGTTATTATCTGTACCGACGCGGACGTTGACGGCTTCCATATCAGAACACTTATTCTCACCATGATTCGTCGCCTTATGCCCACTATCATTAAAGAGGGCAAGGTGTTCATTGCAGAATCACCGCTTTACGAAATTCGTTGCAAAGACCAGACATATTTCTGCTATACAGAAAAAGAAAAAGCAGATGTCCTCGCTGAAATCGGCGATGCAAAATATACAATTCAGCGTTCAAAAGGACTTGGTGAAAACGACGCGGATATGATGTGGCTCACCACAATGAACCCCAAAACCCGCCGTCTTATCAAGGTTGAGCCCGATAATATCGAAGCCCTTATGGACGAGAAATTCGAGCTCTTTATGGGCGACGATTTGCAGGGCAGAAAAGACTTTATCGCCGAAAACGGTCATATGTATATTGACCTTGCAGATATTTCTTAAAGCGCAAAACGAAAAATGCAAAGCGCAAAATGATTGTAGGTAAATTGAGATGGACGGAAATATTGTAGAGAAGAAAAGTTTTAAGTTTGCAATAAGAATTGTTAATTTATATAAACACCTTACAGCAGATAAAAAAGAATACATTATGTCAAAGCAACTTTTAAAATGCGGAACAAGTATAGGTGCAAATGTTGCTGAGGCAGAATGCGGTCAGACAAAAGCTGATTTTTATGTTAAACTGAGTATTGCGTTAAAAGAAGCACGCGAAACATACTTTTGGTTACGACTTTTATGTGAAACTGAATATTTAACTGAAAAAGAATTTATCTCAATGGAATTCGATATAAAAGAGATAATTGCGTTATTAACGGCAATATGTAAAACAACCCAGCAAAATCAAAAATAATTTTATATTTAAAATGCGTCGCAGACCCGACATTTTGCACTTTGCGTTTTGCATTTTGCATTTAAAAATCCTATTAAGGAGTAAAATTTATGGCACGAAAAAAGAAACCTGTTGAAACCGAAATCACCGAAGAGCAACTCAATGCCCATATTATCGGTGCGGGTGAGGTTGTAACACAAAATATTACACATACTCTTGAAACAAACTTTATGCCATACGCAATGAGCGTAATTGTATCCCGTGCAATCCCTGAAATTGACGGCTTTAAGCCCTCTCACAGAAAATTGCTTTACACAATGTATAAAATGGGACTTTTAAACGGCAATCGAGTAAAATCTGCAAATATCGTTGGTCGTACAATGCAGTTAAACCCCCATGGTGACGCCGCAATCTATGAAACAATGGTGCGTTTGTCCCGCGGTAACGAGAGCTTGTTGCACCCTTACGTTGATTCAAAGGGTAACTTCGGTAAGGCATATTCAAAAAATATGGTTTTCGCCGCATCACGTTATACCGAGGCAAAGCTTGAGGCAATTTCTGCCGAGCTTTTCCGCGATATTGATAAAGATACAGTTGACTTTGTGGATAACTATGACGCTACAATGCAAGAGCCCACATTGTTGCCCGTTTCATTCCCGTCTGTGCTTGTAAATGCAAATACAGGTATTGCCGTTGGTATGGCGTCTTCAATCTGCTCATTCAATCTTCGCGAAATCTGTGAAACCACAATCGGACTTATCAAAAACCCCGATTTTGATGTTATGGAAACTTTGAAAGCTCCCGATTTTATCGGCGGTGGTAAGATTATCTATGACGAGCGTCAGATGAGCGAGATTTACCGTACAGGTCGTGGCGGATTTAAAGTAAGAGCAAAGTATACTTACGACAAGGCGAACAACTGCATTGATATTACCGAAATTCCGCCCACAACAACGGCAGAAGCAATAATCGACAAGATTATCGAGCGCGTAAAGGCAAACGCAATCCGTGAAATCAGCGATATCCGTGATGAAACCGATAAAAAGGGTCTTAAAATCACAATCGACCTTAAACGCGGTACAGATGCCGACAAGCTTATGCAGAAGCTTTATAAAATGACACCACTTGAAGATACCTTCTCTTGTAACTTCAATGTGCTCATTGCAGGTGTTCCGCAGGTGCTCGGTGTTGCCGATATGCTCACAGAATGGATTGCATTCCGTACAGAGTGCGTGAACCGTCGTGTTTATTTCGACTTGACCAAGGCAAAGGATAAATTGCATCTCTTGTTGGGACTTCAGAAAATTCTTCTCGATATCGACAAGGCTATTAAGATTGTCCGTGAAACCGAAGAAGAAGCTGAGGTAGTGCCTAACTTGATGATTGGCTTCGGCATTGACAAAATTCAGGCTGAATATGTTGCTGAAATCAAGCTTCGTCACTTAAACCGTGAATATATCCTTAAACGTCTTAACGACGTTGAAGACCTTAAAAAGCAGATTGAGGATATGGAAGATATTCTCGCCAATAAATCGCGAGTTAAGAAGATTATCGTAAACGAGCTTAAAAATATTGCCGATAAATACGGTAAAGACCGCCGTTCTGAGATTATTTATGCTCAAGAGGTTGAAGACGAAAAGGTTGAAATAGAAGAAGTTCCCGATTATGCGGTTACTCTTTTCTTCACAAAAGAGGGCTATTTCAAGAAAATTACTCCCTTGTCACTTCGTATGAGCGGTGAGCATAAGCTTAAAGAAAACGACGAAATCGTTTCAACTGTTGAAACCACAAATAATACAGAGCTTCTGTTCTTCACAAATAAATGTCAGGTTTATAAGTCAAGAGCAAGCGAATTTGACGACACAAAAGCAAGTGTGCTTGGCGATTTCGTGGCTTCAAAGCTTTCAATGGACGAGGGCGAAACTGCAATTTCAATGGTTGTGCTCAAAGAGTATAAGGGATATATGCTCTTCTTCTTTGAAAACGGCAAGGTTGCAAAGGTTGATATTTCAGCATACGAAACCAAGACTAACCGCAAAAAGCTCATTAAGGCATATTCTGACAAGAGCCCATTGGTAGCCGCTGTGTATGTACCGCAGGATAAAGAGCTTGTTATGAAATCTACCGCGGGCAGATATTTGCTCTTTAATTCGGGCGCAATTTCTGCAAAGACCACAAAGGATAGCCAAGGTGTTGCAGTAATGAGCCTTAAGAAAGGTCACCGCGTTGATACTGTTACCGATTTTACCGACGGTATGTTCGCAAAGCCCAGCCGATACAGAACAAAAAACCTCCCTGCAAACGGAGCAATCTTAAGCGCAGAGGACCAAGGCGAACAACTTACATTCTAAATGTAAAATGCAAAGTGCAAAACGCAAAGTGTAGGGGACGATGCCCACATCGTCCCTTTTTCTTTTTGTTGACAAATACAAATCCAAATGATATATTTGATTTAAGATAATTTGAATAAAGGGGAGTGCATAATGAAAAAGTCTGTTAAGATAATCGTTGCTGCATTAATTGTTGCCATTGCTGTTGCTTTTATTGCTTTTTTTGCTAATTCATTATTTGGTAATCCCATTTTCAAACATATTGCTAAAAATACTGCACTTGAATATATAAAAGAAAACTACCCCGACGGTAATTGCCAAATCGAAGATATATATTTTGATTCAAAATACGGGGATTACCAAGTGCACATTAAATCTTCCACAGATGAGAATATAGACTTTTCTTTGTACATTTCACAAAGCGGAGAATTAAACTTAATTGAATATTGGGAAAATCCAACCCCAACCGAAAGTGCAACTCCGTTAACAGAAGACGAAATTAAAGATTTGTTTTTAGAAGCTCACAAACTATATGTTGATTGGTTATCTCCCGCTGCAAAATATCTGAATGCTGATTGGGACAAAACTACAACAATCGACGGCGTTGAATATTTTGAGGTTGTTCCAAACGAAATTAATTCTGTTGACGAATTGAAAAAAGAATATGAAAAATATTTCAGCGAAGAAATAATCGAAGAAAATATAGATAAGTATTATGTAATGCACAACGGCAAAATGTATGGCAATGCAGTTCTCGTTGAGGGCGGGGAAATCCCAGCCACAAAATATGAGCTTGCAGTTAAATCAAATACATCAACTGAGTGTAATATCACAATCACATCATATATTGAAGATAGCAAATCCGAATTGAGTTATAAATTAAAAGTCGTAGACGGCGAATGGAAATTCACAGAAGTATTCAATTGGGTAACAACGGACGAAAACTTCAAGCTTTCATAATAAACAAAACCGACCGCAGTAAAGAGGTCGGTACAGACAGCAAACACAAACGCAAATCAAATACTTACCGTCTGCAAAATTATTATGTGAAATATAAGTTTTTAAATTCATTGAAAAAAATTCCACTTTTTATAAAAAAAGACTTGCTTTTTTTAATATGTTGTGTTAGAATATCAAGGCTATGAAATCTACAGAGTTTGGAGGTTACGCGAAATGTCAGCACTTCAGGTTGTTTTCGGTATCTTACTTATAATTTTGGCAATACTTATTGTTGTACTTGTTCTTTTGCAAGAAAGCAATCAGCAGGGACTTTCTGGTGCCATTTCCGGCGGTTCTTCCGAATCATTCTTCGGCAAAAACAAGGGCAGAACTGATGAGGCTAAAAAGGCTTTCTTAACAAAGATTCTTACAGCGGTGTTCTGTGTGCTTGTTGTTGCATCAGCACTTGTAATGCTTTTTGTAAAATAAAAAACAACCCGATTTTTAATCGGGTAAATATGATCCACTAGCTCAGTTGGCAGAGCACTTGACTTTTAATCAAGGTGTCCGGAGTTCGAATCTCCGGTGGATCACCACTTAAAAAACCTCGTAAACCCTTTAGAATTGGGGACTACGAGGTTTTTCTTTTTGCTCCAAAACACCCTTGTTGCTTATTTAAGGGTTGATTTTTAATATTTTGCCATTGCTTTTTTTAGACGGATATTATTCTGTATTTCCCACACGGGCACCACAAGTCCGCCTTTAAGTCGCATTGAGTTTTCGTTTAATGCGCCGTAAAATGCGACTTTGAAATCGCAATGCTCACTCATTTCGCATTTCGATTTGTAGGTGTCATAAAGCTTATAAGCATTTCCCCACATATTGAGGAATTGGAACAAGTCATATTCTCGGTCAGCCCACATTGAACCGCACGGGTCAATAAATCCCGTCAACTTCATAGTCTTGGGGTCTGCCATGATGTTCATAATGTTAAGGTCGCCGTGAATAAGCACAGGGCTTTCGGGCTCTTTTGCAACTTCTTTGAAAATATCAAGTCCACGGCAGAGCAAATCATAGTTTTTCTTGCTGTATTTGCCCTCGTCCATCAGCTTTTTAAGCCCTGCAAGGTCACGTTGCACCTTGTTTTCTATGTAAAACTCTTTCCAACTGTCATAAGTTGCATTTTCAAGGTAACCGAACTTTTCACCTTTGACACTGTGCCACTTTAACATTCCGTCAATTACATCATTTGCAAATGACTGCTTTTGTGCCTTGCTTTTTAAGAGAAATGACGGGTCAAGTGCATTTTTGCCGTCAATGAAGCTCATACACAAAACTGCGATTTCATCATCGTTGTGAGTAAAATACACCTGTGGCATTTTAACGCTTGTGTTCGTACCGAGAAGCTTTAGTTGTTCAGCCTCGGTCTTTTCCATTCCGCTCACATGATATGCTTTGAGAATAATTATTTCACCGTCGGACTTTGTACATTTGTAAACCTTGCCGAAGCTACCGCCACCTATGAATTTTAAATTGTCAATGCGAGTATTCAGGTGTTCTTCTGCGATTTTCGGTAATTTTTCGAGTAGAAATTTATCGTTTAAGTTCATTTGCTACACTCCTTATTCTATTAAAAACTTTCTTGTATGCATCACGACTTTCGGGCAAAAATGGAATTAACTGAAAACAGTGAAACATACCGTCATATTTGTAAAGTTCAACATTAACTCCCGATGCTTTCATTTTCTCAAAAACTCGGTCGTTGTCGCTCTCGTCCATTTCCGCACCGCCACATACCAAAGTAGTAGGCGGAAAACCCTTGAAATCCGCAAAAATAGGTGAGACATAAGGGTCTGTTCTGTCAATATTTTCAGCATAAGCCGAAATTCTGTGTAGATAATCCCAATTATCCTCAATGGATTTGCGCTTTGCAATTCCGCCGAATGGGTCGAGATAAGCATTTTTCACTCTTGATTCACCGCTTGATGTCATATCAGCCCAAAGCGAAAAGCAGGCAATCTGTGCGGGGAGTGGATGACCGTTGTCGCGTAACCATAATGTGGTTGTAACTGCAAGATTTGCACCTGCACTGTCACCGATTACGATAATATTTTCAGGCTTAATTCCACGCTCTAACATTTCAAGATAAACATCTTTTACATCAAGTAACTGTGCAGGGTGTTTGTGTTGTGGGAAAGTTCTGTAATCAACACTAACCACCGTTGCACCATCAAGCAAATTACTATACTTCTCGGCAAGTCGGCGGTACAAATCGATAAGTTTCACCTTAAAACTTCCGCCGTGCAACATAAGAATGATTTTGTCTGTATTACAATTTTTATTTTTGAGAATTTCATAGTAACAATTATTACATTTGTGCCGTGAAAATGTGAAATCTTTTGATGGATTGTAATAGGATTTGATTTCCTTGGTTTTCTTGCCTGCTTTGTTTGATATATTTGAGTTGTCAATAAGAGGCGAATGGAAAACCGCCCGTAAACAAGCACAAAAAATCCGTGATGTGACAGATTGCATATTTACACCCCATTTCAAACCTATTTTACCATATTTTTTAATTTTATTATATCATAAAATTAAATTCAATGCAAAAATACAGTAATTCTCTTGTGACTTATTATGTTCATTAATGTTGACTTTTTTCTTCTTGGGAAATTCAAGAAAAGAATTAATATTCAGGCTTTGTCAGGTCAAAATAATACGGGTGATTTTATATGTTATCATTATGGTCGGCAGAGTCTAATTTCAAATCTTTTCCCACGCTGAACGGTGATAAAAAGACCGATGTTCTCGTCATCGGCGGTGGTATTGCGGGAATTTTATGTGCTTATAAGCTGAAACAAAGAGGAATTAACTGTATTCTTTTAGAGGCGGACAGAATTTGTCGCGGAGTAACCCCTAACACAACCGCAAAAATAACCTCACAGCATGGGTTTATTTTTGATAAGCTAATCAAAAGCTTTGGCGAAGAAAAAACAAGAATGTTTCTCGATGCCAATGAAAAAGCGATAGGCGATTATCGAAAATTGAGCGAAAAAGTTCCCTGTGATTTTGAAATTACCGATAATTTTATTTATTGCAAAGATAATATGAAAAAGGTTGAAAAAGAGCTTTCAGCCCTCGAAAAAGTAAGCTTTCCGGCTGAATATGTTGGTGATATTCCGGTTCCGATTGAGATTGTAGGCGCGGTAAAATTTCGTAATCAGGCACAGTTCAATCCTCTTAAATTGCTTTCAGAACTGTCAAAAGATTTAGAAATATATGAGAATTCAAAGGTCATTGAGGTGCGGGGTAACACCGCTATAACTTTTCACGGCGATGTGGTGGCAGATAAAATAATTGTTGCAACGCATTTTCCGTTTATGAACAAGCGCGGTGCGTATTTCATAAAGCTTTATCAGGAACGCTCTTACCTTATCGCCTATGAAAACGGGCCAAAGGTTAACGGAATGTATCTTGACGAGGCAACGGGTGGATATTCGTTTCGTAATTATAAGAATTATTTAATTGTGGGCGGGGGCGACCACAGAACAGGCAAGCAGGGCGGTGCATATAATCAAATACGAAATTTTGCAAAAATTCATTATCCCGACTGCCCCGAAAGATATCATTGGGCAACACAGGATTGTATGAGCCTTGATAGTGTTCCATATATTGGTCAGTATTCCCCGAAAACTCCAAATCTTTTTGTGGCAACAGGCTTTAATAAATGGGGTATGACTTCTGCTATGGTGTCTGCAAATATTCTTTCAGATTTGGTTATGGGTAAGGATAACGAGTATAAAGAAGTTTTTCTTCCGTCACGAAGTGTGCTCACAACCCAACTTTTTGTAAACTTGGGCGAAACTGCACTCAATCTTGCCACACCCACAACAAAGCGTTGTCCGCATATGGGATGTGCGCTTAAATGGAATCCTGATGAGCACACTTGGGATTGCCCCTGCCACGGCTCAAGATTTACAGAAGACGGTCAGGTAATCGAAAACCCCGCGACAGACGATTTAAAATAGTTTATTTTTCCGCAATACTGCGTGGCGTTCGGCTCGCGGTATAGCACATACAGCTTCGCCTTCGCCACATTGCCTTGCGAAAAAATAAATCTATTTTGATTTTGGTGGTTTCTTTTTCCGCAATACTGCGTTGAGTGATATTTTAATTTTGCCTCCCTCTGACGAGGGAGCAAATTTATTAATATTTACATAATGTTAAACAAAAAAGTCGGTATATCTACCGACTTTAATTTATTTTGCAGGGGGATATGGTTCTTTTTGGTCTGTTAAGCCTGCAAGATAGTCCATACTTGTATTCAAAGCTTTTGCAATTTTCACGCATTGTTCAAATGTATAATAGCGAATGCCACGTTCAATTTTAGAGTAATCGCTTTGGTCAATTCCAGTAAGCATTTGCATTTTAATTTGAGTGTATCCACGTTCAATTCTTAAATCTTTTAATCTGCTCATAATATCACCTGAATATATTATGGCAAATTGACCTATTGACATTAGGGTTAAATTGACCTATAATTTATTTAAAGAATAAGCAATCAGTTTTTTTGTGGAGTTAAAAATTTTATTGAAAAATCCTGTTGAATATTATATGGGCACATTTTTATGATTGCTTAATCGATTAAAAAACGGACACCGAAAAGTGTCCGTTAATTTTACTTATTCACTTAAAAAATCTCGTTTCATAATGCACTCTTCAAAGAAGTCGTTTACGGTATCCATAACCGTTAAGTCCTCTTTTGTAATCAGCGCGTAATCAATGCTTTGATAAATCTCATATGCCTCTGGGCTGTTTTCACCCAATGAGCCGATACGAGCAAAAATATCGTTCATATATTGCTCGGCATCTTTGGCAAGATAAACATTATGGTATTTGCTCTCATAAAGCACAGTTCTTGCATTTTCATTATCAGCAATTCTGTTTTTTCTGCCTACGGGACTGTTTTTAAGAGTAACGGTCAAATCATTACCGCCGTGCATAATAAGTGTTGGTATTGAGTTGTTGTTTATCGTGTCACATGTGCGAAGAATACCTGTTTTGCCGAAACGAATAAAGTTTATTATATCAAAAAACGGACTTAAAATGCTCAAATTCAGTTTTGTTTTCTGCTTTGCCGCGTCACGCAGAAGCTTGTTCATTGAGTTGAATGGCGAGAATGCTGCAATGCCCTTAATCTCAACTTCGGGCTTGAGTGCCTGAACATTACAAACGCTGTAAGCACCCCATGAGTGACCTGCAAGTAATACGGGCAAATCTTTTAAATCTTCGCGCTCGGCTACAAATTTAAGTGCAAAGCTTAAGTCGATTATGCCCTGTGCGAAGCCCTTAAGCTTTTTGCCTTCAGAAGTGCAAGTGCCCGTGTTGTCGAAGGCAAGCACCAAATATCCCTTTTGTGCGAAATAATTGATTTCTGTGGTATATGCAAGATGCCCCGCACCCATTCCGTGCGAAAAGACAACAAGTGCTTTGTATTTCTCAACCTTTGCGTTGCTGTAAAGAAATCCATTGAGGACTTGCTCTTTATCAGATTTAAAGCTTATTGGTCTTGCATTGAGATTGTCAAAATTCTTTGCTTTGAAATATTTTAGGTTTTCGTTGCCCTCACAACGAGCAGAAACACCCGCTATATCCATAATTTTAGTTGCGGCAAGAAATAGGATAATGATTACGAAAATAATAATTCCACCAATAATAAACGGCATAATATCCTTCCTTATCATTAAAATTTAATATAACATCCTACGTCTATTTTACCATATCGACAAAATTTTGCAATATTTTTGTTGCTTCTACAAAAAATTCATTGTATAATTGTTTTACAGAAAGGTGAGGGTTATATGTCGAATTATATGGTGCATCGTCAACTGAAGATTATCCGTAAGCAAAATGAATTGTCACAACAGCAGGTTGCTGACCTTCTCGGCATTAGCCGTTCTGCCTATTGTGGATATGAAACAGGCAGGCGTTCACCTGATGTTGCAACAATTATTAAACTCAGCGAGTTTTACAGACTTCCACTTGATAAATTCTTTGAGAAAAGAATTCCGGCGGAATATGTTTATGACGATGATTATTATGAGGGGCAGGCTGATATACGCTATCTTTCTCAGCTTTCAAAAGAAGAGAGAGATTTGATTGTAAAATTCAGAATACTTGATGATGAGAAAAAGCAAGAATTTTTTAAACTCATCACTGATAAAAAATAAAACTAATTAAGGCTTTGCTGTGTGGCAAAGCCTTTTTGTTGCAGTAATCGGTTGACTATTGGCTTAATCTCGTGATAAAATAATATGATAATATAACTTTTTTGAAAAGAGAATTCAAAATGAAAAAAGAAGCTTACAATATGACATCATCTCTTGAAGATTATCTTGAAGCAGTTTTTGTGCTTTCAGAGCAAAAGGGTAGTGTGCGACTTACTGATATTGCAGAGCACTTGGGCGTTTCAAAGCCAAGTGTTAACCGTGCTGTAAATACACTTACTCAAAATGGCTTTTTAGAGCACGTGACTTACGGCGATATAATAATTACTCCCGCAGGCGAAAGCTATGCGGCTAATGTGTTGCGCCGTCATAAGCTTATTAAGCAGTTTCTTATTAATACTTTAGGTGTTGACGAAGAAAATGCAGAGAATGATGCTTGTCAGATGGAGCACGTTATGAGCCCCGTTACAATTGAAAAGCTTTATGAATATCTTGAAAGGCAGGGATAAGTCTTGATTAAAGTTGCAGTTATCGGTGGCGGAGCTTCGGGACTTGCCTGCGCTGTTGAGCTTCTTCGTACCGTTAATGATAATGACAATGTAAGGGTTACTCTTATTGAAAAGCTTCCCCGCGTGGGCAAAAAATTGCTCGTTACAGGTAACGGTAGATGCAATCTTACAAATATGAATTCGGCAGAGTACGGCTATCGCGGAGACGTTGAGTTTGCCGATTTTGCCCTCAAAACGCTTACTCCCGAAAAAAATATCGAATTCTTCAATTCTTTAGGTCTTTATACTCGTACCGAAGACGAGGGCAGAGTTTATCCGCTTTCAAATCAGGCATCTTCGGTGCTTGACGCATTACGATTTGAGTGTAATCGTTTAGGTGTTGAGGCGTTGTGCGATTATCGTGCAGTTCACCTGAAAACTGTTGATAACGGTGTTGCACAGAAAATTGTTGTGAATAACCGCGACCGTTTTGATTATGTGGTAGTGGCTTGTGGCGGTAAGGCCGCAAAGGTTCACGGAACTGACGGTGACGCATACGAATTACTTAAAATGATGGGGCATAAAATTACACCCATTGCCCCCGCACTTGTGTCACTTAACTGTGACGATTTCACAAAGGCTCTTAAAGGTGTGCGCTCAATTTGTAAAATGGATTTGATAATTGACGGCGAAAAGGCACTTGAGAATTACGGTGAGGTGCAGTTTACCGATTACGGTCTTTCGGGAATTCCCATAATGCAGTTGTCACGCTATGTTTCAATGTCACCGTCGAATAATATTCATATAAATCTTGACGTTACTCCCGATTTCACCGCAGAGCAGGTTGAAAATTATCTCTTTGACCGCCGTGAATTCGGTGCGGGACTTTGCGAAAATGTGCTCATCGGTCTTATGAATAAGCAGTTGTGCATTACACTTTTAAAAGAATGCGGAATTGCACCTAACGGTAAGATTTTCGAGATGAGTGACGATGAAATTATAAGACTTGCAAAGCTGTGCAAGTGTTGGAAAATCAAAATTAAAAATTCAAGAAGCTTTGACTATGCTCAGGTTACTGCGGGCGGAGCTGACTGCTCACAGTTCAACCCCGAAACAATGGAATCAAAGCTTGTTAATAATCTTTTCTGTTGCGGTGAGGCTCTCAATATTGACGGCGACTGTGGCGGATATAATCTTCAGTGGGCGTGGTCGTCGGGCAGACTTGCAGGACGTACCATAGCCGAAAGGATAAATAATGCTTAGAATTAGCGAAATAAAGCTCGACCTTGACTGCGAATTTTCTGATATTGAAGATGCGGCGGCAAAGGTGCTAAAAATAAATAAAAACCGAATTTTAAAAACTGAAATATTCAAAAAGAGCGTTGATTGTCGCAAGGGTGAGGTTAAATTTGTCTATACGGCAGATGTGACAGTTGACGGCGACGAGGATAAAATATTAAATTCGCTTAACAATAACCGTGTCATAAAAAGTGAGAAGTATTCATATACTATTCCTCAGTCAAACAGAAAAACTTCAATGTCACCCGTGATTGCGGGCTTTGGCCCTGCAGGTATGTTTGCAGGTCTTATTCTTGCTCGAAGTGGTCACAGACCCATTATTTTTGAGCGTGGCAGTGACATTGATAAAAGAACGGACTATGTTAACAATTTCTGGACCAACAGAATTTTGAATGAGAATTCAAATATTCAGTATGGCGAGGGCGGTGCAGGCACATTCTCTGACGGCAAGCTCACAACAGGCATTAAAGACAGTCGTTGCCGTTTTGTTTTTGAGGAATTTGTGAAACACGGTGCGCCCGAAGATATCCTCACAAATGCCAAGCCACACATTGGTACAGATAAGCTTAAAAATGTTGTGAAATCAATTCGTGAAGAAATCATTGAATTGGGCGGTGCGGTGCTTTTTGACACTCAGCTTATTGATGTTATAGTTGCAAATGGATACATTCACGGCATAACAATTCGCGATAAAAACGGCAGAGAAAGAGATATTGAAACAGACGCTCTTATTCTTTCAATCGGTCATTCTGCACGCGACACAATCGAAATGCTTTATAATAAAGGCATCAATATGATGCAAAAGCCGTTTTCTGTGGGCGCGAGAATTGAGCATCCGCAGGAATTCATAAATACTGTGCAATATGGTGAGTTTAAAAATCACCCGAAGCTTCGTGCGGCAGATTATAAGTTGGCTTGTCACCCACCTCACGGCAGAGGTGCGTATACCTTCTGTATGTGTCCCGGCGGTACGGTTGTTTGCGCTTCTTCAGAAAAAGGCGGGGTAGTAACCAACGGTATGAGTGAATATGCTCGCGACAAAGAAAATGCAAACTCTGCAATTCTTGTGGGCGTCAATCCCGAAGATTTCCCAAGTGAGCATGTGCTTTCAGGCTTTCAGCTTCAGCGCGAAATTGAGCAAAAAGCATTCAAAATGGGCGGTGGTGATTATACTGCCCCCGCAACCCTTGTTGGCGATTTCTTAAAGGGACAAAAATCCACAAAGCTCGGCTCTGTTAAGCCCTCATTCCCAACGGGAGTGGCAATGGGTGATATCAGCGCAGTTTTACCCGAAAAGGTGGTAAATACAATGCGTGACGCATTGGTGCAGATGGATAAAAAACTCAAAGGCTTCGCAATGGAAGATGCAGTGCTTACTGCCCCCGAAACGAGAAGCTCGTCACCGGTGCGAATTCTTCGTGATGAATTTTATCAGACCAATATCCGCGGACTTTACCCTTGCGGTGAGGGTGCGGGCTATGCGGGCGGAATTGTTTCAGCGGCAGTTGACGGTGTGAAATGTGCCGAAGCAGTATTGTCTGATGAGACCTAATGTAATCAATCTGTAATTTGACAATGCACCGTAGTATTTGATATTATATTCTTTAGACAAAATTAAGAAAGGGGCGGCAAAATGAATATCGATAATCTTTGTATGAGCTGTATGAATGAGCTTTACGGCGAAAAACAGTGCCCAAGATGTGGATATTACGTTGATTCTCCGCAAATTTCTCCTTATCTTCCTTTAAAAACACCAATCGGTAATAAATATATTGTTGGCAAAATGCTCTCATCAAACAGTGAGGGCGCTACATATATGGCTTATGACGTGGACCGTAAAGCTCCCGTTTTAATCCGCGAATTTTTGCCCGAAAAGTTCGTTGACCGCAGTTTCGGTGAAACCGAGCTTAATATTAAAGAGCAATGGGCAGAGTTTTACTATAAATATCTCAATAAATTTTTGAAATTATGGCGCAGTCTTGCCCGCGTGCGCGGACTTTCAGCACTTGTGCCCGTAATCGACATTGTTGAAGAGAATAATACCGCCTATGCGGTTACCGAATATATTGAAAGTATTTCACTTCGCGAATTTTTGCTTAAAAGCCAGACAGGTTATCTTAACTGGGAAAAAGCAAAGGTGCTTTTTATGCCCGTGCTTTCAACTCTTTCTGCACTTCATAAATTGGGCATTACCCACAACGGCATTAACCCCGATAATCTGATGATTGGTCGTGACGGCAAGCTTCGTCTTTGGGGCTTTTCAATTCAAGAGGCTCGTGTTGAGGGTAGTGAGCTTTCTCCCGAACTTTTTGAGGGATACACACCCATTGAACAATACAGTTATTCTTATGAAAACGGCAATTGGTCAGATGTTTATTCATTCTGTGCGGTGCTTTTCCGTTCACTTGTGGGCAGTGTTCCGCAGGATGCCGTAACTCGCTCAATGAACGACCAATTGATTATCCCAGCCCGCTATGCTGAGATTATTCCTGTTTATGTTATCAATGCCCTTATGAACGGCTTACAGGTTGACCCTGAGGACAGAACAAAGGATATTGAAACTCTCCGCGAAGAGCTTTCAGCAACTCCCGGCAATGTGGTTTCGTCATATTCCGGTGCAAGTGTTCCTAAACCCGAGAAAAAAGAGGTTCACGAGGTAATTGTTGAAGACGCAGGCAGCAACCCTGCAAGAACTGTTCTTATTACATTCCTTATCATTCTCGGTATTGGTCTTCTGTTTTTCGCAGGCTTTATGGCTTATGAGCATTTTGCAGGGGATAATAATGAAGAGCCGTCAGCTGAAGCATCAACAAATGCTCCCGAAATGATTGAGGTTCCGAACTTTGTGAATTCTTCATATGATATGATTGCACAAAATCCTGTTCAGAACGAGCGTTTTACAATCAGTTCAACAAGTGAATACAGCACAACCGTTGAAAAGGGATATATTATTTCTCAAAGCATTGAGCCCGGTAAAGAGGTTGAAATGGGCACAAAAATCACTTTTGTAGTAAGTAAAGGTCCAGAATATGTGACAATTCCTCCCGTTGAAGGACTTAATGTGGATTTCGCAAAAGAGTCCCTTGAAAAAGCAGGCTTTGTTGTGAATATAATTGAAAAAGAAAATAACGGTGATTATGACGAGGGCACGGTTTATGAGGTAACTCCCGAACAGGGCTCAAGCAAAATCAAGGGAACAGAGGTTTATATTCAGGTTTGGGGAGCACCCCCAAGCACCGAGCCACCAACTGAAGAAGAGGAGTCAACAAACTCTTCAGGCGGATTTTTCGGCTTTGATTTCTTTGGATAATCATATAAATAAAGCGGCTCAAATTGAACTGCCCCAAATTGTGCGGACAGTACAAAAAAGCACCTAATGGTAGATAAAA